>CACORJ010000004.1 GCA_902629575.1 uncultured Pelagibacteraceae bacterium
TTTAAAAACTATATTTAAAAATTCACCAAACATTATTTTTTTTTATTTTTTTGTTCTCTATAAGAGACAATTAATGGAAATATTATTAAAGCAATAGCGATAATAATGCAAACCGCTATTATAAAACTTTTGGTCATTGGAATAGAAAAAGGGGAGCTGAAATTAGCCCCCCTCATTAAATTTTAACCTTTTACAACTTCTCTTGTATTTGCGTTGAAAGACTCTTTAAATGGAATATCCACAACTACAGCATCTACAGGGGTTCCTGGAGTGTTCGAGTATTTCTCTGGAAGATGAACTTTAAACTTAGTTCCAACTTTATTTTTTGGAAATCCATTAGGATTTAAAGTCCCATCAAACGGAACATACCCCATAGCAATATTTGTTTTTTTTTCTGGATGCCACCACGGTGATGTAATGAATCCAACAGGATCTCCACCACCTTCAGGTGATATTAGCCAAAAGTCAGGCGCATAATCGTCAATAGGCTTACCACCAAGTTCCATACCAACTAATTGTAATTTATATGGTTTTTTACCAGCTTTAAGATCAGCACCCATTTTTTCCAAAGCAGCTTTACCAACGTAATCAGCTGTTTTATTCCATTCACCTTTTCCTGATAAAGAGACTTGATAACCTAAATTACATTGAAAGGGATTGTGTTGTTGATCCATATCTTGTCCCCATGAAAGAATACCTGCTTGAATTCTTCTATGATGGGCAGGAGCAATAACCATTAAATTGTGTTTTTTACCTGCATCAAGAACTGCATTCCACATATCATCAGCATACAAAGTTGCATCCCTTAGATATATTTCGTATCCCGCTTCTCCTGAAAAACCAGATTGTGAAATTACACAACTTCTACCAGCAACTTTAACTTCTGCTAATCCATAGAAAGGCATGTTTTCCAAATCAACTTGATCACCTAGTAAATCTTTCATCAGAGCTTTTGATTTAGGACCTTGAATTTGAACAGGGCATGCATCTATTTCATCAACCGTACAATTGAATCTGCCATCAGCATTTACTCCTTGAAGATACAACCCAATATCTGAATCTGACAGAGAAAACCAAAACTCATCTTTTGAAATTCTTAATAAAATAGGATCATTTAATACTCCTCCATAAGCATTACATAAAATTACATATCTTGCTCTCATAGGAGAAATCTTTGTTGCATCTCTTGTTATAACGTAATCAACAAATTTTTCTGCATCTGGACCCTTAACTTGTATTTGTCTTTCAACAGCAACGTTCCACATTGTAACATGATTAACGATAGCATCGTATTCAACCATTGCTCCACCATCTTCTGGTTTTACGTAACCTCTTGGATGATAAATACGATTATAAACAGTTGCTCTCCAGCAACCTGCCTGCATTGATAAATGCCAATAAGGTGATTTTCTTACTCTTGTTGAAATTAACATCTCAACCTTTGTTGGCCCACTTTGTCTCAAATTATATGGTACTTTTCGATCAGATTGATCAACTGAAGTAACATGTTTCAATTTAGTATAGTCAAACTCTTTAGACATAACTATTCTCCTTCAACCACTTGTTAGTTTCCTTCAAGCCGCCGAATGTATAAATGTGGAAGAAATCAGTATGCGATTTAACTTTCCCAATTAAATCATTAGGGTCTCTAGGTTTCAATAAATCTAACGCCTTAGTAAAATTAGATTTAAGAAAGTTAAGAGAATTTTTTGCCCCAACTATATTAGCAAATTTTATTAAGCTAGATATTTTTAAGGGCCCAGTAATTCCCACATGAACTGGCACGCTTTGTTTAGAAATAAAATCAATGATAGGCTGAGGATCCAATAACCATTGTGTTACTATATAATCAGCATAAGGCTTTTTATCTATCATAGCTTTTTCTAAATCTGAGTCGGATATATCAGGACTCCCCTCTGGGTGTCCAGCAATTCCTATTGTCATTTTCTCAAAATAACCAGTCTCCAAAAGTTGAAACGAGCTATCAAATTTTCCCATTGGTTCTCTTCCGCCTCCAATCACCAAAACTTGCTTAACACCACCATCTTTACATCTAGAAACATAATCTTTTAGCTGTTTTTCATCTTGCATTGATCTTGCAGGAAAGTGAGGAATAGGATTAAAACCTTTTTTGACTAACTCAACTGCCTGTTGAGCTGTTTCTCTATAGTCACCTCCGGGTAGCATTGTAATGTAAATATCATTTAACTTTGGAACAGTGTCGAGATCAGTTGATGGGCCAATTTCTAGAGAAAAATTCATTTTATAGATCATTATCCTTTTTAAAAAAGCTGTCAAAGAAATTTATTAAATGACGCAATGAAATTTGTTGCCAAAAATGATGCTCATGATAATTTTTTTTGTGGACCAAAATTACAAAAATAAAATCCTTTCAAAAATATTGGATATCAAAAAAATTGAGGCCGTGAATAGGCCAATTGAGGTTGCAAATGGTCTTCCAAATGAGTGCTATGTTAGCGAGGACTATTTATCTTATGAGAAAGAGAGAATTTTTTGTGACAAATGGTCCGTAGTTGGGGTAGGCAGCTCAATACCAAATGTAGGAGATACTAAGCCATACAATTTACTGGGGATTCCTCTAATATTAGTAAGAGGTAAAGATAAGAGGATTCGAGTTTTTCATAATGTATGTAGTCATAGAGGTTTTAAACTTATTGAAAAAAAATGTAATTTAAAAAATGTTATTAGATGCCCCTATCATTCATGGTCTTATGATTTTGAGGGTAATTTAGTGGCAACTCCCCACATTGGAGGTCTAAATAAACATCAATCAGAAAAATTTGATAAAAGCAAAAGTCATCTAAAAGAAGTTAAAACTAAGGTTTGGATGGATATTATTTTTGTAAATATTAATTGTAATGAAATTGATTTTGGTGAGTATATCAAACCATTAGAAGAACGATGGTCTCAATTTATTAATAAAAAAGACCAAGATTTAATAGTTCATTCAAATGATTATGGTTATTTTAATTTAGATGTGAATTGTAATTGGAAATTTGCTATTGAAAATTATTGTGAAAGTTACCATCTTCCAACTATACATCCTGAGTTAAATAAAGTTTCTAATATTAACGACCATTACCATATTCAAGGATTACCCAATAGATTCGCTGGACAAGGAAGTAAAAAATATGAACAACCAGTTAAAGGTAATAAAAAATTTAATGTTTTTCCAAACTGGGATAAAAATATGTTAAAAAACTCAGAATATATAGCTTTATTTCCTAATGTTATGATTGGTTTACATATTGATCACTTTTATGTTTTCTGGTTAGAGCCACTTTCAATATGCAAAACTAAGGAACATATGCAAATGTACTATATCGGAAATGATAGTGCGAATGGAGAAGAGGTAAAAGACTTAAGAAAAGAAAACGCAAGGTTTTGGAAAGATGTTATGATAGAAGATATTAACGCAATTGAAGGAATGCAAAACGGAAGATATTCCCCTGTTTATAATGGAGGAAACTTTTCTCCTGTAATGGATCAGCCAACTCATCAGTTTCATAAGTGGGTTGCTAATAGTTTGATATAATATGAAAATAATTCTTATAATGGGGCTACCTGGTTCAGGCAAAACTACTTTGGCCTCCGAGCTAGTTCCTCTATTAAAAGCAAAATGGCTAAATGCAGACGAGGTAAGAAAGGAGGCAAATGATTGGGATTTTTCTGCTGAAGGAAGGACCAGACAAGCAAAGAGAATGTGGTCAAAAGCTCAGGAGTATAAAAATCAAGGCAATCATGTTGTTGCGGACTTTGTTTGTCCAACTCCCGCTGCAAGAGCTCTGTTTCCAGCAGATTTTATTATTTGGGTTGATACTATAAAAGAAGGTAGATTTGATGATACTAATAAAATGTTCGTAAAACCTGAGAAGTATAACTTTCATGTTACAACACAAGATGCTAAAAATTGGGCACCAAAAATATTTAAGGAAATAATTTAATGTCTTATAAATGGGACAATAAAAAACCAACAGCTCAAATGTTAGGAAGATGGCAGCCATTCCATGACGGTCACTATACTTTATTTAAAGAAATAATAAAAAAAACAGGACAAGTTTGTATACAAATAAGAGATGTGCAAGGCGTAGATGATAATCCATTTGACTTTGAAACAGTAAAAAAAAATATTGAAGATAAACTCAATCCTGAATTCGCAGGACGTTTTAAAATAATGTTAGTTCCTAATATTACAAACATTTGTTATGGAAGAGGTGTTGGTTATAAAATAGAGGAAATCGTTTTACCTGAGGAAATACAAAAAATTTCAGCTACTAAAATAAGAGCAAAGATGAGAGAAGAAGGTAAACTTAAATAATTCTTAATGAATATTAAAGTTATTAGTCTAGGAAAAGGTATTTCAAGGGTAATAATTAATGATCCTAAAACATATAATTCTTTATCGATACAAAATCTAAATGATTTAATAAAAGTTTTTAAAAAACTTAACAATGATAAAAAAGTAAAAGTAATAATTCTTGAGGGTGCTGGAAAAGGTTTTAGTGCTGGCCATAATTTAAAAGAGGTGAAAAGTTTAAAAAAAAGAGAAAAATATCAAAAACTATTTAATCTATGTTCTAATTTAATGTTGCAAATTATTGAGGGAAGAAAACCAGTTATAGCTAAAGTTCACGGTGCTGCTTATGCAGCTGGTTGTCAATTAGTTGCAAGTTGTGATCTTGCCTATAGTACCAAAGATGCTTTGTTTGCAACTCCTGGAGTAAATATTGGATTATTTTGTAGTACACCAATGGTTGCTGTTAGCAGAAAAATAAATAGAAAACCAATGATGAAGATGTTGCTAACGGGAGAACCCATTAAAGCAAAATATGCGAAAGAAGTTGGATTAATTAATGACTATTTTTCAAAATCAAAATTAAATATTGAAGTTCTTAAAGTAGCTAAAAAAATAGCTTCAAAGTCAAACATTACAATTAAAATTGGTAAAGAAGCATTTTATAAACAATTAGAAATGCCATTAAAAAAAGCTTACGCTTATACAAGCAAAATGATGACACTCAATATGATGGCCATGGACGCTAAAGAAGGTATTACAGCTTTTTTAGAAAAAAGAAAACCTGAATGGAAAAATAAATGAAAATTAAAAATGTTTTAATTGTTATATTTATTTTAATTGGCCTTTATGTTGTTTACGACTTTAGAGATCATAATTTTAAAAGAGCTATAGATGCATGTGTTGCCGGCAGTCAAAAACTTGAGAAGCCAATGACTATAGAAGAGGCAAAAAAGTTTTGTAAAGAAAAAATTTTAGAAAAAAATTAATAATAGAATGATTAAAATAAAAGAAATTCTTTCACAATATAAGTCTATTGCAATGGTTGGTGTTAGTAAGGATTTAAAAAAAACTTCCTCTATTGTTATGAAGTATATGAAAAATTATGGATATAAAGTTTATCCTGTTAATCCATCTGCTGCAGGAGAAAAAATTCTAGGTGAAAACGTTTATGCTAAAGTTACAGATATAAAAGAAAATGTTGATATAGTGAATGTGTTTAGACCCTCTAAAGAAGCTTATAATATAGCTGAGGAAACTGTGAAAATTGGGGCAAAAGTTTTATGGCTTCAACTTGGTATAAGAGATCAAAATGCTAAAGAGTTAGTTGAAGATAATAATATAAATTATATTGAAAACAAATGTACAAAAATGGAGTATCAAAAACATTTTTTAAAATTATGACAATTATTGCCAGCTCTTGACTAAATGATCAGAATCTACAAGTTTTTCGATAGTACTTTTTTTGATTTAGGTCGCCAGTTTAAGTGGACTTATTTACCACCATTAATGGTTTACATGGCTGCTGGTATTTCCGGTTTAACTGGAATAGTTGGTACATTTTTTGTCAAAGATTATTTAAATTTGTCTGCTGCATTTCTTGCTGGCTTAGGTTTTTGGGCAGGTATTCCTTGGGCATTGAAAATGCCTTTAGGGCATTTAGTAGATCTAATCTGGCAGAGAAAAAATTATATGGTCTACTTTGGAGCTTCACTGATCGCTATAAGTTTACTGATCATGTATGGATTAATTATTCATACAGAGGATATGTCTGAGGTATTTTCTGTCGAAACATGGTTCGTGGTAAGTGTGATTTTAGCACCTGTTGGTTATGTGGTCCAAGATGTTGTTGCTGATGCTATGACAGTTGAAGCTGTTCCTTTGCTTGATGAAATAGGAAATGATTATTCCAAAGATCAAATAAAAACAATGCACACAACAATGCAAACACTCGGAAGGTTTGCTATTATTGGTGGAACAGTACTTGTTGCATTGGTAAATGTAATCTTATTTAGAGATGTAGAGAGTTTAGAGCAATCAGACAAAATAAATTTATATGGAACTATCTATATTTATGCCCTTATAATACCATTAGTTTCTATATTAGGTGTAATTTTAGCAAAATACTTAAGAAATAAAAAAATACAGTTTTTACAATCGAAAGGTTTAGGATTTAAAGAAGAGAGAGATAATAAGAAAACAAATATTAATTGGTGGATTTTAGGAGGAAGTTTAGTTTTTGTTGTTTTCACCCTATCAGTAGGTTCATTTAAAGTACCATTTGCACAAGAAATTGTATTTATAGGTTCTGTTATAATCATTTTATTTTTAATGTTTAAACTTATAAAAGAATTACCTAAAGAGTTACGATTAACTATTGTAGGTACAGCAGTAATAATTTTTGTGTTTAGAGCAATGCCAAGTCCAGGACCAGGTTTAACATGGTTTGAAATAGATGTGCTAGGTTTTAATGAGCAATTCTTTTCTATCTTATCACTACTCGCATCAGTTTTGACATTAGCAGGCATTGTTTTGTTAAGGCCATTTATGGCAAAAAATTCGATTGCCAAAATCATTGTTGTATTAAGTATTGCAGGTGCAATTTTATTTCTACCTAGTGTTGGGATGTATTATGGATTTCATAACTGGACATCCTCTTTAAGTGGAGGTGTTGTTGATGCTAAATTTATTGCATTGATTAATACTGCATTAGAATCTCCTCTTGGACAAGTATCAATGATACCATTACTTGCGTGGATAGCAAAAAATGCACCATCACATTTAAAGGCAACTTTTTTTGCAGTTTTTGCTTCTTTTACAAATCTTGCTTTGTCAGCAAGTTCACTTGGAACAAAATATTTAAATGAAATATTTACAGTCACAAGAGAAGTGAAAGATAAAGTTTCTGGTGAAATTCAAACAATGTCAGATTATTCTGAACTTGGAATTTTACTAATCGTAGTTACTTTATTAACCTTAATTTTACCAATTATTTTTGTTTTTATTATTAATAATAGTAAGTACAAAACTTCAGAATAATAACTATATATATTTAATAATGAAAAAAATATTTATTGTTTATGGACATTATGATGAAAATTCTTTCAATGCAGCAATAAAAGATACTTTCATTAAAAGTGTAGAAAAAAAAGGACATAAAGTAGATTTAATAGATTTGTATAAAGAAAAATTTAATCCAGTATTTTCTGGTGAGGAACCTGATGAAAAAGTTTTACATCATAGAAAAAAAATAGAGGGGTCGGATGTAATAGTTCTAATCGCACCTATTTGGAATTTTAGAATGCCAGCCATAGTTGAAGGCTGGATAGATAAAGTTTTAGCTCCACCATGGGCTTTTAGCTTCAAAAAACTTTTTGGAAATTATGGATATCCTATTGGAAATTTAAAAGGAAAAAAAGCTGTAGTTTTTTGTACATATGGGTCTCCACAATTTGCTGTACGAACTTTTTTTTTAAACATGCCAACAAAAAGATTAAGAAGAGGAGTTTTCAATATATGCGGCATCAAGGAAGTTATATATAGGCGATACTTTGCTGTACCATTTGTTGAGGATAAAAAAAGAAAAAAATTTTTAAAAGATGTTGAAAATACTGCAAATAAAATTTAGTTTATTTACCATTCTTTTAATACTGTCTTCAATATCCAAAGCTGACTTAATAAAACCTGATAAAAACATCTTACCTTCCGAAGTGATTAAAATTCAACTTACAGGACTACAGAACAATGATTTAGACTTTAAGGATAAAGGTATTGAACAAACATGGAATTTTGCACATCCTAATAACAAGAGAGTAACTGGTCCTTTAGATAACTTCAAAAGAATGATTAAGAGTGATGCATATCAAATGATGATTAATCATTTGACACATACAATAACCAAAACTGGAGGTAGTGACAAATGGGCTCAATTTGAAGTCATAATTCTTGATAAAAACAAAATATACCACAAATTTAATTGGCAAGTTGAAAAATATTTGACAGAAGGTCCACTAAAAGACTGTTGGCTGACGACTATGGTTTCGAGCCCAATTTCTCTAGGAAGTTCAATATGATAAACCATTTACAATTTTGTTTCGTTATCAATAAAAATTTAGTAGTAATCGATTAATGAAATCTAAAACAAAAGTTGTTGTAGTTGGTGGAGGAGTTGTTGGTGTAAGTGCTCTTTATCACTTAGCAAAAAAAGGTTGGTCTGATGTTGTTTTAGTAGAAAGAAAGGAATTAACTTCAGGCTCTACATGGCATGCCGCAGGACTTTTGCCTTTATTTAATATGAGTTATTCTGTAGGCCAACTACATAAGTATGCAGTTGATCTTTATAAAAAATTAGAAGATGAGACAGGTAAAAATGTTGGTTTTAGCGTTGTATCAAATATTCGTTTAGCAAGCACAAAAGATAGAATGGATGAATACCATCAATATGCTGGGGTAGCTAAAACTATTGGAGTAGATGTAAAATTTTTAACACCAAATCAAGTAAAAGAGATCTGGCCTCTATGTAATACTGACGACTTAGTAGGAGCAATTCAACATCCAGAGGACGGTTATATTCAGCCTGCAGATTTAACACAAGCACTTGCAACAGGCGCTAGAAATATGGGAGCAGAAATTTATAGAAATACAACTGTGCTTTCTATGAAACAGACTAATAAAGGTTGGATTGTTGAAACTGATAAAGGATCAATAGAGTGTGAACATGTAATCTCTTGCTCTGGAAATTTCGCGAGACAAACAGGAGAGATGGTTGGTTTAGATATACCAGTAATACCAGTTGAACATCAATATATTGTTACTGAACCTCATCCTGAAATCCAAAAAAGAAAAAAAGATGGGCTTCCTGAAATGGGAGTTTTGAGAGATAGTGATAGCAGATGGTATATGAGAGAAGAGGCTGGTGGATTAATTTTAGGACCATACGAAGATGGAGCACCAGCTTGTTACGTTGAAGGCCCCTCAAAAAATTCTGAATACGAATTATTTCAAGAAGACCTAGATAGACTTGCACCACATATTGAAGGTGCAATACATCGTGTACCAGCGTTTGGTGAGGTGGGAGTTAAAAAAGTTTATAATGGAGCAATATGCTATACCCCAGATGGTAATCCTATAGTTGGACCAGCGTGGGGATTAAAGAATTTTTGGATAAACGAGGGACATAGTTTTGGAATAACAGCTGCTGGTGGAGCTGGCTGGCAATTAGCAGAATGGATTATTGATGGAGAACCAACAATAGATATGTTAGGAGTAGAACCAAGAAGGTACGGTAATTATGCAACTAAATCTTATTTAAAAGCTAAAAATGAGGAAGCCTATAGTCATGTTTTTATAGTACATTATCCTGATGAGGAAAGACCAGCTGCCCGACCTTTAAGAACAGCACCTTGTTATGAGAGAATGAAAAAATTGGGTGCAGTCTTTGGACAAAAATTTGGATGGGAAAGGCCAAATTTTTTTGCAACAGATGGAATGGAACAAAAAGATGACTGGTCTTTTAGAAGATCAAAATGGTTTGATGCAATAAAAAAAGAGTGCGAAAATGTAAAAAAAAATGTTGGTCTATTAGATATGACTGCTTTTGCTAAATGTAGAATTAAAGGTTCAAAAGCAGAAGAATTTTTAGATTATCTAGTGGCTAATAAATTACCAAAAAAAATTGGAAGAATTAACTTGTGTCATGCACTTAATACAAAAGGTGGTGTTCATTCTGAATTCACTATTATGAAAGAAGCAGAGAATAGTTATTATTTAGTATCAGCTGGAGCCAATTTAAGATTAGATCATGATTGGATCCAAAAATGGATGCCTACAGATGGCTCAGTAATTTTTGAAGATTTAACAAATAGTACAGGAGTACTAGTGGTTGCAGGACCAAAAGCAAGACAGTTAATGCAAAAGGTTTCAACAGATGATTTTTCAAATGAAAATTTTAAATGGCTAACTGCCAAAAATGTAAACGTTGGATATGCTCCAGTAAATGCAATGAGAGTAAATTTCGTAGGAGAATTAGGCTGGGAATTGCATCATCCAATTGAATATCAAAATCATATTTTTGATAAATTAATGGATGCAGGAAAAGATTTAGGAATAAAACCTTTTGGAATAAGAGCAATGAATAGCTTAAGAATAGAAAAATCTTATAAACTTGTAGGAACAGAATTATCAATTGAATATTCACCATACGAGTCTGGTCTGGATAGATTTGTACATCCAAACAAAGGTAATTTTATAGGACTTGAGGCATTAAATAAATGGAGAGAGAAGGGCTTTGATAATAAACTTGTAACCCTTGAGGTTCATAATACTACTGACTCAGACGTTTTGGGAAACAATCCAATTTACAAGGATGACAAAGTTGTTGGAAGAGCTACAGGGGGTGAATATGGATTTAGATTAGATAAATCTATAGCTTTAGCAATGGTTAAACCAGATTTAGCTAATGTAGGAGAAAAACTTAAAGTTGATATACTTGGTAAAATGTATGAAGCTACTATACTTGATGAGAGCCCTTACGATGCTGAAAATAAATTGTTGAGAGCCTAATGAAAATTTTAGTCGCAGTAAAAAGAGTTATAGATTATAATGTTCAAATTAGAGTTAAAGAAGATGGTTCTGGAGTAGTTACTGATAATGTAAAAATGTCAACCAATCCTCCAGACGATAACGCAATAGAGGAAGCGGTAAAAATAAAAGAGGCAGGTAAGGCATCAGAAATTATAGCAATATCAGTTGGTGATGAAAAAGCTCAAGAAACAGTAAGAAAAGCTCTAGCAGTTGGAGCTGATAAGGGAATTCTTGTTAAAGCAGATGGTATTATAGAACCTTTAGCAGTATCAAAAATACTCAAAAAAATTGTTGAGAAAGAAAAACCAGATTTGGTTTTTATGGGCAAACAAGCTATAGATGACGATTGTAATCAAACTGGACAAATGTTAGCTGCATTATTAAATTGGCCTCAGGCAACATTTGCATCTAAAATTGAGGTTAAAGAAAAATCTTTAGAGGTAACAAGAGAAATAGACGAAGGTCTTGAAACTCTCGAAGTAAATATCCCAGCAATTGTCACTTGTGATTTAAGATTAAATGAACCAAGATATGCATCGCTTCCGAATATTATGAAAGCTAAAAAAAAACCTATAGAGCAGATTAACGCATCTGACTTGGGTGTTGATACAAAACCTAGAATTGAACAAATAAAAGTTGAGGAACCACCAAAAAGGAAGGCAGGGATTAAAGTCGCAAGTGTTGAAGAATTAGTTCATAAATTAAAAAATGAGGCTAAAGTAATATAATGTCAGTTTTATTAATCGCGGAACATAATAATAAAGATATCAAGCCTTTCACTTTTAATGCAATTTCTGCTGCTTCTAAGATAAATGAGGATGTGCATGTGTTGGTTCTTGGTTCTAATTCAGATAGCGTAGCAAAGTCTATTTCAGAAGTACCAAATGTTAAAAAAGTAATTCATATAAATAATGAAATATATGAAAATTACCTTGCTGAAAATTATACTTCGGTAATAACAAAACTTTCTTCAAGCTATTCGCACATTATTTGTTCAGCAAATACATTTGGTAAGAATCTTATGCCAAGAATTGCTGCTTTGTTAGATGTTTCACAAGTTAGTGATATAATTAAAGTTATTTCTGAGGATACATTTTTAAGACCAATATATGCTGGAAATGCTTTTGCTACAGTTAAAAGTAATGATAAAATAAAGTGTGTAACTGTGAGACCTACGTCATTTGATCCAGCTCCAACTTCAGGAGGATCAGCAGAAATTCAAAATGGTGATCCTGGAGACGCAACACAACTTTCTAAGTTTGTAAAAAAAGAGGAAATTAAATCAGATAGACCTGAACTAGGGACAGCACGAATAGTAGTCTCTGGAGGAAGAGGAATGCAAAGTGGGGAAAATTTTAAACTTATAACTGCTGTAGCAGATAAACTTAATGCTGCGATAGGTGCTTCTCGAGCTGCAGTGGACGCAGGTTATATTACTAACGATCACCAGGTAGGCCAAACAGGAAAAGTTGTAGTGCCGGATCTTTATATTGCAATAGGAATTTCTGGAGCTATTCAGCATTTAGCTGGGATGAAAGAAAGTAAGGTAATTGTTGCTATAAATAAAGATGGGGAGGCACCAATATTTAGTGTAGCTGATTATGGTTTAGAGGCGGATCTTTTTGATGCACTACCTAAGTTCCTAGAAGAACTTAATAAATTAAACACTATACAAAAATAATTAAATCTGTAAAAAATTAAATTATGTCCAGAGAGACAATGGAATATGATGTTGTAATAGTAGGAGGTGGTCCATCAGGACTTTCTGCAGCTATTAAATTAAAACAATTAAACTCTAATTTGAGTGTTTGTTTATTAGAGAAGGCCTCTGAAATTGGTGCCCATATTCTAAGTGGAAATGTATTTGAAACTAGGGCATTAGATGAATTAATTCCAAATTGGAGAGAGTTGAAGTCTCCTATTAAAACAAAAGTATCAAAAGAAAAATTTTTATTTTTAAGTAAAACCAAATCATTAAGTTGGCCAACTTGGTTATTACCATCTGTTCAACAAAATCATAAAAATTATATTATTAGTTTAGCAAATTTATGTCGATGGCTTGCAGAGCAAGCAGAGGCACTTGGAGTTGAAATATTTCCTGGCTTTCCAGCAAGTGAAATTTTGTATAATGAGGATGGTTCAGTTAAAGGTGTCGCCACTCAAGATATGGGAATTGATAAAGAAGGGAATAAAAAAGATAGCTTCGAACCAGGTATTGAGTTACACGGAAAAGTAACAGTATTTGCTGAAGGTTGTAGAGGACATCTTGGAAAACAACTTATTAAAAAATTTGATTTAGATAAAGGTAAAGATCCACAACAATATGGAATTGGCTTTAAAGAAATATGGGAAATTGAAGATAAAAATCATTATGAAGGTTTAGTGATGCATACGGCTGGTTGGCCTTTAGATAATAATACTTATGGCGGAAGTTTCATGTATCATGCTGAAAATAAACAAGTTTTTTTAGGTTATGTAATTGGATTAGACTACAAAAATCCTCATTTGTCTCCATATGATGAATTTCAAAGGTTCAAGACACATCCTGCAATTAAAAAAGTAATCGAAGGTGGAAAAAGAATTTCATATGGAGCAAGAGCTCTTATTGAAGGTGGTTTTCAAAGCCTTCCAAAAATGTTTATGCCTGGAGCATTACTAGTAGGTTGTGATGCAGGAACTTTGAATATGCCTAAAATAAAAGGATCACACACAGCAATGAAAAGCGGTATTATAGCAGCAGAGACTATTAATGATCATATTTCATCCGACAATGATTTATCGATTTTTGAAAAAAAATTTAAAGAGAGTTGGTTGTATAAAGAGTTATATGAGTCAAGAAATGTAAAACCTAGTTTTAGTTGGGGACTTATTTTAGGAATAATTTTTACAGGTATAGATCAAATTTTATTTAGAGGTAAATTACCTTTTACGTTAAGACATAAACATGCAGATCACGAAACCCTTAAATCAGCTAAAGAAATGCCAAAAATTGATTACCCAAAACCAGATAATATAATTACTTTTGATAAAACTAGCTCTGTTTATTTAACTGGAACAAATCATACAGACAATCAGCCAGTTCATTTACGTTTAAAAGATCCTGATTTACCAATAAAGTATACTTTAGAAAAGTATGATGAACCTGCTCAGAGGTATTGTCCAGCTGGTGTTTATGAAATCCAAAAAGACAATAATATAAATAAATTTGTTATCAATTCTCAAAATTGTATTCATTGTAAAACATGTGATATTAAAGAACCATCTCAAAATATTATATGGGTTACACCAGAGGGTGGCGGTGGCCCAAAATACGGTAATATGTAATCAATTAGAAAATAGTTTCAAGCAAGAAACTAGTATTACAACTATACCAGTCCAAATAATCAAATTTTTTATAAAAATTTTTCTATTTTTATTTGAATATATAAAACCTGGAATTACTAAAATGATTACTAGTAAAAGATATATAGTAGACAGCAATTTATTTTCCATACTTTAATTTTATGAGAGATCAATTGCAAATTTTTTCAGAGTTTCGATTGGTAAAACTTTTAAAGTATTTTCATGAGTTTTTTTTAAAAAAATTGGGCACCCTTTTCCTGCATTAACAGCTTTAGCATACCAGGTTGCACATACGCACCATCCATCACCATCTTTTAAACCTGGAAATCCAAATTCTGGATGAGGAGTAATTAAGTCATTTCCTGATTCTTTGCACCATTCTAAAAACTCTGTTGTAACTTTTGCACAAACAGTATGTAGACCTTGATCATTTTCATCTGTATTACAACATCCGTCTCTATACCAACCTGTTAAGGGATCTAGTGAGCATTCCTCTAAATCCTCACCTAAAACATTTTTTTGATTTTTTCTCATTAAATTTTTGTAGGGTTTGGTTGACCTTTATAAACTTCTTCTGGATCAAATTTTTTTTCTTTCTCCTCAAATTTCATTTCAATATTTCTTGCATTTTTTATTGGGCCAAGAGGTATAGATCTATAAAAACATGATCGGTATCCTACATGACAGCTTGATCCATTACCTATATCTACGGTTAACCATATTGAGTCCTGATCATCATCAATTCTAATTTCTATTACTTTTTGTATAAAACCACTTGTTTTGCCCTTTTGCCAGATAGCTTTTCTAGACCTACTAAAATAATGAGCTTCTTTTGTTTCAATAGTTTTTTTTAAAGCTTCAACGTTCATATAACCATGCATTAAAATTTCTTTTGTTTTAAAACACATCGTGATGACTGGAATAAGCCCATCATTATCAAATTTTGGAGAAAGAAGATTTCCCTCTTCAATTTCTTCTACATTATCTCTTTTTTTGAACATTTAAGTGATTATGTAGCACATATAGCTATATTTTAAATATTTTAAAATGATCAAATTATATGTATAAAGCACCTCAATGAAATTAGTAAAAGAGACAAATCCTGACCAAGAATTAAAAAAGGTTTCCGATAAAGATGCTGAAGAAGCATTTAAAACAATTCTAACTTGGATGGGAGAAGATCCTAACAGGGAAGGTTTATTGGAAACACCTAAAAGAGTAGTAAAGGCATTTAAAGAATATTTTAAGGGATACAAGGAAGATCCAAATATTGTACTTGATAAAACTTTTGGGGACGTTGAGGGTTATGACGATATGGTAGTGCAAAAAAATATTTCAGTTCAAAGTCATTGTGAACATCATATGGCTCCAATAATTGGAAAAGCTCATGTTGCTTACATTCCGAATGAGAGAGTGGTAGGTTTAAGTAAGTTAGCTAGGGTTGTGGAAGTCTTTTCTAAAAGATTGCAAACTCAAGAGAGACTTACTATGCAAATTGCGAATACCCTTATGGAATCTCTTGATGCCAAAGGAGTTGCGGTTACCATAGATTCTACCCATCAATGCATGACTATGAGAGGTATTAAAAAAGAACAGGCATCAACAGTTACAAATTATTATTTAGGTCAGTTCAAAGAAGATCTAAGCTATCAAAATAGATATTTAAGATTTATTAGTATTACAAAAGAATAAAGTGTCTAACCAATTTAAAGCTCTTATACTTAATCAAGATGGAGAGAACTTTACAAGGGAAATCAAGACGATTGAAAAAAAATTCCTTAAAGATGGGGATGTGACAGTAAAAATTCATTATTCAGGTTTGAATTATAAAGATGCTTTAATATTAAAAAATGGTGCAAGATTAGTTAAAGAATTCCCCCATATCCCAGGAATAGATTTTTCTGGAGTAGTTGAGGAAAGTAGTCATGAAAATTTTCAACCTGGTGATGAAGTTATTTTGACAGGATGGAGAGTTGGAGAAATTTTCTTTGGAGGGTATTCACAATATGCAAAAGTGAATGGTGATTTTTTAGTTAAAAAACCAAAAACTTTATCATTAAAAGAATCAATGATTATGGGTACAGCAGGATTTACTGCATTACAGTGTTCATTCACAACCAAGACAACAAGAGAAGAATTATTGTTAGGGGAGAAAGTTGTAAATGTTATTGTAAGTGGTGCATCTGGTGGAGTTGGTAGTATGGCGGTCATGATACTTAATAAACTTGGATGCGATGTAACTGCTGTTACTGGAAAAGATGATAATGGAGAATATTTGAAATCTTTAGGTGCTAAAAACGTTGTTAAAACTAGCGAATTAATGAAAGATTCAAGACCATTAGATAGAGGTTTATGGGATGGTGCTGTTGATACAGTAGGCGGAAAAGTACTTGAAAATATTTTGTCTCAAACAAAAGATGCTGGAATAGTTGCAGCATGTGGTAATGCTGCAGATATAAAATTAAATACCACTGTAATGCCATTTATAATTAGAGGAGTTAAGCTTTGGGGAATTAATTCTGTAAATGCATCGATAAAAAGAAGACAATTCTTATGGAATGAGGCAGGAAAATTAATAGATTTTGAGCTTCTTTTAAAATCAGTCAAAGAAATAAATTTAGAAGAGGTAATTGATATTTATCCTAAAATGTTAAAGGGAGAAACATCAGGAAGGTATATTATAAACTTAAATAAATAATGGATTGGGATAAACTAAAAATTTTTCATGCTGTTGCGGAGGCTGGGAGTTTTACTAATGCTACAATTAATTTAAATCTTAGCCAATCTGCAATAAGTAGACAAATTCAATCATTGGAGCAAGACTTGAAGGTTCAGTTATTTGAGCGACATGCTAGAGGTCTTACTCTCACGGAAAATGGAGAATATGTATTTAAAACTGCACATGAAGTGATAAGTAAGCTTAAAGAAGTTGAGACATCATTAGGAGATCAAAAAAACAAACCAACAGGTAAATTGACCATCACAACAGTTAGAAGTTTCGGCACTCATTGGTTAACACCAAGAATTCAAGAATTTATGCGACTAAATCCTGAAATTGAAATTGAGCTAGTTTTTGACGATAAAGAGTTGGATTTAAGTACAAGACAAGCTGATATAGGAATTTTTATGAGAAGACCAAAGCAGCTAAACTATATACAAAAAAAACTAGTTGATATAAAATATTATATCTATGGCTCTAATAAGTACCTTGAAAAAAATGGTATGCCTAAAACCATTAATGATTTAAATAAACATAAATTTATTTCTTTTGGAAAAGGAGCACCTTCACCAGTTTATAATCCAGATTGGGCTTTAAAACTTGGAATGCATGATGGAAAAAAGAGAAAGTCCATCATGAAGGTAAATAGTGTAATGGGATTGTTACTGGCTGTAGAATCGGGTGTCGGACTGGCAGCTTTACCAGAATATTTAGTAAGTAACTCAAATAACGTAATTAAAGTGTTACCAAAATCAGAAGGCCCAATAACAGAGGCTCATTTTGTTTACCCGCAATCTTTAAAAAATACCGCAAGAATTCAAGCTTTTAGAAACTTTTTATTTAGTAAAATTGGAGACTGGGAAGTTTAAATATATCAATAAAAACTCTATACTAAGACATAAGGTGCGACATACTTGCGATTGATAATCATTCTCAATGATAATAGTTATCAATATCAAATTAACTTAAAAACGAGGAAATTAATGAAAAAAATATCGATATTTGCATTTATTATCTCTTTTTTTGTATCAGCTTACGCTTATGCAAATGAAGTGAATATTTTTAATGCAAGACACTATAAAGCAGATTCAGAGCTTTATTCTAAGTTTACAAATATGACTGGAATAAAAGTCAATTTGATTAACGGAAAGTCTGGTGCTTTAGAGAAAAGGATTATCAAAGAGGGTGCTGATTCTTCTGCTGATCTTTATATTACTGCTGACGCTGGAAGATGTGGTGCTATGGACGCAAAAGGTCATCTTCAAGGTGGTTTATCATCTAAAGCTATTAAAGCAGCTGTTCCAAAAAGCTTTAGAACAAGTAAGTGGGTTGGAATCGCAAAAAGAGCTAGAATTATTTATTATTCACCAGAAAGAGTTACTGGTGCTGAATTATCTGGAATGACTTATGAAGGTTTAGCTGATCCAAAATGGAAAGGTAGATTAGTAATAAGAAAATCTAGTAACATTTATAATAAATCTCTAGTAGCATCGTTAATCGCTAATAACGGTAAAAAAGCTGCAGCTGCATGGGCAGAAGGAGTTGTTGCTAATATGGCAAGAACACCAAAAGGAAACGACAGAGCTCAAATAATGGCGGTCGCGGCTGGAGAAGCTGATATTGCTGTGGCTAACACTTATTACTTAGCTTTAATGTTATCTGGTAAAAAAGGTGCAGAGCAACAAGAAGCTGCTAAAAAAGTTAAAGCTTTTTTTCCTAATCAAAATGATAGAGGAACACACATGAATGTAAGTTGTGCAGCTTTAGTTAAAGGAGCACCTAATAAAGCTAACGCTATCAAACTTGTAGAGTTTTTATTAACTCCTGAATCTCAAGAGCACTTTACAAATAATACTTTTGAGTTTCCAATGATTGATGGTGTTTCACCAAGTCCATTGGTAGTGAATAACTTAGGATTAGATTTCAAACAAGATATGAAAACTAAGCTTGCTTCTTATGGAAAAAATCAAGCTGCTGCAGTAGAAGTAATGACAGCTGCTGGTTGGAAGTAACCGTGAAACAAGAAAAAAAATTTATATCTGATATTGATTATAATAATTCTTCCGAAGCATGTTCCCCATGTAGTTTGGAGTGTGAAAAAATTGATAAAAGAATAAATAACAGAAAACTATCAGAAATTAAAACTAAAGAAATTCCGCATATTCTCAAAGTATTTAATTTTTGAATTCTTCTGATTTGTGTCCATGTTTAGGTTGGTGTCTCCTTCCTTAGACATGGGCACACAAGAAATAGATAATATTTCTTTTGAAAGAGTGTTCATTATAGTCAAGTTGTCTCCTTAATTATATTGGGCACTCTTTGAAATATAGATATGAAATCTGGACTTAGACTAGGCAACATACCTTTATCACTTGATAAGTCGATTATAAACTCAAAAGATTTTTTTGCAAACAAAAGAGTTTTATTTTTTAGTATCAATAAAGAAGATTTTAATTCAGAAAAAGTAAATAATAAAATAATTAAATTTGAAAATTATTTTGATAGAATTAAGAAACTTGGAATTGATGATGTTTTGTGTTGCATGATAGATAGTTATGAAAACATCAAAAACAAATTTGAATTATTCAAAATTAACAAAATAAAGATTATTTCTGATGAAAAGGGACAATTTAATGAGCATCTTGGAGTTCTGAATAGCATCAATGGTAATGAAAATTTTATATATTCTTACATGGCAATTATTACTGATGGAATTATTGAAAAATGGTGGGAAGAACTCAAAAGTACTGGTAAAGATCTCAAAAAAGAAAAATATATAGAAACATCTGCTGAAAACTCTATAAATTATTTATCTGGAACAGAGTAGCTAAAAAAATATAAGATGGTTTATAATATAAACTTAGGATATGTTTAGACATTTAAATATTTGGTTTTTATCATCTTTTTTTATATCATTTATTGTAATTGTTCCAATATTGACTGTATTTTCTAGTTTTTTTGAAAATACTTCTAATTATTTTGAAATACTAAAAAATACTTTTCTTTTTGAATATACTTTAAATTCATTAATTCTGTTAACGAGTGTTCTTATTTTTACATTCATAATTGGTACAGTTTCTGCTTACTTAGTTTCTTTTTATGAATTTCCATTTAGTAACTTCTTTAAATGGGGTCTTATTTTATCCTTTGCAGTTCCCCCTTATATTTACGCTTATTCTTTAACAGCTTTTTTTGAAAATTATGGTACCGCATACACAATTTTAAAAAATCTTTTTGGAGAGGGAAGTTATAATAAGTATATCCCTAAATTTGATGGGATGTTAGGAAGCATTATTTCTATTTCCTTTTCTTTATTTGGTTATGTATATATTTTAACAAGAGCATCATTTCTTTATCAATCTCAAAATTTAATTGATTTAGGAAAAAATTTAGGTTTTTCAGGTTTTAGATTATTTTCCTCAATAATTTTACCCTCAGCTAGACCAGCAATTGTTGCTGGACTATCTTTGGTAGCAATGGAAACTTTAGCTGAATTTGGGGCGGTTGATTTTTTTTCGATTAATACCTTAACAACCGGTATTTATAATTCATGGATAGCTTTTGATGACTTGGCTTTTGCAAATCAACTTTCATTTTTTCTTTTACTATTTATTTTTGCTCTATTCATATTAGAAAATATATCTAGAAAAAATGCAAAATATCATTTTAATTCAAGAGGAGGATTTAAGAGGAAAAAGAAAATTCTATTAAATAAATATGCTGCCTTTTGGGCTTTGATCTTTTGTTTTTTTATTTTCTTTATGAGTTTTTTGTTTCCATTAAGTCAAATGCTATACTGGACAATTAAGTTTCCTGAAAATTTATTAAGCCTCAATGTAACTGGATTGTTCTTAAATACTGTTTATCTTGTTTTTTTCTCAAGTTTAATTTTAATTATATTTTCTTTAATTTCTAATTATGGAAATAGAGTTTCAAACAACAAATTTTTAAATATTTTATCAACTTTATCAATTTCGGGTTACGCCATACCTGGAGTTATTTTAGCTATCGCTTTTATAACTTTTGTAGCTTGGATTGATGAAGATATAATTAAAACCCTTGGTTTATCATCTATTAAAAAATTTTTTATTGGTTCGATCCTTGGATTAATTTTAGTTTATTTTATTAGGTTTTACTCTTTAGCTTTCAATGGAATAAAATCAGGATATGAAAAAATAAATATTTATGTAGATGAAAGTGCTTATTTATTAGGTTACTCGAAAAGAAAAACATTTATGAATATACATGTTCCTTTTCTAAGAAATTCATTGTTATTTGTTGGAATACTTGTATCGCTTGAGATTATAAGAGAATTACCTATTGCTTTAATTTTAAGACCTTTTAATTTTGAGACATTTGCCACTACGGCATATATTTCAGCTTCTGAGGATCTATTAGAGGCTGCAGCTGTGCCATCATTATTTTTGATTATTATTGCAACATTATTTATTATGATTTCATCAAAATATATTTTAAGAGATAACCATGAGTAAGAATTTTTTTGAAATTAAAGATGTTAATTTTGCAATTGGTGGAAAAGAAAAAGTCAAAAATGTAAATATTTATATTGAAAAAGAGGGTGATATAATTTGTTTACTAGGACCGTCAGGCATTGGTAAGACAACAATTTTGAGAACTATTGCTGGTCTTGAAAAAATTAATAAGGGTCAAATAACGCTAAAAGATAAGATTATTTCTTCAGATAAAATTCACATTGAACCAGAGAAAAGAAATATTGCACTTTCTTTTCAAGAAAATTCTTTATTTCCACATTATACTGTAGAGAAGAATATTCGTTTAGGAGAAAAAAAAATTTCGAGTGATAAAAATATTAATTTCAAAGATATCATTAACATTCTAAATCTTAATAATGTTCTAAATAAATATCCACATCAAATAAGTGCTGGGGAGTCTCAGAGAGCATCTTTAGCGCGATCTTTAATTTCTGAACCAGATCTATTACTATTAGATGAGCCTCTCTCAAATGTAGATCAAAGTTTTAAGGAAGATATACAAGTTGAGTTAAAAAAGATTCTTAAACAAAAAAAAATTTCAACTATTATTGTCACACATGATTCTTACGAAGCGTTTTATCTAGGAAACAAATGTGCTTTAATTTTAGAAAATGAAGTTAAACAATTTGATGACCCATATAATGTGTATCATTTTCCTAATTCAATAGAGGTTGTAAATTTTTTAAACCGAGGAATTTTGCTACCTGCGAAAGTTACTGGCGGAGACACACTCGAAAATGATGATTTAGGGATAATAAAAGGAAAATTTATAAAACATTATCCAACTGGTTCAGAGGTAAGGTTATTACTTCAACCAGAGGATTTAGAGCACGACGATGATAGCAATCTACAGCTAGAGGTTGTTGATAGAAAATTTAGAGGTACAAATTTTATATATACACTAAAAACGCAAAGTAATTTGTTAATCCCTGTTGCTGTGCATACTCACCATTGGGAACAGCACGAAATTCATGAAAAATTTGGAATTAAAAGACCAATTCAACTTGAACATATAGTTTGTTTTTAATCATTTACTTTTAAGATTATGAAAAAAAATTTAGAAATTTTTTTTGAAGGTGTTAAGGATGTGAGTCCTTTAATGATTCCAGTTGTGCCTTTTGGCTTAATTTTTGGGATTTTAGCAATAGATATTGGTTTTAGTCCTTTGGCAACAATGGGAATGTCATTGATAATATTTGGGGGTGCATCACAAATAGTGCTTTTACAATTATTTTCTGGTGGAGCATCGTCCATTGTAATAATTAGTTCTGTAGGAGCAGTAAATTCAAGACATTTATTGTATGGAGCAGTTGTCTCTGAACATTTATCTGATTTAAGACTAATTTGGAAAATTATTATTTCATATTTTTTAATCGATCAAGCATTTGCTAGGTCAAATGATTACTTAAAAAAAAGCAAAGAAAAAAATAAATATTTTCACTTGATTGGAGGAGGAGCCACTTGTTGGATTATTTGGCAATCTACAACTTTATTAGGAATAATAGTAGGAGAGTCTATTCCAGAAAAGTTAGGTCTAAGTTTTGCTGTGCCACTTACTTTTATCGCAATTTTAGTAAATGACTTTAGAAAAATAATTAATGTTTTGGTTATAATTGTATCTGGCTTTGTAGCGACAATAGGATTTAATTATATACCATATAAAGCATATGTAATAGTTGCATCTTTTTTTGGACTTTTGACTGCAATGATTTTAACTAAATTATTTGAAAAAAATGAATGAATGGGCATTAATAATTTACTGTGGTATCATCACTTATTTAACAAGATTTTCAATGATAGCTATACTGCGTAAAGAGATGTTTAATGATAGAATAAGAGAAATTTTATCGTATGTACCATCAGCAATATTTCCTGCAATAATATTTCCAGCAATTTTTTTAAATGATGCAGGAATTATTCATATAAATGACAATCCTAAGATATTAGCCTCTATGATTGCAATGATAATAGGTATTATTAGTAGAAGTATATTGGCAACTATATTTTCTGGATTAGCTTCATATTGGTTGATTATTTTTATTTTTTAAAAAATAAATAAATTGTTTTTTAAAATTTAAAATATATAATTTTTTGATGCCTATTAAATCTTCTCAAACTCTTGTGATTGAAGCACTCAAAGAAATAAAAACCATAAATGCAGATGAGGCTTTTCAACTTTCAAATAAAGGAGCGTGTAATTTAATTGACATAAGAGATATTAGGGAGTTAGAAAAAGAGGGTAGAATTGAAAACTCTACTCATATACCTAGAGGAATGTTGGAATTCTGGTTAGATCCTGATAGTCCCTATTTTAAAGAGGGAAAATTAGATCAGAATAAAGAACTAATATTATTTTGCGCTGGTGGATTGAGATCTGCATTAGCAGTAAAGTCTCTTAAAGAAATGGGTTTTGAAAAAATTTCTCATGTAGATGGAGGTTTTGCGGAACTAAAAAAACAAAAATTTAAAATATCAAAATAATCGAAAATTATTCAAGTATAATTTTAAATATTTCCTAAGTTTAGATTGCAAGAAACATTATATTCTATTTTATCAGGCTTTTTAAGACTCAAATTATTCATTATATCAATATATTGATCTACATTATCGACTTGTAATCTGGGGTTAAATTTTTTCTCTTTTCCTATGGAACTTACTTTTTCACCTTTGTAATCATGAGCAGGGTACAAAAGGGTTTCATCAGGTAATTTTAAAAGCTTGTTAAATATTGAATTATAGGAATCTTTCGAGTTACCATTTTGAAAGTCGGTTCGTCCTGTACCATTGATCAGTAAGGTATCTCCAGAGAAAAGATTATTATTCATTAAAAAACAATAGCTATCAGATGTATGCCCAGGAGTAAAAAGAGCTCTAATTTTTATTTGATCTAGATAAATAACTTCATCATCTTTTACCTTAATTTCAACAGCGTCAGCAGGAGTATGATCCCCCATAATTGTTACACAATTAGTCTTTTTTTTAAGTTTACTCGCACCTGTAACATGATCGGCGTGAATATGAGTATCTATTACTTTAACTAACCTGAGATCTAAATTCTTAAGTAATTTTATATATTCATCCACATTTTCAAATACTGGGTCAATTATTAGTGCTTCTCTTCCCTCAGATGAGGCAATTAGGTACGTGTATGTGCAAGACTTTTGATCAAAAAGTTGTTTTAAAATCATTCGATTAGATTATCATATTACAATGCAAACTGCTACATTTGACTGGTATTGTAAATACACTTGGCAACGAAGTGCAAAAAATACTGCTTGGTGTTTATTAGGCTGTGCAATTGGAGATTTTGGAACAATTTTATTTTTTCAATTAACAAAGATCCCTTTTCCAGTTCTCGCAATAATGATTCTAGCAATTATAAATGGATTAATTACTAGCATTATTTTAGAAACTTTTATTTTAGTAAGACAAGGTATTAATTTTAGCAAATCATTGCAAACAGCTCTTAGTATGAGTTTTATATCAATGATTAGTATGGAAATTTCTATGAATTTAGTTGATTTTCTTTTAACCGGAGGTGCAATATTAAACTGGTGGATTATTTTAATTATGTTAGCAGTTGGTTTCGTAACTCCCTGGCCATATAATTATTGGAGATTAAAAAAATTTGGAATCAGCTGTCATTAAAAATTGGGATAATAAAACTTGGATTTCATCAAAGAAATATATTTCTTTGTTAAATTCTTTATTAATAAAATCAAATAAACTAAATATAAATTCAAAAATTATAGATATCGGATGCGGACGGGGAAGAATTATTGGTAGTTTAAGTTCAAAACTTAATCTTAAATATAAACCGATTGGTATAGATTTAGTAAATCACAAAGATAAAGACAAAAGAATCGATTTTAAAAAAATCGATGCCTTATCTTTTTTTTCTACAAACAAGAAAAAATTTGACTTAATTTTAATTAAACAAACAATTCATTTGTTAAAATTAAGTGATATTAACACTTTACTTATTCAATTAAAAAAACATTTAAGTCCCAAAGGAAAAATAATAATATTTATGATAAGTCCTTATAAAAATGAATTACCCCAATTTTCATTAATGAAAAAAAAGTTTTTGAAATCATTGAAGTATCAAAAAAAAATTTCTAAGCTAATTTCAAAAATTTATCCTCAAAGAACTTTAAGAAACTTTACTTATAAAGTAAATATCACCAAAAAAGAATACATGAATATGATTTCAAATAGATATATGTCTACATTACTTGATCTAAATTATAGTCAAATTTTAGAAGGTATTAATGAAATAAATTTAAAGTATAAGAAAACCCTAAAATTTAAGGATAAATTAATTTGTATAATTATAAAAAATAAATAATAATATAAATATGAATAATATATTTAAAAAATTTAATAATTTTTTTTTAAATTTTGAGGCTTTAGGACCTTTGTCCTTAAGAATTATAGTTGGGGTAGCTTTCATTATTTATGGCTACGGCAAGTTTCCATTACCACCTCAAGGACTTACTGAATATTTTGGTTTATCCCCATTTATTGCAAGTATGGTAGCGATTTCTGAATTATCTACAGGAATTATATTAATTGTTGCAAATTTTCTAAAGAATTCACTTGGTCATACTCTAACAAGACTTGCAGGTTTAAATATAGTTGTACTGATGGTGTGTATTTTTTTTGTGGCTCATAGAGATTGGTTTGTAACTAAGCAATTATTCACAAGTATCCAGCTATTTCTTCTTGTTGGAGGTTTTTATTTTTTAATTAAAGGAAATAAAGTATGAAATTAAAATTTTTAACGATAAATTATTTTTTTATTATTTTTTTAACATTTCTTTTTTCAACAAACTCATATTCAGCTTCGATGAGTATGATTGGTGAAAAAGGAGATCCAAATAAAGTTGATAGAATTATAAAAGTAAAAATGTATGATAATTATTATGAACCAAATCTGGTAAAAATTAAAAAAGGAGAGACAATAAAATTTATTGTAGAAAATCTGGGTGAACTTGTTCATGAATATAATATTGGAACAAAAGAAATGCATTTAGAACATCGACCAGAGATGCAAAAGTTAATTGACCATGAAATATTATTAGTTGATAAAATTGATAAAATTAAAATGAAAAAGATGTCAAAAATGGATCACTCTTTAGGTCATTCACATGCAAATAGTATAATGCTCGAGCCAAAAACGAGTGGTGAAATTATATGGAGATTTTCTAAAAATATTAATTTAGAAATAGCATGTAATATTCCTGGACACTATGAGTCAGGCATGGTTGGTAAATTAATAACTCACTAAATTAAAAAATCAATTAGAGGTTCGCTCTTTTAGTTCCTACCAAAAGAGCTCCTCTATTTAGCCTCTTTGGCATTAAATCCAAATGGATTTTTATGTGATTTATTTTTGATAAATATAAAGTTAGCCAGCTAAGTATCAGGTGGCATTAGTTCCATTATAATAACCTCCTTAATGTAAAGATAAATTTTTAACGAGTTGTATTCAATAAATTTATTTAATTTTTAGCAAAATATATTTCTTGAATACAACCTTGTGCTTTAGTAGATTCTCGACAATCTAAAATTCCAAAAATATTCATAAGTTTATTCCTTTACAATAATTTAAATAAAGTATAAGAATTTTTTAAGGGGTGTCTAAATAAGACTGAGATCATACCCTTAGAACCTGTCCGGTAATTCAGAAAGGGATTAAATGAGTAAAATATATTTTTTAGATCAATCAACATCTTTATTTTTATTAATAATAATAAGTTTATTTTTTACTGTAGTCGGCATTTATTACTCAAAAAAATTTCAAGGAATTAATAATTATCTAACAGCTAATAGAAATGTAAGTTTATTCTCTTTAACCACGAGTTTAATTGGATCAGCATTAGGAGCTTGGATTTTATTTGGTCCTGTTGCAGCTGCCACATGGGGAGGCCTTGGAGCTGTGATTGGATATGCCTTAGGTACAGCATTTCCTATGATATTCTTTATTTATTTGGGAAAAAAAATTAGAGAGGAATTTCCCAATGGCTCCTCCTTAGTAGAGTTTATGAGAAGAAAATTTGGTAAAAGTTTATTTAAGCTTATTTTATTAATGACTATTTTTTATATGTTTATTTTTTTATGTGCAGAGGTAACTGCAATAGCAGTTTTAATAAATTTTTTATCTGGAACAAAACTTTGGATTACTGCTTTAATAGTTTTATTAGCTACACTCTCATATACCTTGCATGGTGGTTTAAAAGCTTCAATTTTAACAGACAACATTCAGATGGTTGCAATTTTACTCTTATTGCTCGCTCTTTTTGTAGTAATTAGTTCATCAAATGGAAATAATTTTTCTTTGAGTTTTATAAACGAAAAAAATCCACATTTGTTAAGTTTATCATACATTCCAAGTTACACAGCTGGAATAACATTTTTTATAGCAGTAGCTGCAACAAATTTATTTCATCAAGGAAATTGGCAAAGAATATATGCTGCTAAAAATTATGAAACTCTAAAAACAAGTTTAAAAATTTCTTTTTTTGCTATTGTGCCAATTGTTTTTTTAATGGGATTTATTGGAATGGTTTCCTTTTCAATAGATCCTACTATTAGAGCAGATCTCGGTTTTTTTTCGTTATTATTGACAAAACAAAGTACATTTATTTCTCTGTTAATTTTAATCCTTGGTCTTGCTCTAACAATTTCAACAATTGATACTTTAGTGAATGCAATTTCTAGTTTATTTGTTGTAGATGGCGAAGCGACTTTTAATTTTAAAAATACTAATTATTTAATTATATCTAAATATTTTATAATTTTTTTATCATTAATTTCTTTTATTATTGCGTCAAAAGGTTTTGATGTTTTATATTTATTTTTACTAGCTGATTTGTTTTGTTGTGCTTTTGTTGTTACGGTTTTTTATAGTTTTTATTATAAGAACATTAAAGAAAAAACTGCATATCTCTCAATAATTATTGGCCTTATAAGCGGTCTTTTATTTTTTCCATCACCTGATTATTCAAAGAGTTTATTAGTTGGTTATTTATTACCAAAAGAAATATTTGCTCCTTTTATTTCTCAATCGTTATTATTTTTATCTTTTATAATTGCTACTTTTTTACCTGTAGTCATTCTTAAAATCAGAAGAATCTAAACTATATCGAAGATTGTATTGCTTCGTAAATTAATTCTTTGGTTGTTTCACCAATACTTCTATAAACTTCTTTATTATCCTTAAAAATTAATAGCGTTGTTTGATATTGAACATCAAAAAAATTTGCAATTTCCTTATCTGTAACATCAAATGAGAAATACTCAATATTTACAAAATCATCTTTTACTTTTTTTAAAACTTTCATTTGACTTGCGCATGAACTACAATATTTTATCCAGGAACTTACAACTACAATTTTTCCATTTGTTTGAGCTTTATTAAATAATTCTTTGTCAAAAGTTGTTTTTTTTTCACTAGCATTTACACTAAGTGTAATTATACAAAAAGCTAATATTAATAAGTTTTTCATTCTTATTTTTACCTTAAATTTATATTGATTGTAATCCTACAAATTGTCTCTATATATTCTTCAGACGAATGTCTAATAATCTTATAATTATTCAAAATTTATCTAAAATCTATGCTAATGGCTTTGAGGCGCTTAAAAAAATAAATTTAAATATAAAAAAAGGTGAGATATTTGCGATGTTAGGACCCAACGGGGCAGGCAAAACTACTTTAATTAGTATAATTTGCGGCATAGTTAGACCGTCATCGGGAATAGTAACAGTAGATAATTTGGATATTATTAAAGATTATAGACAGACAAGATCCAGAATTGGTTTAGTGCCTCAAGAATTAACCCTAGAACAATTTGAAACAGTATTTAACAATGTATCATACTCAAGAGGTTTATATGGAAAAAAACCAAACCCAAATTATATTGAAAAAATTCTTAAAGATTTAAGTCTTTGGGATAAAAAGGATTTTAAACTTAGACAGTTGTCAGGAGGAATGAAAAGAAGAGTTTTAATTGCCAAAGCTTTATCCCATGAACCATCTATTTTGTTTTTAGATGAGCCTACAGCTGGTGTAGATGTTGAATTAAGGCAAGATATGTGGACTATTGTTGAAAATTTAAGAAAAAATGGAGTAACAATTATTTTAACTACACATTATATTGAAGAGGCAGAGGCTATTGCTGATAGAGTAGGTGTAATAAATCAAGGTGAAATAATTGTAGTGGATGAAACAAAAGAGTTACTTAAAAAAAGTGGAAATAAAAAACTTAAGATTGAACTACAAGACAAAATAAAAGAAATACCAAAAAGTTTAGCAAAATATAATTTAGAAATTGGTAAAGATAATGTACTTTTGATATATAGTTATAGTCTTCAAACTAAACAAACGGGTATAACTACATTACTTCAAGATTTAAAAGAGGCTGGATTGAAACTTAAAGATTTAAAAACTGAACAAAGTAATCTAGAAAAAGTTTTTGTAAGTTTAGTAAAGGAAGATAATGAAATATAATTTCTATGGTTTCAAATCAATCTATCTACATGAGATGGATCGGTTTAAAAGGACATTAATGCAATCTTTATTTTCACCAGTTCTTTCAACATCGTTGTATTTTATAGTTTTTGGATCCGTAATTGGAAGTTATGTCGATAAAATTGATGGCATAAGTTATGGATCTTATATTGTTCCAGGTCTATTAATGTTAACTTTATTGACCCAATCCATTAGTAATACTTCATTTGGAATTTTTTTTCCTAAATTTAATGGCACAATTTATGAAATTTTAGCAGCTCCAATATCTACTTTAGAGGTTGTTTTAGCTTTTGTAGGAGCCGGGGCTACAAAGACTTTGATAGTAGGTGCTGTAATTTTTATAACCTCAACTTTTTTTGTAGACGTGAGTGTAAAATACCCCTTATTAATGATTTTTTTGATGTTATTAGTTGCTTTTACATTTGCATTGTTAGGCTTTTTGATTGGATTAATTAGCTCTGACTTTGAACAGATGTCAATTATCCCTACCTTAGTGATTACACCAATGGTTTTTTTAGGGGGAAGTTTATATTCAATTGATATGCTTCCAAATTTTTGGCAAACTGTGACTTACTTTAATCCAGTTGTCTACTTGATTAATGGTTTAAGATTTGCATTCTACGGTGTTTCTGATTTTAATATATGGATTAGTATAATTTCAATGTCACTATTTTTAATCACTTGTGTGACAGTTGTTCTTTTTCTGCTTAAAAAAGGTTATAATATAAAATCTTAAATTACTAAAATTGCTCAGCCTCAGTTGATCCTTCCATTGCTGTAGTAGAACTTTTACCACTACTTATAGTATTTGAAACAGCATCAAAATAAGATGTCCCAACTTCACGTTGATGTTTAACACTTGTATATCCGTCTTTTTCTCTCGCAAATTCAAGTTCTTGAATTTTTGAATATGCAGACATACCATCTTTTTTATATTTTTCCGCGAGTTCAAAAATAGCTATGTTTTGAGTATGAAAGCCTGCAAGGGTAATAAACTGAAATTTATATCCCATTTTACTTATCTCCTTTTGAAAAGATGCAATCTCATTATCTGACAAATGTTTCTTCCAATTAAAAGATGGTGAGCAATTATATGCTAAAAGTTTACCTGGAAATTTCTGATGTATTGCTTCAGCAAATTTTTTTGCTTCATCAAGATTTGGAGTTGCTGTTTCACACCAAATTAAATCTGAATATGGAGCATATGCTAAACCTCTTGAAATTGCCTGATCAATTCCTGCTTTAACATAATAAAACCCCTCTGGAGATCTCTCACCATTTAAAAATGGTTTATCGTTTTCATCGTAATCATTTGTTATTAGTTTTGCAGCATTGGCATCTGTTCTAGCCAATATTATTAAAGGCACATCAGCTATATCTGCTGCCAATCTAGCAGCTTTTAAATTCTTAATCATTGTTCCTGTTGGAACTAAAACTTTACCACCCATATGACCACATTTTTTTTCACTAGCTAGTTGATCTTCAAAGTGCACACCAGCGGCGCCTGCTTTAATAAATTTTTTCGTTAATTCAAACACGTTTAAAGGACCACCAAAACCTGCTTCCCCGTCAGCAATAATCGGTAACATATAATCTGTCTTATTTTCTTTTTTCATATCACCATCAATTATTTCCATATGTTGAATTTGATCAGCCCTTATTAAAGCGTTATTCATTGATTCAACTAATTTTGGAGCACTGTCATAGGGGTATAAAGATTGATCAGGATACATCTCACCTGCACTATTAGCATCAGCTGCAACCTGCCAACCACTTAAATATATTGCCTTTAAACCAGCTTTTGCATGCTGAACTGCATGATTTCCAGAAAGTGATCCTAGAGTATTTATATATGGCTCAGAATTTAAGAGGTTCCAAAGTTTAATTGATTGATGCTTACTCATTGAATATTCAATTTTTATTGAGCCTTTTAATCTCTCTACCTCTTCAATAGAATAATCTCTTTTTATTCCTGCAAATCTTTTTAAGTCGTAAGAAATATTTTCTGCGCTCATTATTTTCCTGTGCTGTTAGTTAATTTTAGTGAGAAACAATTAATGGAATGAATATAAGTTAGTTAGAGTCGTTATGGGTCTCAACTAGATCTTTCATTCCACTTGAACCCCAATCACAATGATCATCTCTCATGTAAATTCCTCTCCTATTATGAAGAGCTAAATCCTCATGTTTTATGATTTGAGCCTCATTTTCACTGTTTTTAATTTTATCATTCATGAATATTTTATAATTTACAAGATTTACAAAATCTATAAAAAATGTTCATTTTACTTGTAAATTAAGTTTATTTTTTGTAAATTAAAATTTACAAAATTTACAAATATGCAAAAAAAACAGAATATTGGCGAAAAAATAAAAGGATTTAGAAAGAAATTGGGTCTTCAGGCTAAAAAATTAGCTGAACAATTGTCTATCTCACCAAGTTATTTGAATTTAATTGAGAGTGGAAAAAGAAGTATTGACGCTCAACTTTTGCTAAGAATTTGCCAAGAACTTAGAATTGAATTGTCAGATTTGAAAAATGAAAATGATATTGATCTTAATAATTCAAAATTAGCAATTTCAAATTTTTCCAAGGGTAAAAATATCAATAAATTAGATTTAAAGATAGGTCCAAAAATTAAGGCTTTTAGAAGACAGCTAGGTCTTCAAGCAAATAAATTTGCTGAACAATTAAATATTTCTCCAAGTTATTTGAATTTAATTGAGAGTAGTAAAAGAAAAATAGATGGTAATTTATTAATTAAGATTAGCAAGGAGCTAAGAGTAGACCTTTCAGATCTTACAAGTAAAAGTGATATTAATTTAGAAAATGATATCTCAAATCTTTTAGATGATCAATTGTTTGAGGATTTAGATATTTTAGGTCCAGAGGTTAAAGATTTAGTAAATACAAATCCAAAAATTGCAAAAGCACTAATAAAATTAGGTGATAATTTTAAACAAAAGGATCATGAAATTATAAATAGAGTTGAGAATATTTCTGGAAAGATTATTGACAGTAGAAAAACATCTTTTCCAGGTGAGGTAATTTCAGATTTTTTACAAGAAAATAAAAATTATTTTCCAAAGCTTGAGGACTTTGCTAATTCAATTTTTGAAAAAGTTCAAAAAAACAATAGAACCCGTTATGTAGCTCTTTGTGATTTTCTTAAAAAAGAGTATTCAATTACTGTCAAAGATATTATTCCAGAAGAAAAAAAACCTTTTTCAAAAGTTTTTAATAGAAAAAAAAAAGAACTTTTGTTGAGCGATTATAATTCACTGGAAACAAAAAAATTACATGCCGCAGCTCAAATTGCTCAAGAGGGTGCTATTGAAATTATTGATGATTATTTATCAAAGTTTAAATTTCCATCTGAAGAATCAAAAAGACTAACACAAGTTGCTTTACTTAATTATTCTGGTGCTGCAATTTTAATGCCATATAAGCTTTTTCATGCTGAATGCAAAAAACTTAAATATGATTTACAACTTTTACAAAATACATTTGCAACATCTTTTGAGCAAGTAGCTCACAGGGTGACATGTTTGCAAGACTCAAAATTACCTGGAATACCTTTTCATTTTTTAAGAGTTGATATGGCTGGAAATATTTCTAAGAGATTTTCACTGTCCGGTATTGAGATTCCAAGATATGGTGGAGCTTGTCCAAGATGGAATGTTTATTCTGCCTTTACAAGACCTGGAGTAATTCAAGCAGCTGTTAGTAAAATGACTAATGGAGAGAAATATGTTTGTATTGCCAAAACAGTTGAAAAAGGTGTTGGTAGATATGGACAATCTAAAAGTATCTTATCAATTGGTTTAGGTTGTGAAGCAAAGTATGCAAAAGAATTTGTATATACTGAAAACTTAGATATTTCAGACAAAAAAACTGAAATTCCCATTGGTGTTTCCTGTAGAACATGTGACAGATTAGATTGTTCTCAAAGAGCTTTTCCACCATTACATAAAAAGTTTGATGTTGATATTAATACAAGAGGCGTGTCAGTTTATGTTAGCGATAATAATTAATAAAAGATGATTAAATATATTTTACCAGCAATTATTATTTTTCTAATTGTTTTATTTTGGGAAAAAATTTCAAATTTTATAGAAAAAAAATCAAATATAAGATTAAATTATGTGATTGTAAGCTTGCTAATTATAGTTTTGATACTAGTACTTGTGCTATTAAGTAATTAATATTTAACTTTTATTAACAGGATAAGTTAAACTTTCTAATTCAAGATAAATATAAAAATTGACTATTCCTTAGATTGTAATCCTAGTTTTTTACTGTGTCTGAGTCTCATAACAACTATTGCAATAGCTATAAGCAGTATTGCTCCTGACTCATATACTAATGCTGAGGGATCCATCTCTTTTCCTTGAAGAATAATAAATCTTGATAATGCAGTAATAGCGATTAATAATGGTAATGTTATACTTATAGATTGCTCCTCCCAGAAAACTCTGACCATCGCCATGACTTCTAGATAAAGAAACATCAATAATAAGTCCGCTAGAGTTACAGTTTTGAGTTGATACATACTATAGATTTCAATAAAGACAGCAACAACTGTACTTATTAATATTATTATTAACAATCCAAGTTGTAAATTTTTAATTAAATCTTTCACAATCAATTTTTCTTTTTAGTAAATGGTAACCATTTTTCTTCTGGAGTTTTGTCAGGCCCATCATATTCTATATGATATGAATTATTAGAATTCAAAACTTCGATTCCTTTTGAAAAAACAAACATAAAAACTATTACAAAAAAAATTGACATTATCTTAAATGGATCAAAATTTTTTGTCCTAAAAACACTTGCAGACTTTTCTTCTGCTCTATGAAATTGTTTAAAAGTTGTGTAAACAGCAAAAATTAGACCTATGTGAGCAATATAGAGACCAGCCCAACCAAAAGCAAAAGTTGTATAAGAAAATACATAGAGACTAAATACAGTTGTCCATATAAAGCTTAATACTAATAAGATCTGTAACCGCACAGATTTAGGTAAAGCTCTCAAATCATTCTTGCTGTCGTCAAAAAGAATATTGGCACTCTCTCTCATCCAATTTTTTAGACTGTTCATGTTTATATAATATCAAAACTAATGGACAATTGGTATAATAAATAAGAATTTTATGCTATTATGCGACATTAGCATAGCTTTAGTGACCACTTATTATTAGTAAAATATAATAATTATTCTATTCTTATTCCATGATTTTAAATAAAACTAAAAGATTTCAGACCAGAATAAAAGCAAGAATCAGAAAAAATCGCCAAATTATTAATAAAAATATTGATAATTTTTTTGATTGGATAAAAGGAGCTGAATTAGTTGAGCTCAAAGAGTGTAATACTGAAGAAGATCCAATTAGACCTCAGCTTGATAATATATTTAGAACTAATTACGGAAGAAAAATTTATGGGGTGAAATATAAAGGAGAAATTCATGCGGTAATGTGCTTTGCCTATACAAATAAAATTCCCAAGTCAGTTGAAGAATTAGATAAATTCAGTCATGACGCCTTTTTACAAAGTGCGATGAGAGATCAAAATGTAGGTCAAATAGCAATAGCCTATACAGTTTGGTCCAAAAAAAAGGGCGGTGGTAAATTGATAGTAAAAGAAGTTTTTAAGAAAATAAAAAAATCAAATCATCTAAATAGATTAGTTACATTGTCTCCAATAACTGAAATGGCAACTAAATTTCATCTAAAAAATGGCGCAAAGTTATTACAAATTAATGAAGACACACAAAATTTTGAATATAAAATTTTAAATAATTAAAGTTTTATGAAAACAAAATTTAAAGCAATGGTACTTTCCTGTATTGATCCAAGATTTCAACCTTTTGTTTTTAATTTCCTTAAAAAAAAAAAATTATCTGGTAAATATAGTTTGTTTAACATTGCAGGCGCAGCCGTTGGAGTAACTCATAAAAAATTTAAAAAGTGGCATCCAACTTTTTTTGATAATTTAAAATCATCAATTGTATTACATAAAATTCAAAAATTAATTATTATGAATCATATTGATTGTGGCGCAGTCAAGATCGCTATTAGTAAAGAAAAGATTAATTTTTCAAATGAATTTAAAATACATAAGGAATCTTTTTTTATATTAAAAAAGATTATCAAAAAAAAATTTCCAAAATTAAAAACTGAATTTTATTTAATAACCCTAGAAAAAAAGATAATAAAATTTGACAAGATATAACTTAAACAGTGAAATCTGAATGAATAAGATTCTATATTTTTTGATATTGGTTTTTTCATTAGATTGTGTATCAGTAGCTATGGAAAAAAAAATTTATCATCATTTACCGGATGGCACATTTAGAAATCCAGAGGGATCACCTAAAAGAAATGAAAATTTTAAGTGGTCATTTAAAATTTTCAATCAAGAAAAAAAAAAATTAGATATGTTTTTTCCAAAAGATTACGTGGTTGATAAAAATATAGTCTTAAATGATTTACGAAAAAATAAAAATAATGATTACATTGCCTGGATTGGACATGCTACTTTCTTGATCAAATTAGGAGATATAACAATTATTACTGATCCAGTTTTTTCTAAAAATGCTGGCCCTTTATTATTTGGCCCAAAAAGATACACGAAACCTGCTTTAACTCTTAAAGAGATCCCTCCTATAGATTTATTTTTATTAACACATAATCATTACGATCATCAAGATATGATGACAATTAGAAGGTTTCCATTTAAGAAAGCAAAAGTCTTGGTTCCTTTGAAATTAAGCAAATATTTTACAAATAATGGATATAAAAATGTCCAAGAGATGGATTGGTATGACCAAGTTACAATAAACGATAAAATGAAAATCACTTTTCTTCCAGCAGTCCACTGGTCAAAAAGGAGTTTAACAGATACTAACAAAACTTTGTGGGGAAATTTTCTCATCGAGTACAACAATAAAAAGATATTATTTGCATGTGATACTGGCATTGGAAATATTTATAAAGAACTAGGTTCTAGATATGGTCCGATTGATCTAACGTTAATAAATATTGGTGCATATAATTTTTATCCAATAATGCCTTACAAAGATAAATCTACTTTTCATACAAATCCTGAGGAAGCACTTGAGATAGCAAGAGATCTAAGGAGTAAAAAAGTTATTGGAATGCATTGGGGTACATTTGTTCTTTCATTAGAGCCAATTACTGAACCTCCTCTTAGATTTAAAGAGAATGCATCTAAATATGGTTACAATCAAAATGAAGCTTTAATTTTTAATATTGGTCAAATAACGCCACTAAATGACATAATAAATTATTAGCTATAATATTACATAATACTCTATCTTTTAACTGTGTTTAAAATAAGTTAATTAGTGATATTAAAAAATTTGATGAAAATAATATACATTCCAGTTTCTAAGAAAATTAAACATACAAGTTTTATGAATCTAATAAAATGTTTTTTATATGATCTTTATATAATATTTAAAAATTTTTTTTTTAGTAAAAGACTGACAAATAATACATCTGGTTATATTGAGTCAGCACTAAACACAAATGCAAAAATACTTCTATTACCCTATAATTTTTGTATATTTTTTTCTAAATTATTGAATCCGTTTTTTGATGGAATTTTTATCAATTGGAAATTCACAAATCTTAGAAATGATAAAAATTTAGAACTTAAATTAATAAAATTATCAGAAAAATTTAATATAAAAAAAATAATTGTAGATACTAGGGATGGAGCGCATAGTAAAATAAATGATGAAATAATCGATAAGTTTGATTACGTTATAAAAAGAGAGAAGAGTAAATATATAACAAATAAAAAATATTTTACCACAATGCTTCCTTGCACATTAGTTAATTATGAAATTTCAAAAAAAGATGAATTTATTAATTGGAATGAAATTGGAAATTCAAAACCAAATGAAAAATTTAAATATGATATTTTTTTTTCTGGGCAAGGAACTTCAAAAAATAGATTTGAAATTATAGAATTGATAAAAAAAAGAAACTTTAACTTTTATGGGGGACTTGAGAATTCTATTCTACCTTACAAAAAATATTTAGATACTATATACGATTCTACAATTAATTTAGCTCTTGAAGGAAAAGGTGAATTTACGTTTAGACATTTAGAAATTTTAGCTAGTTGTTCTTTTATGATATGTGAAAAATCAATAAATGAAATTGAATTACCAATACCACTTGAAGATGGTAAACACTTTATTTCTTTTCAAGATAATAATGATTTAATTGAAAAGATTGATTTTTATTTAAAAAATAAAGAGCTTAGATATAAAATTGCGGCAGGTGGAAGACAACTCTTAGAAGAATACTATTCTCCAAAAAGACATGGAAGGTTTATTCTTAATAAAATTTTTAATTAATAAAGATTTTTATTACAGAAAATTTGATATATATCCTTAATTTATGAAACTTAAAATTTTATTAATTTTATTCTTAATTTTTCCATGTCAAAACAATCTAATTGCCAATGAAAGAGAAATTGAGTTAAATAAATTATTTAAAGAGCTTAAGGTTAAGAACTTAAGCTTAACGTTTGGAATAGAAAAAAAAATATGGAAAATATGGAGCACACATCCTTATGATCAAAAATTGACCGAAAGATTGAATGAAGGATCAAATTTTGTAAAGAATAATCAATTAATTCAGGCAGTAGAAATTTTTACTGAGATTATTAATAAAGATCCAAACTGGGCAGAAGCATGGAATAAAAGGGCAACAGTTTTATATATAATAGGTGATTATGAAGGTTCTCAAAAGGATATAGATAAAGTTTTAAGTTTAGAAACAAGACATTTTGGAGCTCTCGCAGGACAGGGGCTAGTAAATATTAAACTAAAAAATTATGAAAAAGCAATTGAAAGCTACGAGAAAGTTCAAGATATTTATCCCGCTATGGAGTCTTCAAAAATAATGATAAAACAAATAAAAGAACTAATTAATCAGGAACTTATTTAATTATAAAATTCTTAAAGATTATTAAAAAAATTGTACCTTTATATAATTATAATTAATTAATAGATTAAAACACTAAATGCAAAAATATAATTGGAATTATCCGACTAATATATGGGTTGGTGAAAATAGAGTAAAAGATCTCGGTTTTGCTTGTAAAACTTTAAATATTAAAAAAGCTCTTTTCGTAACTGATAGCGGTTTAATTAATTCAGATATTGTAAAAAAAACAATTAGTGAGCTAAAAATTAATGGAATTTATATTGAAATTTATTCTAAAGTAAAAAGTAATCCTACAGGTACAAATGTAACTGAGGGAGTAGAATTTTATAGAAAGAATCAGTGTGATGGTGTAATCGCTTTTGGCGGAGGTAGTGGGCTTGATGTAGGTAAAGCTATTGCTTTCATGATCGGTCAAACTTTACCGATATGGAGTTTTGTAGATGTGGGGGATAATTGGACAAAAGCTAATTCAAATGATATTGCTCCAATAATTGCAGTACCAACAACCGCAGGAACAGGCTCTGAAACAGGAAGAGCTTCCGTAATTCTTAACGAACAAACTGGGGTTAAAAATATAATCTTTCATCCAAAATTTTTACCTTCAATTGTAATTCTTGATCCAATCTTAACATTAGGTTTACCAAAAGAAATGACAGCAGCTACAGGAATGGATGCTTTAGCTCATAATCTAGAGGCATATTGTGCAGTAGGATTTCATCCAATGGCCGATGGTATAGCATTAGAGGGAATGAAAATTATTTTTAAATGGTTGCCTAAAGCTTATGATGATGGATCTGATATTGAAGCTAGATTAAATATGTTGACAGCAGCTAGTATGGGATCAACTGCTTTTCAGAAAGGTTTAGGGGCAATTCATTCTTTAAGTCATCCTGTAAATGCATTAAATAATTTACATCATGGATTATCAAATGCAATTTTTATGCCTTACGTTCTTACTTTCAATAAAGACTCTATCCAAGAGAAGATAATAAAACTTTGTGAATATTTAGAGCTTAAAGATACATCCTTTGAGGGATTTATTGATGCTATATTGTGTTTAAGAAAAAAATTAAATATTCCGCATAAAATAACAGATGTGATTGAAGAAAAAGAATTACAATTAGATCGATTATCATCAATGGCATTTAAAGATCCGTCCACAAACGGAAATCCAAAAAAATTAAACGAAAGTGATATGAAGCTTATGTATCAATATAGTATATCTGGAGAATTATTTTAATTTATGAACAATCTTAAAATATTAATTGTTGAGGGAAATCCTAAAGAGGAAAATGATAGCTTTTCAAAGGCAGGAATAAAAACACACACTGAAAGCTTAAAAGAAAGTCTTAATTACTTTACCTCAGAAATTAATTATGAGGTGATAAATCCATCTTCTGATCAAAATATTAGTAGGATTATAAGTAAACTTCATACATATGATGGGTTAATTTGGGGAGGAAGCAGTCTAAATATCTATAACAATACACCAGAAATTAAAAAACAAATAGAGTTTATGAAAGAATGTCAAAAAAAAGTAAGAAATATTTTGGCTATTTGTTGGGGTTTACAAGTTGCAGTAACAGCTGCAGAAGGTGAGGTTAAAAAAGCAAATAACTTTAATATTGGAATTTCTGAAGATATAATTATTAACAAGGTAGGTGTAAAACATTCTATTTATAAAAATAAATCCAATAATTTTAACACACCTGCATTTAATTTTGATGAAGTTACAAAGCTTCCAAAAAACTCTATTTGTTTGGCTTCAAACATTAACAATAAAATACAAAGCCTTTATTTTGAAACATCTAATTCTAAAATTTATGGTTTACAATATCATCCTGAAATAACTTACGAAAAAATGATTAGTTTAATTGAATTTAGGAAAGAGAAACTGATAAGTAATAGAAAAGCTTTCAAAAATGATCAAGAAGTTCAAAATCACATAAAATTTATTAAAAAAGAAGTTGATAAATCTAACGATGACCAAAGAATGATAGAATTAAAAAACTGGATAGATTTCATCAAAAATTAAAAATTTTAATCCTAATAATTTAAGATATAATTTAATAATGTGTGGAAGATATGTAATTACAAATCCTATCGCAAAAACCACTTCATTAGTTAAAAAAGTAATTCAGATTGATGATTTTGAAAATTATAACGCTCATCCATATCAAAAACTACCAGTGATTAAAAAGTATAAGAATGGTAATACTTTAGAAAATTTAAAATGGGGTTTGGTTCCAGGTTGGGCAAAAGAAAAGTCTTTCAAAGCTTTGATAAACGCAAGATTAGAAACAATAGATGAAAAAGTTTCATTTAAAAAATTAATTAAAAATTTTCGATGTGTAGCCATTGCAGATGGTTTTTACGAATGGAAAAGAGAAGTAAAAGAAAAAACACCTTTTTACTTTTTTAGAGAAGATAAAAAAACAATTTTTTTTGCTGGAATATACGAAAATGATCAATTTTGTTTAATTACAGAGGAAGCATCAAAAAGTATTGGAGAAATTCACCATCGCCAGCCAGTAATACTTAACAAGGCAGATGTTAATCGTTATTTAAATTTGGAATTGTCAGGCTCAAATTTTTTAAAACAATGTCAAAAACCTAGCTTAACTTTTCATAAAATTTCAAAAGATGTAAATAAACCAACTAATAACAGTGCGTCATTAATTCAAAAAATAAATATTTAGAAGTATGAGAATACAAATATATTCAAATAATTAATTATTATGCTTTCATACATTATTCCTTTTATTATTTTAATTTTAATAGTTGTATTTATTCATGAATATGGGCATTATTATTTTGCTAAAAAATATGGTGTAGGTATAACAGATTTTTCAATAGGTTTTGGAAGAGAGATTATTGGTTGGAATGATAAATCTGGCACCAGGTGGAAAATCTGCTGGATTCCTTTAGGGGGTTATGTAAAATTTTTTGGCGATAGGAATGTTTATTCTCAAACGGATCAAAAAGAAATTTTAGAAAAATATAGTGAGGAAGATCAAAAGAAATTATTTACGTTAAAACCATTATATCAAAGGTCTTTAATTGTTTTTGGCGGACCATTAGCAAATTTTTTGTTGGCTTTAGTAATTTTTTTTTCAATATATACATTTATTGGAAAAGATTTTACTCCTGCAGTTATTGAAGAAGTTCAAAAGGAAAGTCCAGCAATGATTGGGGGCCTTAAAGAAAATGATATCATTCTAGAAATTGATGGTAACAAAGTTGAAAGTATAATGGATGTTTCTAAGTTTATAACTGTTTCTACAAATGAGTACTTAGATTTTAAAGTCAAAAGATTCTCTGATGAAAAAATCTTAAGAATTAAACCTGACTTCATTATGGGTGAAGATAATCTTGGGAATGTATCTAAAAGAAGAATAGTTGGTATAAAATTAGGTGCTTATAACAATAAAATTAACCATGTAAAATTAGGTCCAACTCAAGCAATTATGCATGCGGTAAAAGAAGTCTATTTTGTCAGTATTTCTAGTCTTAAGTATATTGGAGGAATGATTATTGGAAAAGCTGATACATCTCAATTAGGAGGACCAATTCGTATTGCAAAAATTTCAGGTCAAGTTGCAGACATTGGAGTGTTGGCTTTTATAAGCATGATGGCTTACATTTCGATTAGTCTTGGTTTAGTTAACTTATTTCCTATTCCAATGCTTGATGGAGGACACTTAATGTTTTATGCATTTGAAAAAGTTTTAGGCCGTCCACTTTCGCAAAAAACCCAAGAAAGTTTTTTTCGAATCGGTATGTTTTTACTGATAACTTTAATGTTTTTCACAACTTTTAATGATCTAAAAGACATTGGATTGTTAAGGTAAAAAAAATTGGAATTTTAAAAAAACTCAATAAAATCAACAAATTTTTCATATTTTACTATATATGGTATCTTAAATTTTTGTGGCTACTAAAAAAAAGGTTGATTTATATGGGTTTTTTTGAAAGATAGATTTAACCAATAAAACCGGAGCTAAAATGAACAAAAAACAACTAATCGTAAAGCTTTCAGGAGCATTGAATTTAAGTAAAGCTGATGCTGAAAGGACTTTCGATACAATAACCAATACTATTTTGGATGCTTTAAAAGGTGATGATTCAGTGAAGATTGCAGGATTTGGAACTTATAAAGTAGCTAAAAGAAAAGCAAGAGTAGGAAGAAACCCTAGGACTGGTGAGCAAATTCAAATTGCAGCATCACAAAAAGTTAAATTTTTACCTGCGAAAGCTTTAAAAGAAGTTTTTAATAGATAATATTTTTTTACAGCCTTAATGTATTTTGCATTAAGGCTGTTTCTATATGCAGATACTGCATAGCACTTTTTCTCAATAAACGTTAGTTATAAAAAAAATAAAAAAATATAAGGGCTCATAAATCATGGGAGGTTTTATGAATAAATTATTTAAAAAAATAAGTGCGCCGCTTATTAGTTTAATTTTTTTATTAAATATGAGTAGTGCAGGGATGGCAGAAACAACTGTTTCAGCAGAAGTAGGTTTTATATTTAACACACTATTATTCTTAATTTGTGGGTTCTTAGTAATGTTTATGGCAGCTGGATTCGCTATGTTAGAATCAGGAATGGTTACATCAAAAAGTGTATCGGTTATTTGCGCCAAAAATATAGGGTTATTCTCTATTGCAGGAATTATGTTCTGGTTGGTAGGTTATAATTTAGCTTATGGAATTCCAGAGGGTGGTTATATTGGAAAATTTATACCATGGTCAGATGCTAGTGCCGTAGATACAGGATATTCAGATGGTTCAGATTGGTATTTCCAAATGGTATTCTGCGCAACAACAGTTTCAATTGTTTCAGGAACGATGGCAGAAAGAATTAAATTATGGCCATTCTTCGTATTTGCTGCAATTTTATCTGGAATTATTTATCCAATCGTAATGGGTTGGCAGTGGGGTGGAGGCTGGTTAGCTGAATTAGGTTTTTCTGATTTTGCTGGATCAACTCTAGTACACTCAACTGGTGGTGCCGCAGCTTTAGCTGGTGCGATGATAATTGGTCCTAGACTAGGAAGATTTACTAAGTCTGGTGCTCCAGCACCTCTTAAACCATTTGCAGCTTCATCAATTCCATTAGTGACAATTGGAGTATTTATTTTATGGCTAGGTTGGTTTGGTTTTAATGGTGGATCACAATTAGCAATTGGAAGTGCTGTTGATGCAATTGCTGTATCGACAATTTTCATAAATACATTTTTAGCAGGTGCAGGAGGAGTAATAGGTGCTGCTGTAATTACAAGATTACATTTTGGTAAAACAGACGTGGTTCAAATGTTAAATGGATGTATTGGTGGATTAGTAGCAATCACAGCCGAACCATTAGCGCCATCACCTTTTGCAGCAATTTTAATTGGTGCTGTAGGTGGTTTAATTGTTGTTTATGGCACTAAATTATTATTTTCATTAAAAATTGACGATGTAGTAGGTGCAGTACCAGCACACTTATTTGCAGGGATTTGGGGAACATTGATCGTTCCAGCTACAAATTCTGATGCTGTATTTAGTTCGCAATTAATTGGAGTGTTATCGGTAAATATATTTGTATTCATAGTTGCATATATTGTATTTAGTTTTATGAAAGCAACCATTGGTTTAAGGTTAAGTAAAGAAGGAGAAACTAAAGGTACAGACGTTACCGAGACAGGCGTAATTGCATATGCAATTCGTGATTAGATTCGACATCTCATTAAATTAAAGGCCCTTAACTAGAGGGCCTTTAATTTTAATTTTAGATAAATTTTAATTTACAAACTCCTCGATAGCATATTCCAACCTATCTTGACCCCAGAAAATTTTATTATTAACTATGAAAGTAGGAGCACCGAATACTTTTTTATTAAAGGCTTCATTAGTTAATTTTTTTAATTGATCTTTAATATTCTCATTTTGAATTCCATTCAGGATATTTGCTTTATCAAATCCTAAATTATCTAAAATATGCAAAAAATTCTCACTTTTTGATAAGTTATTATTATCTTTCCAATAAGCATCAAAGAAACCATTCAAATATTTTTCTTTAAATTGGTTTTCTATTAAAATGAAACCTCTCATAATATTTATCGAATTGATTGGAAAATTAGTATTCCATTGAAAATCAATATTATTTTTTTTTGCTACAAGCTCACAATCATTTTTCATATTTAACATTTTAAATTCATTAAAAGCAGGCGCAGTAATACCTGCTAGTTTATGAAGTCCTCCTAATAGGATAGGTTTTAATGTAAATTTAATTTTATTATCTGAATAATCATTTTTTATTCTTTTATAAGCAATATAGGAATAGGGGCTTATTACATCAAAATAAAAATCTATAGATTTAGTCATATAGATTAATTCTTTTTGCATAAAAAATTCTTAATATCCAATATACAAATATTCCAATTGGTCCTATTAAATAAGTGATTACTAAAGGGAATGCTAAAAGAAATTTATTCACTTGAAATTTTTGGGAATCTTTTAAAATCCATCCACCGATAAATAAATTTACCGATACAAAATGTATCCAAAACATTAAAAGATAAAACTCATTTTGAAATAACTCAGAAACATAGCTTAGGCCCAAGTAAAGATTAAAATTCTCAATAAAATCAAATGAATTGAAATATGCTTTGTATAACACAAAAACGTATACTGCTGACAATAGAAATACAGGAATTATTGAAACTGCTAAAAATCGACATAGATGTGACTGAGGAAAAAATATTATTAATAACCAAAATGGTAAAACGCCTATGTTCACCCATAAATAGAGCATTTCAGTTGTAAAGTAGTTATAAATTTGTTCGATCATTTTAAAATATATTATATTAGATCATATTATGATTCCTATAAGAAATAAAAAAAAATCTTTAAAAGTAACAGTCGATGAGATGCGTAGTTTTGCTTTTGCTTATGTTGAAAAATATGCACCATCTAAACAACAACTTAAAACCTATCTTTTGAAAAAATATTTAAAAACATCAATATCAAAGGTGAAAAAAAATGATGTATCAGATTTAATTGATATTGTTTTATCTGATTTAGAAAAAAATAAATTTATAAATGATAAATTTTATTCTGAAAGTAAAGCGAAAAGCTTAATACAAAACGGCAGTTCAATTAATAAAATAAGAAATTATTTGATTGGAAAAGGAATTCAAAATGAGTTTATTAAAGATACAATAAATAAGATAAATGATGAAAATTCAGACCAAGATTTTTTTTCTGCGCTTAAAATTTGTAAAAAAAAAAGAATTGGTCCAGCTAGAACAGAAGATAATAGATCTTTATTTTATAAAAAAGATATTTCACTTTTAGCACGTAATGGTTTTGATTTTGAAACATCGAAGAAAATTATGGATTTAAAAAAAGATGAATATTTGAAAATGATAAATTTACTTTAACTTTTTTTTTTCATTTTTAACTAAGTTATCAATTTTATTTTTAAGATAATTTTTTACTAAAACAAATACAAGTAATCCAAAAATAGAAACAGACACAATAATAATTAAAACGATTCTTAGTTGTTCATCCATTCAATTAATTTTTTACTTTTTAGAATTATACTTGGATTTTTAAAGTCTTTTTTACCATACAGAATCTCTTTATTCTCAAAATCTGTGACTAATCCTCCTGAATGAAGCAATATAGCATGACCTGCCGCAATATCCCATTCTTTTGCTCTGGGTTCAGCGACATAGCCATCATATTCACCAGTCGCTACAACACAAAATTTCAAAGAACTTTTCATTCTTGAGAAATTTTTCACTTTCATTTTATCAAAAATTTCTTTAATTTCTGGCTTAATTTTATTTGAGTAAGCAACAAACTTGATGTTGTTACGATCAAAAGACTTATCTCCATTAAGTTTTATTTCTTTTTTACTAAAGAGTTCATATGCTTGACCCTTACCATAAGAATAGAACATTCTCTTTTTTGCTGGAGCATAAATTAGTCCCGCAGCAGGTTTTTGATCAATTATTAAACCTGCATTAATTGTAAACTCATCTAAATTATTTATATAGTCATAAGTTCCATCAATTGGATCAACTAACCAAAAATTCTTTAAATTTTTCATCAATTTATTTTCTGAAGTTTCTTCTGAAATAATTGGAATTGATGGTGTCAATTCTTTTAACTTTTTAAGAATTATTTTGTTTACCTCTAAATCACCATTACTTACAGGAGTGCCATCATTTTTAATATTTTGTGTAAGTCCTTTCTTTCTTAAATCAATTGAAATTTGACCAGCCATTAAAAAAGTATCAATTAAATTTTTTACTACTTTTTCAATATTAATTTTTGTCATTTATTTTCTTAAGTTCAATATTATTAGAATTGATAACTTTTTTACCCACATTCTCAAAATTTACAGTAACCTTATCCTTAATTACCGACTGAACTTGCCCAATACCCCATTCTTTAGCTGATGGATTGTAAACTTTGTCACCTGGTTCAAAATCTAATATCATTTATTTAACTTATATTAGAAATAAGTATAAATACCAGATAATGAACGCACAATTAAACTCAATAGGATTATCAAAAAAACCATCTGATACAACTGTTGTTGTTGCAATGTCAGGTGGAGTTGATTCATCAACAGTTGCAGGAATGATGAAAAGAGATGGTTATAATGTAATTGGAATTACCTTAAAACTTTATGATAATGGTAAGGAGGTTGTTTCATCTAAACAATGTTGTTCAGGTCAAGATATCATAGATGCAAAAAGAGTTGCACACAAACTTGGAATTGAACACAAAATTTTATACTATCAAAATAAATTTAAACAAGGAGTTATAGATAATTTTGTTGAAAGTTATTTAAAGGGTGAAACACCAATACCTTGTGTTCAATGTAACCAAACTGTAAAATTTAAAGATTTGTTTGAAGTTTCAAAAGAATTAAAAGCTGATGCTTTAATCACAGGCCATTATGTAAAAAGTATAACTTCTGACGGTGAAACTAATATGTATCGTGCAATTGATGAAAATAGAGACCAAAGTTATTTTTTATTCAATACAACCAGAGAACAATTAAACTATCTAAGATTCCCTCTTGGAGGAATGCTTAAAGACGAGACCAGATTAATTGCAAAAAAATTGGATTTAAATGTTGCTAATAAACCTGACAGTCAAGACATATGTTTTGTTCCAAGTGGAGATTATGCATCTGTAATAAGAAAATTCAGGCCTGACTCTTTCAAAAAAGGAAACATTAAAAATCTTGACGGTAAAGTAATTGGGGTCCATGATGGAATAATTAATTTTACAATTGGTCAACGAAAAGGAATAAAAGTTTCTGATGTTGAACCTTTATATGTTTTGAAAATTGATTCTGATAAAAATGAAATCATAGTGGGTCCAAAAAATAAACTAGGAAAAAAAAATATTAATATTAATAATTTAAATTTACTTGTTGATAAAAAATATCTATCAAAACAAATTTTTGTAAAAGTAAGATCAACAGGTAAATTGTTAAACGCCACTGTTAATCTTAAAGATAATAACACAGCAGAGGTAAATTTAAGAGATTTCGAGGATGGAATTTCCCCCGGACAAGCTTGTGTTTTTTATGATCTTGATAAACAAGGTCATAAAGTTTTAGGTGGTGGATGGATTATTTGATAAAAAGTTTAATTAATTGTTTTTATGGTTAAATGGGGCGTTTTAGGTTTGGGTGGAGCTGCACACTCATTTGCACATGCAATCCAAGAAGTAGATAATGCGGAATTAATTTCTATCGCTAGCCAATCAAAAAATAGAAATAATATTTTTGGTAAAAAATTTAATATATCTCGAAATAATCAATTTAATTCCTATGAAGATCTTATCAATCAAAAGGATTTAGATGCTGTTTATATAGCTACTCTCAATAACACACACTCAAATTTAATTTATAAAATTGCTGAGGCAAAAAAAGGCATTTTATGCGAAAAACCTTTTGCCTTAAATGAAACAGAATTAAATAATGTAATTACACAATTAAATAAAACAAAAGTTTTTTTTTTGGAAAATATCGCATATAGATCTCACCCACAAACGTCTGAAATACTAAATCAATTATCAAATGATAATATTGGCGATATATTAAAAATCGAGTCGAGTTTTGGATTTAGGGTAAGACAAATACTCAAATTTAAACCAGGACACAGACTTTTTAATAAAAAATTAGGCGGTGGTGCAATTAATGACATTGGTTGTTATCCAGTTTCATTCTCAATTTTATTGGCCAAGTTGTTTCAAAAACAAAATAAAGATATTTCATATAATATTATCAAAGCAAATGGAAAAATGAATTTTAGAGGAACTGACGATGATGCGTTTCTCAAAATTAAATTTAATAATCTTTTTGAAGCGAATTTTGAAATTTCAATAAAAAGAAATATAAGAAAACCAACAATAATCTATGGTACTAAGGGTAAAATAATTATTCCAAATCCTTGGCTTCCAAATAAGAAAACAAGCATTGAGCTTATTAGGGATGAAGATAAAGAAATAAAGAATATTAGCTCAATTTATTCAGTTTATGCAAATACTATTAAAGCTGCATCAGATGCTATTGAGAAAAATAATATTTATTGTGAATATCCAAATATGAGTTGGCAAGACTCAATTATTACATCAAAGATTTTAAATGAATGGAAAAATTCTATATAATCAATTTATTTAAAGATGAGAACAAATAAAAAAAATATTTTTGTTTGGTCACCTTTTACAGGTAAAGTAGGTACAGTTCAAAACGTCTTAAATACTCTCTATAGTATAAATAAGTATTCTGAATTTGAGACTAATTTAATAAATTCTTTTGGAGAATGGGATAATTATATTGAAAGTCATGAATTAAAAAAAGTTTTAATACATAACTTTAAAACTCTTAGGTTTTTAAAAAAATGGGATATAAAAGGATTTTTAAGTAGTAGATTTTCATATTTGTTGATTTTTTCATTTTCATTTTTTCCTCTTTTGAGGTTATTAAAAAAACAAAATCCAGACTATCTAATAGCTCATTTAATAAGTTCGCTTCCATTATTGATATTCAATCTATTTAATTTTAGAACTAAATTAATATTACATGTAGCGGGTCATCCCAAATTAAACTTTGTAAGAAAATTATTATGGAAACTTTCATCAAAAAATATTTATAGGGTAATATGTCCGTCTGAAGAATTAAAGCAGGTTTTTATCGACAATAATATTTTTAATGCGAGACAAGTCATTGTTATCGAAGATCCACATTTAATTATTAAAAAGGTAAATAAGTTAAGCCAAAAAAGGGTAGATGATGAATTTTTTAACGAGGGTAAAATCTTAATAGCTATTGGAAGAATGACAAAACAAAAAAATTATCCTTTTTTGATTAAAAATTTTCACAAACTTTTAAATAAATTTGATGATATTAAATTAATTATAATTGGAGACGGTGAACAAAAAGAAAAGTTAACAAATTTAATTCAAAAATTAAACATATCAAATAAAGTTAAATTAATTGGTTATGAAAATAATATTTATAAATATCTTAAAAAATCAAATTACTATGTTTCAACTTCTATTTGGGAGGGTTCGAGTTTAGCAATGATAGATGCTGCCTATATGGGGATTCCTATTTTATGTAGTAACTGCCCTTCAGGTAGAAAAGAATTTATTGGTAAAAATGAAAGAGGTTTTTTATTTAGACAGAATGATAGTGAGGATTTCTTAAATAGTTTTACTGAAATGTATAGCTCTTACCCAAACGATATGCAAACAATTTTGCTAAAAGCAAAACGTCGAACTAAAAATTTTACTTCATTTAACAATTTTTTGAAGTTTTCAGAAATTCTAAACTAATTTTTTTTCCACATAAAAAAAGTTAAGAGATAAAAAGTTATTACCCCTAAAAAATAATTCCATTCTAAACCATGCTTGAAATGTTTTAAATTAAATCCAAAAAAATCATCGCCTGGTAAACTTATTATCGGAATACTTATTACCGCAATTACAATTAAAATACTTACAAGTAAAATTTTTAAAGTTAAATAAGGTATGTTAATATATTTGAAAAGTTTATATTTAAAAGAGTATAAAGTTGAAACTAAGTATGCTTGTGCTACGATTTCAAAAACAATAAACATTAACATAATAATTCTTCTAAATAGTTTATAAAGATCATTGTCAAATTTAATCCCCAAAAATATTGAGTGCACTGTCAAAGCTATTGCTGATGCAATTCCAAAGAAAACTATTTTCTTTAAATTTTTATGATTTTCTTCAAATGAGGAAATAATATTCCTATTAATAAGCCAATATCTAATTAATAGAAAAGATGTTAAAAACATTGCTGGTTTAAAAATTAACCAAGATGGATAGGGTCTTGCTGTTCTGCTTATCGAAGCTCCACCATCAAAATATGGAAAAGTATTGTGTATTATTGACTCTTGATCAGGAAATAGTCCATGAAACTGAGTTATTAAAATTAAACATGCATTTACTGCGATAAATGGAATTATAAATATCCATATACTGATGGATTTAACCTTAGTTATTTGATCCATTGAACTATTTTTTCTTATTTTTTCTCTTAGCTCTTCTTTTTTTTGACCCTTGTTTTCTTCGGCCTCTATGTTTTTTTGGGTAACCCATTGTTTCCTTTAATTATAATTTAATTGAAATTATTAGCGGGATATAGCATTGTCCCAAAGAGTTATCAAATTTTTTTATGTCAGATTCATTTAAAACTTTTTTAAAACATACTGCAAAAGACTTTCATAATCAGTCAGTAAACCCACCTGTTGTAAGAGCATCAACGATTATTTTTAAGTCAATACAAGACATAAGAAAAACTCAAAATAAAGCTCGAAAAGATCCTATAGGTGGTCATTTTGATTATGGAAGACAGGGTACATCTACTACTCATATTCTCTCAAAGATACTTACAAAGCTAGAGGAGTCTTATCATGTATTTTTAACACCAACTGGATTTGGCTCAATTTTTTTGGCTTTATTTAGTGTCCTAAGACCAGGAGATGAGATTATTGTATCTGATCCAACGTATAGGCCAACTAGGAGACTTACAGAAGATTATTTAAAGGAATTCAATATAAAAACAGTTTTTTATAACCCTCATGATTTATCAACTTTAAAAAAAAGTATTAATAAAAAAACAAAAATGATTTTCGTTGAAAACCCAGGCAGCAATACTTTTGATTTTCAAGATCTAAAAAAAATAATTCTTATAGCAAAAAAAAATAAAATTTTTACAGCAATTGATAATACTTGGGCAACACCCTACTTCTTTAAACCAATAAAATTAGGGTTTGATATGTCCATAGTTTCTGCAACTAAATATTATTCAGGACACTCTGATGTAATGGGTGGTAGTCTAGCAGTAAATAAAAGAGTTTTTAGGAAGGTTCAACTCGCTGAACGAATTTCAGGATTGAGATTAGGTCCTGATGACGCTTATTTAATTACAAGGGGCTTGAGAACTCTTGATATAAGACTTGATAAACATCAAGAAAACGCGAAAAAAGTTTCGGCATTTTTATCAAAAAATAAAAAAATAAAATTACTTTACCCGTATAAAAAAAATTCTATGAATTTTAAGATGTGGAAAAAATATTATTCAGGAGCTTCAGGTTTGATGGGCCTCAAGATAAAATCTAAAAATAAGAACTCCGTTATTAAATTTGTCAATTCGTTAAAGTTATTTGGTTACGGCTATAGTTGGGGAGGATTTGAAAGTTTAGCACTTCATCAAGGTGAAATAGAAATTGGAAAAAGGAATTTTTTAAAATTGGAAAAAGATGAACATTTAGTAAGACTTCATATTGGTCTTGAAAATCCTAATGACTTGATTTCAGATTTAAAACAAGCATTAAAACATTTAAAATGACATCAGATAAATTCTTTAACTCAAGAACTGCAGTAATAACATTGTTTGCAGCTTGTTTTGTTGTTTTAATATCACTGGGCGTGAGACAAACTTTTGGTTTGTTTTTTATGGATTTCAATGAAAGCTTAAAAATTAGTAATACAGCTTTTGGTTTTGCGATAGGTATTCAAATGTTAATGTGGGGTTTAACAGGACCTATATTTGGTGCGATTGCAGATCGATTTGGTGGGCATATTGCAATCATTTCAGCATTTATTTTTTATACTGCAGGAATATTCTTCTTATATACAGGTCCTAATACAGGCATTTTTTTTCAAATTCACATGGGTTTGTTGATTGGAATAGGACTTGGGGGAACAGCAATAAGTATACCAATGTCAATTGTGGGTAAGCACTTTCCTTTATCAACAAGAACTATTGCAATGAGTTTTGTTACAGCTGTTGGATCTTTCGGTTATTTTCTTTCACCAATATTTACAAGTTACTCCTTAAATGAATTTGGATGGAATTACACGTTATTTGTTTTTGGACTACTATTATTAGCTGGGTTAATTGCTGCATTTTTCGTGAGATCTCCATCTGAAATAGAAAGTAATGAAAAAACTTCAAATCAATCATTCTCAGAAGCAATCAATGAAGCATTTAAAACAAAAAGCTATATTCTTCTTGTTTCAGGTTTTTTTGTTTGTGGATTTCACATTACTCTAGTAGGCACTCATGTACCAAAATATGTTATAGACAGAGGACTCGAAGATTGGACTGCAGCTGCGATTCTGTCATTAATTGGTTTATTTAATATTTTTGGTTCCTTAATAAGTGGATATCTTTCAGCAAAAATGAGCAAAAAAATAATTCTGAGCGCGATTTACTTTTTAAGAGGAGTTTCAATTATTTACTTTATATTCACCCCAGCAAGTAATATTTCAGCATTTATTTTTGGAGCAAGCTTTGGCTTTCTATGGTTGTCAACTGTGCCAGCTACTAGTGGAATAGTAGCTCATCTTTTCGGTACAAAATATTTAGGTCTACTATATGGTATAGTGTTTCTAAGCCATCAAATAGGTTCATTTTTTGGAGCATATTTAGGGGGTCTGTTTCATGATACATATGGCTCTTATGACTATGCGTGGTATTTGGCAATTGCATTATCAATATTTGCAGCAATAATTCATCTACCAATTAAAGAAGAACCAGTTTTAAGATTGAGAACAGAGTAAATTGAATAAACAAAATCAATTAACAGATATCCATAGGACAAAGAAGCCATATATAATTTATAAATCTAAAAATGGATTTGATCTTTATACAAATTTTTCAAAAAAGATTATACTTAATCAGAAAAATATTTATGAATTTTTAAATAAGAAAAGAAAAAAAAGTTTTAAAAAAACAGATTTATTTATTGGTTTTTTTGGTTATGAGTTATTGAATAATCTCATAGGGATACAATTACCAAAACAAAAAAAAATTAATTTTCCAAAAGGTATTTTTTATAAACCTGAAAAAAAACTTAGCTTTTCAAATATCTTAAAATATAGAGAAGATAAAGGTTTTAAACTTAACAATCAATTTAAGATAAATATTAATAGAAAATCTTATTCGAAAATCTTTAATAAGTTTAAAAAAAAAATTAAAAGTGGTGAAACATATCAAATAAAAATATGTACGAAATATAAAACTAAATCTAAATTAGATCCACTTGATTTTTTTTGTAGATTATCAAAAACCAATTTAGCCCCAGAGGCTTTTTTGATTAGAGACGTAAACTATTCCATAATAAGTTGCTCTCCAGAAAATTTGATAACAAAAGAAGGATCTTTAATTACATCAAAACCTATTGCAGGCACTGTTAAAAAAAATAATAAAATGAATAAACTTAAGGCTTTAAAGTATTTTAGAAAAAACATTAAAGAAACCAAAGAGCATAATATGATTGTAGATATGGAGAGAAATGACTTATCTCGTATTTGTCAGGTAGGGACCGTAAAACTGTCTAAGACAAAAATAGTTGAGGAATACAAAGATTTATTCCATTACGTCACATTAATAAAAGGTAAACTCAAAAACAAAATTTCTAACCTTGATATAATTAAAGCTATGATGCCTGGAGGTTCAGTAATAGGGTGTCCTAAGATAAATACTTTAAATCTTCTAAACCACCAGGAAAAAGAAAACAGAAATATTTACACTGGCAGCTTTGGTTATATTAAATTTAATGGAGATATGAGATTTAATATTATTATCAGATCTATCCTTAATTATAAAGATATTTCAGAAATTTCTGTAGCTTCAGGAGTGGTTGTAGACAGTAATGCCAAAAATGAGTTTAATGAAAATTATTTAAAAGCTAAAGCATTAATAGATTTGTTCAAATGATTTATGTAATAGACCATAATGACTCTTTTACTTACAATGTGGTTCATCAATTCTCTTTATTTGATGAAGTTGTTTGTGAAAATTACAACGAAATAGATAAATTGAAACTTGAAAAAGCTTCAGTAATTGTTTTTTCTCCTGGTCCTGGAAATCCAAAAAATTATCCAATTACATCTATGATTTATAAAAAATTTAAAGGTAAAAAAAAAATTATTGGTATTTGTTTAGGATTTCAACAAATATTATATTGCGAAGGAGCAAAAATTGTTGAACAAAAAAAAATATACCATGGATTTCAGTCATCTGTAAGGGTAGTAAATAAGAAATCATTATTTAAAAAAGGATTAAATTTTAAGGTTGGTCGCTATCATTCTTTAAGATTAAAAGAACCTTTTAAAACTAAAAATTTTGAGATAACTATGAGATGTTTAAATTCAAATACTGCTATGTCATTTGAAAATAAAAAAGATAAAATTTATGGTTTTCAATTTCACCCGGAGTCATTTTTAACTGTCAATGGCAACCTTCTTATTAAAAAAATCTTATCAGCTTAAAAATCTTAAGGAAATCAAATTTAAAGATTTGTGGGAGCACCATGGAATATTTACTACAATGTGGATTTTTGGAAAACCACCAAAAATTTTATTTTTTAATAATCATATAAGAAAATTGATCAGTTCTTTAGTTAAATATAAAATTAAAAATAAATTTTTAAAAAAAAATATTGTATCAGTAATAAATGAAAACTTATCTAAAAAGACAAATTACAACCATCTCTTAAGAGTTGCAATAAATAAAGATATAATTTCTATATCTTTAAGAAAAAGATTTTCGCCAAAATTAAATTTTAATCTTAAATTCATAAACCTAAAACGTGATAGGCCAGAATATAAAAATCTTAAGTATAAAAAAATTTTATCTCATTTAAAAAAAATTGATAATACAATGTCAGATATAGGAATTATGAATAAAGGTAAAGTTTTAGAAACGGGCACATCAAATTTACTTTTTATTAAAGATAAAAAAGTTTTTACTCCAAAAAAAAATTATTATCAGGGCCAAACTTTTAAATATTTTAAATCTCAAATTAATATTATTAAAAAAGACATTTATTTAAACGACCTTAAAGAATATGATGAAATATTACTTCTTGGATCAGGCAAGGGTGTTGTGTCTGTAAAAAAAATTGAACAAATTCAATGGAAAAGGAAAAGTTTGAGAAATTATAAAATTTTTTTTAATCGTTATAAGAATGCTATAAAAAACTGTGATAAATATAAATTTTAAAATATGAAGGATCCAAACAACCCTTGTTTATTTTGTGATGTCAAAAAGAGTGGAATTGCACACGAGAACAATTTAGCTTTTGCTAGTTATGATACTTATCCAGTTTCTAAATATCATTGTCTAATAATACCAAAGAGGCACATAAAAGACCATTTTGATCTTAATAATGATGAACTTATTGCATGTAATGATTTGATTAAGGTTGTTAAAAAAGAAATCTTAGAAAAAGATCAACAAGTAAAAGGATTTAATCTTGGAACTAATATTGGAAAAGTTTCTGGTCAATCTATCTACCATTGTCATTTACATTTAATTCCACGTAGGGAAAATGATGTAGATAACCCCCAGGGTGGAGTTAGATCTGTCATTCCTAATAAACAATATTACAAAAGAAAAATATAGCTTGTTATTAAAGAAAAATTGGTCAGAGTTAGTAATTGAACTATTTTTTTAAATAGATTAGACATCTTTAATAATATTGAAAAAAATAAAATAACATAAGGCGGATATGTTACAAACGAACCCATTTTCTATTTTATCTGATACTATTGCTCCAATTGCAATGCAAAGCTTTATAATAGCTATGATAATTTTAATAGCAATTGGAACAATCATTCAAATGATTCATCATAAAAATCTTACATATTTTTTTAACAACGCCAAGAAAGCCAAGTTATCAGCAACAAAAGAACTTGGTTTTGGAGAAAAAACTTCAATTATAGCTAAAACAGCTGTGGTGGATATTGGAACAACATCAGAACTTGGGTTTGGGAAGAGAAGATTGGCTCATGTGCTCGGAATGTATGGTACAATTTTATTTTGGGTATCTTCAGCAGTTTTAGTTTTTTGTTATACAGGTGCTGGTAAATCTGATTCAGTAACTTGGTCATTATTATGGCACATTGGTGCTATTCTGACATGTGTAGGTGGGTTTTGGTTTTGGTTTTTTTTAAGAGTTGATGTTTCTGCTGAAGCACACCCTTGGTATAGAATAATCAAAGCAGATTTATTTGTATTAGCTTTACTTGCTTGTTCAACTTTTGGATTGGCATGGTCTTACACTCAATTTAATAATCAAATTGAACTTTCTTATTTATTTTTTATTTTATTTGTTGCCTCAAATTTAGTTTTGTTTGGTGGTGTTTACTGGTCGAAGTTTGCGCATATGTTTTACAAACCAGGGGCCGCGATACAAAAAAATCTAGCTGAAGCTGATGGATCAAGAGATAATTTACCACCACCAGCTGATGCGCCAGAACAATTTGGCTTAGGCATAAAAAGAGAAGAGCCAAAACATTATTAATATGTTATTAAAAAAGGAGAAAATATAAATTATGTCAACTTTTGTATATATGACCAGATGTGATGGATGTGGACATTGTGTAGATATATGTCCATCAGATATTATGCATATAGATGAAAATATAAGGCGTGCAAAAAATATTGAGCCAAATTTTTGTTGGGAATGTTATTCCTGTGTCAAAGCATGTCCTAATCATGCGATTGATGTTAGAGGTTATGCGGATTTTGCCCCTATGGGACATAGTGTGAGAGTTAGAAGAGAAGAGGAAAAAGGAACCATTTCTTGGAAAATAAAATTCAGAAATGGAACAGAAAAGAATTTTGTTTCTCCAATTACAACAAAACCTTGGGGTAAATTTATTCCCAAGCTTGCTGATGGGGATACTCCAAATCAGGGGGAAATAAACTCTCAAAGATTGTACAGTGAGCCAGAAGGCTTAAACACAAACAAAGAACTTCCCTCAGTTCCAAAAGAGTCATTTAAAAAAGGAGTTTATTATTAATGGCAAAACATAAAACCCAATACGAAGAGTGTGACGTATTAGTTGTTGGTGGAGGCATGGCAGGAACTGGTGCCACTTTTGAAGCAAGACATTGGGGAAGAGACTTAAAAATTATTTGTGTTGAAAAAGCAAATATTGATAGAAGCGGAGCGGTTGCACAAGGTCTTTATGCAATTAATTGTTATATGGGGATGCAATGGGATGAAAACCAACCTGAGGACCATGTAAGATACGCTAGAAATGATTTGATGGGAATGGTTAGAGAAGATTTAGGATATGATATGGCGCGTCACGTAGACTCAACAGTTCATATGTTCGATGAGTGGGGATTGCCAATGATGAAAAATGAGAAAACCGGGAGATATTTAAGAGAAGGTAAATGGCAAATAATGATTCATGGTGAAAGCTATAAACCAATTGTAGCTGAGGCCGCAAAAAAAATCTGCTGACAAAATTTATAACAGAATAATGATAACTCATTTGTTGATGGATGAGAGTGGAGAAAATAGAATTGGTGGAGCAGTTGGATTTAACATGAGAACTGGAGACTTTCATGTGTTTAGAGCAAAAACAGTTATAGTTGCTGCAGGTGGTGCATCTCACATCTTTAAACCAAGAGCTGTGGGAGAGGGTATGGGTAGAACATGGTATGCACCATGGAGTAATGGATCTGCTTATGCATTACCAATTGCTGCAGGAGCCAAAATGACACAAATGGAAAATAGAATTGTTTTATGTAGATTTAAAGATGGATATGGACCAGTTGGAGCTTATTTTTTACATTTAAAAACATACACTCAAAATGCTAATGGTGAAAATTATGAGAAGAAATGGTATGATCAAACTAAAGAGTTAGTTGGAGAATATATTGACCATCACCCAACACCAACATGTCTTAGAAACCACGCATTTATTCAAGAAGTTGCCTCTGGTGGTGGACCTATTCACATGGTAACAAAAGAAGCTTTTCAAGACCCTCACTTAGAAACAGTTGGATGGGAAAATTTTTTAGGTATGACAGTTGGACAAGCGGTAGTATGGGCATCTCAAAATATAGATCCAAAATATACTAACCCAGAGCTAACAACTTCTGAGCCATATGTTATGGGTTCGCACGCTACTTGTTCTGGTGCCTGGGTAAGTGGACCTGAAGATTTGTCTCCACCAGAATATTTTTGGGGCTATAATAGAATGCTAACTATAAATGGTTTATTTGGGGCTGGTGATACTGTAGGTGGAAGTGCCCATAAGTTTTCATCAGGATCTTTTACAGAAGGTAGATTGGCTGCAAAAGCAGCAGTGAAGTATATTGAGGATAAAAAAGCAGAGAACATTAAAGTTTCTGATAAACAGTGTGAAGATTATAAAACTGCTATATATAAACCTCTAGAAACTTATACTGTTGCTCAAAATGAAATTACAGGTGGAACTGTTTCTCCAAGTTATATTTCTCCAATTCAAGGACTACAAAGACTTCAAAAAATTATGGATGAATATGTTGGTGGTATTACATCAAATTATATGACTAATGAAAATTTATTAAGAAGAGCTTTAGAGCTTTTAGATTGGTTACAAGAGGATTTAGAAAAAGTAGGAGCTGAAGACTATCATCAATTAATGAGAGCTTGGGAACTTAAACATAGAACTTTAACTTCTCAATGTGTAACAGAGCATACTTTATTTAGAAAAGAAACTCGTTGGCCAGGATATTATTATCGAGGTGACTATATGAAATTAGATGATGAAAATTGGCATTGTCTAACGGTTTCTAGAAGAGATCCTAAAACTGGAAAATTTTCTATGGAAAAAGTCCCCGTCTACCACATTGTAGATGAGAATGAGAAGAAAAAGGCATCATAATTTATAATTTTATCAAATATCTATGACACTAATGTCTAAATCTGATGAAGAAATTTTTGCAATAGGTAAACCCTTTTGGGAAAATTTAGTAAGATCTTCAAATCTGAAAGATTATGGCAGTTTTACAAGAGATTTCTCGACCCAAATGCTTTTTGGAGCAAACGAGGTAGAACTTGGAAAACAATGGGCAAATAATGAGCTTATTACTAATTTAAATGAGTCTTATGAACCATTTGGAACATTAAGAAGAGGAGAGCATATAACAATTCTTATAAAACAAACTAATAAGAAGATACCTGGAGAGTTTTTAGGCAGATTAGTTTTAGGGGAAGAGGATGGGGAGATCAAGATCTTTGGAGCTACAATTTATTAATAAAAAACGATAGTTCTAACGAATATTAGTTTGACAATTTCTCAAGTGGGTGTATTCAGAAATATATATGCGAATTTCTAATATTAAAATTCTTAATAAATTAAATACTAAAAAAACTACTTTTATTAAAACAGGAATTTTTTCAGCAATAGTTGTTTGTTGGGGTGTAATTTTATTTGGAACTTTTATAAATTTTAAATAAAAAAATATTAAATTTTTTAATTTAAATGGATGTTTTTTTACCAATTGCTCAAGTATTTGTTAATCCAATTGAAATTCTTCTTTTAAGTGCATTAGTTGGAGTTTTATCAGGTCTTTTCGGAGTTGGTGGAGGCTTTTTGATGACACCATTTTTAATTTTTTTAGGAGTTCCTCCAGCTTACGCAGTTGCTAACGAAGCTAACAACATTTTAGCAACTTCTGTTTCAGGTTCTACTACTCATTGGTTAAAAAATACATTGGATTATAAAATGGGTTTTATAATTGTAATTGGTGGATCACTAGGAACTGCTTTAGGAATTTATACTTTTAGTTATTTTAAAGACATTGGAAAAATTGATGCCGTAATCTCCTTAGCTTATATGTACATTCTAGCAATAATAGGTACGCTTATGTTAGTAGAAAGTATTGGAGAAATCGATAAAGCAAAAAGAAATATAGTAGAAAAGAAAAAGTTGCATGTTCACTATTGGATTCACGGCCTTCCATTAAGAATGCGATTTCCTAAATCGAAATTATATGAAAGTATTTTTACACCTATTATTATTGGTTTGGCAGTAGGGTTTATTGCAGCTATCATGGGTATTGGTGGAGCTTTTATATTAGTTCCTGCAATGATCTATATAATTAAAATGCCTACGAGATTAGTTCCAGGTACCTCATTATTTGTAACAATTTTTGTAAGTGTCATAGTTACTTTTTTACACTCATTTAATTATGGATCTATCGATTTAATGCTAGTTGTTATGTTAGTAATTGGTTCAATAATAGGAGTTCAGATCGGTCAAAAATTAGGTGAAAGTATTGAAAGTTCAGGATTAAAAGCTTTACTAGCAATTTTATTATTAGTTGTTGGTATTGCTATTGCTTACGATACTTTTTTTGCAAATGATATTCATCAAGAAATTTCTAAAATTGACATCTCAAATTTAAATTTTTTCTCTAAATTTATAAAACAATTTTCACAAGACATGCCATTCTTTTATGGATTATTTTCTATTATGTTTGCTGTATTTATAGGCATTGGAGCAGCATTCATAAGAAGATTTCTGTCAAATTTAAGAAAGAAATATTTAAATCAAATAGCTAAACAAATTAAATAAAAAACTTAGAAATAGTCTCAATATAAATTAGACTTATAATTCCAACTGTTATGGCAGCAATAAATCCCACTATAAATGGTTTATAACCCATTGATTTTAGTTCACTGAGATTAATTGATATCCCAACAGCAGCCATAGCCATTGTTAAAAAAACTGTCGTAAATGTTTTAAATAAATCAATTATATTTAACCAGATTACATTATTCTCACTTTCAGCAAGAAAAATATGATCACCTAGATTTCTTATAATTATCATTCCAATAAAACCTAGAACAAAATAAGGAAAAATATCTAAAATTGAGTATTTTTGACCTTTCAACTCACCACGATTATATAAAAATGCAAACAATGGAATTAAAAGTACTAAAAATGTATTTCTAATTAATTTAGTTACTGTAGCCATATTTAATGTCTCGGGACTATTGAATTGTTGGTCGTATATAAGCCCAGCAGCAGCTACCTGAGAAGTTTCATGTATAGATGTGCCTAAAAATAGTCCTGCTTTAATTTCATTTTCATTAAAATACCATTCTGCAAAATAAGGATATACAAGCATTGCTATTACTCCAAATAATGTGATATTAGCTATAGCGTAAGCTACCTCAGTTTTTTTTGCATTAATCACTGGAGCTGTTGCAACTATTGCTGTTGCGCCACACACACATGTTCCTATAGCTATAAGATAAGACATCTTTGAAGATATTGAGACTTTTTTAATCAATAATTTAATTATTATTAATACAGCAAAAATACAAACTACAATTAGAGGAATTGCAATATAGCCAAATTTTAAAAAATCTTCGAAACTTAATCTTATACCTAAAAAAATAATACCAAGTTTTAAAATATATTGTTGTGTAAAGTCTAAACCAATCATCATACCAGGTCTTGGTGTAAAAGCATTTCCCATAAGAATTCCCAGAAGAATTGCGATTAATACAGTTGATATTGGACTTTTAGAAGTATCAAAAATTTCAATTGCTAATACATTATTAATCCCTTGTGAAAATAAATAAAAAATTAGCGCTAAAGCTACACCTGGAAAAATTTTTTTTATAAATAAAATTTTTGATAACACAATGTGATCAAATAAGACTTAAGCACTTCTATATAGCTTAGTCATTACAAATTCTTTATGACCTAAAGCTTCAGCGCAGGTTAGTCTTCCATTAGCCACTCTTAGTGTTGTCTCAATGAGTTTATCTCCCGCCTCAGATAAATTCATCTCTCTTGAAAGTATTTTAGAAACATCACAATCAACATGTTCACTCATGCTTTTTGCTGTTAGAGGATTTGCAGTTAGTTTAACAACTGGTTCAATAGGATTTCCAACAATATTTCCTTGTCCAGTTGGAAAAAGATGAATATTAAATCCTCCGGCTGCTTGAAGTGTAATACACTCAGCGGCTGCTGAGGATGTATCCATAAAATACAATCCTGGTCCTTTTGATGGTTCTTCTGCTGGCTCTAGGACATCTATAAATTTCAAATTTCCAATTTTTTGAAAATTACCAAATGCCTTTTCCTCAATTGTTGTTAATCCACCTGCAATATTTCCTGCAGTCGGCTGACTTTCTGATAAATCATCAGTAGCTTCTTTTAATATAAATTCATTATATGAACTCCATGTTTTCATAAATTTTGCAGATGCTTCTTGGGTTGCACCTCTTGTAGCACAAACCTCTTCAGCACCTGTTAACTCAGAAGTTTCCCCAAAACATAAATGAACACCAAGGGGTTCTAATTTTTCCATTAAATTTCCAACTGTTGGATTCGAAGCTAAGCCCGATGTTGTATCTGACTCTCCACATTTCACTGAGATCCACAAATCACTCATTGGACATTCTTCTCTTTGAATTTCCGAAGCCCATTGTGAAAATTCCTGTGCTTTTTTTGAGGCTTTCATTACGGTTCCAATATCACCTGTTCTCTCTATATGAAAACCTTCTACAGGCTTTCCAGTTTTGGCTATACCATCAACTATTCTTTTAGTCCACTTTGGCTCTATACCAATCACAATTACAGCGGCAACGTTTGGGTTACTGCCAGTTCCTATCATTGTTCGAAAATGTAATTCTAAATCTGCACCAAATTGGAGTCGTCCATAAGAATGAGGTAATGCAATAGTTCCTTTTATATTATTTGCGACTGCTTCAGCACATGCGTTAGAGATGTCATCAACAGGTAATATAATTACGTGATTTCTTGTTCCTGCTCTACCGTTCTCTCTTTTATATCCTAAAAAATTTTTTGGAATTTCCATTAATTACCACTTCTTAGTTTTAACGTTATGAACATGTACATGTTCACCTTTTTTAATAGATTTGACTACTTTCCCTATATCATGACCATATTTGAGTATGGTATCACCCTGATTTAAGTCAACCATTGCAATTTTATGCCCTAGAGGTATTTCTTCCATTGATTGTATATTTGTAGAGCTATCATCCTCCATAATCCAGCATTTACAGTCTTGTTTTGGTGTAATTTTTTCTATAACAACCACCCCAACATTATCCTTTTTATCATGGATTATAATGTCAGTTGTCATAAACTTTATTAATAGTGTCGATTTGTTTATTTGAATTTTGAGAAATCTTATATATTAATCGCGGCAATTAACAAATAGTTTTATAAAAATTATTATTACTGATTAAGAAAGGCTTAATAAATGACAAAAATGACAACAGAAGAGGCTTTTGTAAAAGTTTTACAGATGCACGGTATAGAACATGCATTTGGAATTATTGGTTCAGCATTTATGCCGATCTCAGATATTTTTCCTGATGCAGGAATCACTTTTTGGGATGTTGCTCATGAAACTAACGGTGGATTAATTGCAGATGGCTACACTAGATCTACTGGAAAAATGTCAATGGTCATTGCTCAAAATGGCCCGGGTATTACTGGTTTAGTAACTCCAATTAAAACTGCTTATTGGAATCATACGCCTTTATTATTAGTAACTCCACAAGCCGCAAATAAAACCATGGGTCAAGGTGGTTTTCAAGAAGTTGAACAAATGAATTTATTTAAAGATATGGTTTGTTATCAAGAAGAAGTAAGAGATCCATCAAGAATGGCTGAAGTTTTAAATAGAGTTATTGAAAAAGCAATTAGAGGTTCAGCTCCAGCACAAATAAATGTACCTAGAGATTATTGGACCCAAGTTATAGACATTGAATTACCACCAATTGTAAGATTAGAGAGACAAGGTGGAGGAGCCGAGGCAATAGAGAAAGCTGCAAAACTTTTATCAAATGCAAAATTTCCAGTTATTTTATCCGGAGCAGGAGTTGTTATCGGTGGTGCAATTGAAGAGACAAAAAAACTTGCTGAAAAATTAGACTCACCAGTTTGTTCTGGTTATCAACACAATGACAGCTTTCCAGGCAGTCATCCTTTAGCGGTTGGCCCATTAGGTTATAATGGATCAAAAGCTGCTATGGAGTTAATTTCTAAAGCTGATGTAGTTTTAGCTTTAGGAACTAGATTAAATCCTTTTTCCACTTTACCAGGATACGGAATTGATTATTGGCCAAAGGATGCAAGTATTGTTCAAGTAGATATGAATCCAGATAGAATTGGATTAACAAAAAAAGTAACAGTTGGAATTAGTGGTGATGCAAAGTTAGTAGCAAAACAAATTTTAGAGAAACTAACTCCAAATGCTGGGGACACTGACAGACAAAAAAGAAAAGATTTAATTCATCAAACAAAATCGGCTTGGTTACAAAAACTATCAAGCTTAGACCATGAAGATGATGATGAGGGTACTGTTTGGAATAAAGAAGCAAGAGAAAGAGATAAAGATAGAATGTCTCCAAGACAAGCTTGGAGAGCAATACAAGCTGGAATGCCCGAAGATGTAATTATATCAAGTGATATTGGAAATAATTGCGCAATAGGAAATGCATATCCAACTTTTGAGAAAGGTAGAAAATATTTAGCCCCAGGTTTATTTGGACCTTGTGGTTATGGTTTTCCATCAATACTAGGAGCAAAAATTGGATGTCCTGATACTCCAGTAATTGGATTTGCAGGGGATGGTGCTTTTGGAATAAGTATGAATGAAATGAGCTCGTGCGCTAGAGAAGAATGGCCATCAATAACAATGGTTATTTTTAGAAATTATCAATGGGGAGCAGAAAAAAGAAATACAACTCTATGGTATGATAATAATTTTATAGGCACAGAGTTAGACCCAAATTTGAGTTATGCAAAAATTGCGGACGCATGTGGTCTAAAAGGTGTTACAGTTAAAACTATGGAAGAGACGACTGCAGCAATCAAGCAATCTTGTGAAGATCAAAAAAAAGGAATTACTACTTTTGTAGAAGTTATTTTAAATCAAGAACTTGGTGAACCGTTTAGAAGAGATGCAATGAAAGCTCCCGTAAGAGTTGCTGGAATTAAAAAAGAAGATATGAAAAAGCAGCCTTCTTTAAATTCTTAAGATCTTTTAATTAACAATTAATTATCGTAATCTTTAATTATGGAGGTCATTAATGATAATAATTGTAGTTGGATTAATGATCTTAATTTAAGGACAAATATACAAACACTTTCCTCTAATTTAATTTGCGAATGGTTAATAATTGGTGCAGGGTATACAGGGTTGTCAGCTGCTAGAAAATTAGGTCAACTTTATCCAAATCAAAAAATATTATTAGTAGATTCTCAATTAGCGGGTGAGGGCGCAAGTTCTAGAAACTCAGGGTATTTAGTTGATACTACACTAAATGATGGTTTTTCATCTAATAAAGAATTGATAAATTACAAAAAAAAAACGGATATCTATAAATTAGGAATCGAGTCAGTAAAAAAGTTTATAAAAGAGCATCAAGTTGATTGTGATTGGAATGAATGTGGAAAGTATTTTGCATCTTCATTGCTTGAAGATGAAGATATTTTGAAAAACTTTTCAGACACTCTTTCTAAATTAGGATTTGAGCATAATTTATTATTTCAAGAAGAGCTTACAAATAGATTAGGTACTAATTTTTATAATATTGCTCTTCACACAAAAGGAGGTATTTTACTTCATCCGGGAAAATTAGTTAGAGCGATGATTGATACATTACCTGAGAACGTAAATCTTTATGAAAATTCAACATTACTAAATTGGAAAAAGTTTAATGGTAAGATTAATTGTAATTTTAAAACTGGGACAATTAAGACAAAAAAGGTAATCTTTGCCACTAACGGATTTCTTAAATCACTAGGAGTTAAAACAAATTATAATTTCCCTATTACTTTAACTGCTAGTATGACAAGGCCATTAACTGATAAAGAATTTAAATCTATAGGAAACCCGAAAGAGTGGGGTGTTCTACCTGTTAGACCAATGGGGGCAACAATAAGACTTACTAAAAATAAACGTATTTTAATAAGGAATACCGCAGAGGTTCATAATCCATATAAGATGATTCAATCAGATTTAGAAAAAAGATCAATCAAACAAAAAATAGGTTTAAAAAAAAGATTTCCACAATTACCAGATAACATTATTCAATCATCTTGGTCAGGCATTGTTTCAAGAACAAGAAACAGTTCACAGATTTTTGAGAAAATTGATGATAATATTTTTGTGGCAGGTTGTTATAATGGCTCTGGTATAGGAGTTGGAACTCTATTTGGAGAACAAATAGCTTTTAAGGCTAGCAACGAAAATACAAATGAAATTGAAACTATTGAGGCAAGAAGTAAACCTACCAGGTTGCCGCCGCAACCTTTTTTAGATTTAGGTGTTAAAGTTAGACTTATGTATGAGAGAATTAGAGCTAGATCAGAAATTTAGTCGGCACTTTTTGTTGCCAGGTGCAGTTAACATGGATATAAATTATTTTAATGAACGATGTTAAAATCAGCTCAAATAAAAGTTTCGGAATTGTATTTTTCATAGTATTTCTAATAATTGGTATTTACCCTTTAATAAATAATGGGGATATTAGAATTTGGTCAATAATTCTCTCGCTTGCATTCTTATTTTTAGGATTAATTAATTCAAAAATCTTAACACCCTTAAATAAATTTTGGTTTAAGTTCGGAATTTTACTTGGTAAAATAATTTCACCATTAATTATGGGACTAATATTTTTTTGTGTAGTTACGCCAATAGGTTTTATAATGAAATTATTAGGAAAAGACTTACTTAACTTAAAATTTAACAAAGACAGGACTTATTGGATTGATAGAAATGGTCCAAAAAGTAAAATGAAAAACCAATTTTAAATGAGTTTTATAAGAGAATTTTGGGAATTTTTAAGGGTGAGAAAAAAATATTGGCTTCTACCAATTATTATTGTTCTTGTAATTTTTGGTGGATTAATTGTTTTAACACAAGGTTCTGCTGTAGCCCCATTCATTTATACAATTTTTTAAAGTGACTTCTATTCTGGGCATTTCTGCTTTTTATCATGATAGTGCGGCTTGTATTTTAAAAGATGGAAAAATTATTGCTGCCGCGCAAGAAGAAAGATTTACAAGAAAAAAACATGATCCAAGCTATCCTTATAATGCAGTGGAATTTGTTTTGAAATATTCTAATCTAAAATTGAGTGATGTTAATTATGTTGTTTTTTTTGAAAAACCTTTCTTAAAATTTGAGAGATTATTGGAAACTTATGTTGCTTTTGCGCCAAAAGGATTTGCTTCATTTTCAAAAGCAATGCCCTTATGGATAAAAGAAAAACTTTTTCAAAAAAATTTCTTATTCAACAAACTAAAAGAACATGACCAAAATTATAAATCTGATGAAAATATTTTTTTTTCTGACCACCATTTAAGTCATGCTGCAAGTGCTTTTTTTCCCTCACCATTTGAGGAAGCTTTGGTTCTAACTGCTGATGGGGTAGGTGAGTGGGCTACAACCACTATAGCCGTTGGTAAAAGTAATAATTTAGAAATAAAAAAGGAGATACATTTTCCGCATTCTCTTGGTCTGCTTTATTCAGCTTTTACTTATTATTCAGGATTTAAAGTTAATAGTGGTGAATATAAATTGATGGGTTTAGCACCTTATGGCAATCCTATTTTTGTAAATAAAATTAAAGAATTAATAGATATCAAAGATGATGGAACTTTTAGGTTAGATCAAAACTATTTTAATTACGCCACGGGTCTAACAATGACCAATAATAAATTTAATGATTTATTTGGAAAAAATCCAAGAAATCCAGAGAAAGAAAAAATTAATCAATTTCATATGGATATAGCGGCATCTGTCCAAAAAATTACAGAAGAAATAATGATTAAATTAGCAAGATCAATACGTAAAGAATATAAAATAAATAATTTGTGTTTAGCAGGCGGTGTGGCTTTAAATTGTGTTGCAAATGGAAAAATTTTAAAAGAAAAAATTTTTGATAATATCTGGATACAACCGGCTGCAGGTGATGCTGGTGGATCTTTAGGAGCTGCCCTTGCTCTTTGGTATTTAGAGAATGGTAATAAAAGAAAAGTTAATTTCAATGATGACATGCAGGGCTCTTATTTAGGAACAGAATTTAATCAAGAGGAAATTGAAAAAGAATTAGTATCTCTAGGGGCAAATTTTGAAACGTTAAAGTATGAAAGTTTAATTGATAAAACTTCAGATTTATTATCTCAGGAAAAGGCTATTGGGTGGTTTCAAGGTAGAATGGAATTTGGGCCAAGAGCTTTGGGCGGAAGATCTATCCTTGGTGATCCAAGATCTGATAAAATGCAAAAAAATCTAAATTTAAAAGTCAAATATAGAGAGAGTTTTAGACCTTTTGCACCATCAATTTTAAAAGAAGATTTATCTGAATGGTTTGATATTGAAAAAGATAGTCCTTACATGCTTTTAGTAGCCGATATTAATTCAAAAAAAAAAATTGAAATGAGTGAAGAACAGAAAAAACTTTTTGGTATAGATAAGTTAAATATAAAAAGATCTGAAATTCCAGCTGTTACTCATGTTGATTATTCTGCTAGAGTTCAAACAGTAAATAAGAATACTAATAGACGTTATTATGATTTAATTGCAAAATTTAAAGAGAAAACTGGGTGTCCAGTTTTAGTAAATACATCTTTTAATGTAAGAGGTGAACCAATTGTAAATTCACCAAAAGATGCTTTTAATTGTTTTATGGGGACCGAGCTTGATTACTTGGTGATAGGAAATTCAATTCTGGATAAAAAAAAACAAAAAACAATATTAAAAAAAGATTATTCTAAAGAATTTGAATTGGATTAGAAAATGAAAAAAAAATTTTTTTTTTTGATAACAATAATCTTTTATTATCTTATTTTAACAGTTATTATTTTTTCCTTTAGTTATATATCTTTAATTAGTGGAAAAACTTATGATTTATTTTGGATTAAATCTATTCAAGAAAAGATTTATACTAGAGGGTATAGAAATATTTGGCAATATAATAATTCTTGTGCCTCTTTTGACAAAGATTTATTATATAAACCTAATATAGGTAATTGTAATTTTTCTAATCCAGAATTTAAAACTGAACTTAATTTTAATGAATTTTCAAGAGAGCATTATCATAAAAATGAAAATATGAATCAAGATGATTATATTTTAGTTTTAGGTGATTCTATTGCTATGGGTTGGGGTGTTAATGATAAACAAACTTTTTCATTTTTATTAGAAAAAAAATTAAATAAGACAATATACAATTTAGGAGTATCAAGTTACGGTACAGTCAGGGAAATTAAAAGAATGAAGTTAAGTCCTTACTACAAAAAAAGTAAAACCATAATTATTCAATATAGCCCCAATGATATATATGAAAATCAAGATCTTGACATTAATAAGACTTACTCAGAGGCTGATTTTAAGGAATTTTTTGAAAATGAAGAACATAACCTAAATACAATAAAATTTATTTTAAGAAATTATAAATCATCAATTAGATTATTTTTCTCAGATATAATAGATATTTTCACCAAAAAAGGAAACATCCACCTTATTGATTTTGATAAAGATAAAAAATATTTAGAAAAAGTTATATCAGAAAATATTGATTTAAAAAATAAAGATATAATTGTTTTTCTCACTCTAGCACCTCATCAAAAAGTTATAAATTTTCAAAAATCAGACAACAATATTCAATATTATTTAATTGAATTAAAAAAAGATGATTTTTTTATTATTGATGAACATCCTAACAAAAAGGGTCACGCTCAAATAGCAGAAAAATTATTTGAAATTTTAAAATAAAAATTAAAAAATAATTTTTCTTAAAATTATTGGTAAAAAATAATTTAAGTAGGCATCAGATGTTAAATGTGAGAATTTATCACCTTTAACGTAAATTTCTTTATCTATTTCTTTATTAATTTTCTTAAAATTTATATGATCAATATTTTTAAAATGTAAAGAATCATTAATTACTTCGTCAACTATAGATGCAATGTTTATTTTATAAGAACTTTGATCAAGGTGTTTTAAATGTGGGTGAGTAATAATATATATCTTTTTTAACTCTTCATTTTTAAAAGCAAAATTTATGTAATTATTTAATCTTTTTTTTATTATTAAAATCTCATTTTGAGAAACACCATATTGTAAAGGATATAACGCTTTCGGAATTTTAAAAAGTTTTGATTTTATTTTTTTGTAAATTATATTAATGCTCGATACTCTCTCAGAGCTATAAATTTCTTTATGTAAATTATAATAATTATAAAAATATTGAATTAATTTTAATGATGAGAAATTAATTTTTTTAAAATTGTTAATAGCTTTTAATTGAAAATTTCTATTCATTTTTTTTAAGGTTTTAGAAAATGAACTTCCGTCAATACTTTTATATCTAAATAATTCATCACCGATATCTGATTGATCAATTATCGCTACAATTATACTTGGATTTATATTGTATTCTTTAGACAGGATATCTAATTGGATTGTCATTGCACTTGGAGAGAAACTTGTAATTCCCCCATTAATTATACCTATATTATTTGACTCAGAAAAATCTTTTAACTTATAAAAAGTTTTTTTTTTATTCAAACCCTCTGCCCATGAATCACCTTGAAATAAAATATTAGCATTATTGTTATTATTAAAATCATTTATACTTGTATAAAAATTATTAATCTCATCTAATGAAATATGATTGTATAATTTATAAAATGTGTTCTCATCTCTTAGATGAGGAATATATTCAGAATAATTATTTAAAATATCAGGGTAAAACTTATTTTGAGTAATTAAATTTTTTTCTAAATCTTTTTTTTTTATTTTTACAATAAAAAAACTTAAAAGTTCTATAAATGAAATTAATAATAAAAATGATATGATGTAAAATTTGAATTTTTTCATTATAAGGACTGAAACTTAATAAATGATTGCTTTTACAGTTCCTAGTTTATCAATTTTGCCTTTATAAAGACCTTTTCCTTTAATTGGAACAACACCAACTGATGAACCAGTGAAAACCCAAAAATCTTTATCTAAATTTATTTTGTCTTTTTTAACTTTATTTAAAACAAATCTAAGAGAATTTAATGGGTTAATATAGACTGTGTTTGTATTTCCATCAACACTTTGATTTACTTTTTTGTTTGAAATATTAGTTTTTAAATTACCGATATTTATTTTTTTATATTTTTTTGCTGAACCAATTAAAAATTTTATATTTGCGCCAAAATCACTACACAAATCAGCAAAAGATGTAATTCCTTTTTTTCTTTGTCTATAACCAACTACTTCAATACAAGGTGCCATATGAGTTATATGTTTAGATATATTTTTCATTGTTACTGTCTCTTTAGAATAGAAAAAAGATTTTTTCACTTTATAACAAACCTCTAATTCTATACCTAAAGTTGCTTTATTTATTTTTACTCTTTTCCCACTTTTTAAAAAATTTATCTTATACACAGATGCATAAAAAGGTTCTTTTTCCTTAAGTTTTTTGATTAAAGGAATACCTGTACCAGCGGCTTTAAAACCAATAATTGGCAGATCTATTTTACTTTCACAAAGTTTTCTTAACTTTTGTGCCTCGCTTAGTTTTGTTGAGTATTTTGAGGGGATTTGCTTAATTATTCTATTTTCAAGAAATGCTTTTACTAACTTATTAGAGGTCTTCTCTAATAAAGTACTCATTCAGCACTACCTAACTCTCTCATTTTTCTTGCATGAATAAATGACCTAATACATTGATAAGTGAAAAATAAACCAGTTATCAGCATCATTATTTTTGATAAATCAGCGTAGAAATTACTAAAAGCGTTACTACTAATTACAGATCTTATAAAATCAAGACCTCCTAAAAAAATAAATAAACCAAATAGAACTACGATATGCATAAATATTTTTTTTTTTGATTCAAATTTTATTGAAAGAAAAGAAAAAATTAAAATTGGCACTCCTAAAATAGAGGGAATGTAAGACGTCATTGAACTGCTTCCACTTACAAAACTTACAATTACTCCCCATAAGATTAAAAATAAACCATAGTAAATTGACAATTTTTCCATAGTTAAACCAGCTACTTTAAATTCAGAAGTATTTTGATTCTCATTTTCCATAACACAATTATATTTTATGATCCAAAATTTATCAAACTAAAACCAGCTATAAAAAAAATTACTAGCCAAACTAACCCTTTAATTAAAAAAAAAGCAAAACCTCCTATTAAAAAATATCTTCCTAATTTACTTTTTTTAAAGAAATTTTTGAGCTTATCTATAAAGGACATAAACTTACTCAATTTAATACAGACATTGGATCTAGTCTTGTTTGAAACCAATTAATTCTAAAATCTAAATGAGGGCCTGTCGATCTTCCAGTCGAACCTACTGTTCCAATTATATCTCCTTGCAAGATTTCATCTCCTACTTTTACATTAAGAGAATCTAAATGAGAGTAAATTGTTGAAATACCATGACCATGATCCATTATTATAGTTCCACCAGTATAATATAAATCTTTTTCAGCCATAGTTACAATTCCTGTAGCTGAAGATTTTATTTTTGTTCCTTTTTTTGCAGCAATATCAATTCCATAGTGAGGCCATTTAGGTTTTCCATTTAGAATTCTTTGGCTTCCATAAACTCCGCTTATAATTCCATCAACTGGCATTATAAATTTATTTTTAAAAAAAGGTAAATCTGAATTTATAGCTCTTGCCTCTCCAATTTTATTATTTTCCTCTTTTATTCTTTTATAAACTGACTCAGGAGGTGTTACTTTACTCTCCTCAAGTCCATCAATCTTTTGAATATTATATGTTCTTTTTAAAACTTTTTTTGTAAATTTTTCTTTTTTTCCATTATAAAACTTAGTAATTGATATGTCATATTTTCTATCTCTATCTATCCCAAAAACAAAATAACCATCATTTGATACTCTAATTTGTTTTTTATTAATCTTAATTTTTGCAGAAGGTTCAGTTTTTCCAATAATATAATGACCTTGAAGAAATTTTCCTTTAAACTCAATAGCATTTAGATGAGCTGAACTCAAAAAAAATATTAATAAGAAAAGCCTGATTACTATTTTGCAGTCCATCCACCATCAACCAATAATGAAGTTCCTGTAATCATAGATGCTGCATCTGAAGCTAGAAAAACCACAGCAGATGCTATTTCTGACAACTGTGCAAATCTTCCTAAAGGAATATTGTTAAGTGTTTCTCTCTTAAATTTTTTATTTTTAAGAAATTTTTTTGTCATTGGAGTTACAACAAATGTTGGGCAAATTGTATTTACTCTTATATTATACTTAGCTAAATCTAATGACATTCCTTTAGTTAATCCCTCAAGTCCCCATTTATTCATATTATAAACACTTCTAATTGGACCACCAACATGACCCATCTGTGAAGACATATTAACTATAGAACCACCAATTTTTTTTCTATTTTTTAGTTGGATCATCTTTAGAGCACATAATTGAGCTAAGTTGAAAGTTGCAATAGTATTAATTTTGACTAGGTATTCCATGTTTTTTGTTTTCACTTTCGTGAAGTGTTCAGGGATATTGTTTCCAGCGTTATTGATTAAGATATCTATTCTACTTTGTTTTTCTATTATTTGTTTAATTTCATCATAATTAGTAATATCACAAACATAAGACTTACAATTAGATTTAAACTTTTTTATCTTTTTTGAAACTTCATTTAAATCTGCTCTAGTTCTGCTTATAATTATTATGTTCGCACCTGCTTCTGCAAGAGCTATTGCGCAAGCTCTTCCAAGTCCTTTCCCAGCACCACTTACTACTGCAGTCTTATTTTTAAGATTATAATTTTTTAAGAACATTATAAAAATAATATTTTAATATCCGTGTAAATCAACTCAATAGCAACGATTAGAATTGCTAATAAACCTGCCCAACCTATCCATTTATATTTTTTTATCCAATTAGATATTAATGTTGCTGCTGTAGCCATAAGAATTATAGATAAAACTAAACCAAAAACTAACAAGTAATAATGATCTCCAGCTGCTCCAGCAACTCCTAGAACATTGTCCAAGCTCATTGTAAAATCAGCTAATAATATAGTCCAAATAGCCTTTAAGAAATTAGATTTATCTACATTGATATTATGATCCTGAACCTCTCCCTTAATTACATCAATATAAAGTTTATATACAATATAGAGTAATAGTAGTCCTCCAATTAATCTTAGACCCGTTATTTGTAATAAGTATGCAGTCATTAAAGTAAGAATGATTCTTAGTACAACTGCTCCTCCAATTCCCCAGAAAATAATTTTTTTTTTCTGTTCGAGTGGAAATTTAGATGCAACCATTCCAATTATAATTGCATTATCACCCGCTAAGACAAGATCGATTAAAATTATTTGTGTTAAAACTGTTATTTGTTCTGGAGTAATCAAATCAGTAAGCATTAACTTCTAAGTATCATATCAGCACCTTTTTCTGCAATCATAATTGTTGGTGCATTAGTATTTCCTGATGTAATGTTTGGCATTATAGAGGCATCTATTACTCTTAAATTTTCAACACCTTTCACTTTTAGTTTTTCATCAACTACAGCCATATCATCTTGGCCCATCTTACATGTACCAACTGGATGAAAAATTGTTTGTGCAAAATCTGCTCCTACTTTTACAAGTTCTTCATCATCAGTAATATGGATCCCAGGCCTATATTCTTCAGGGTCATACTGTTTGAATGTATCAGTCTCTAACATAATTTTTCTTACAATTTTTAATCCTTGAGCTGCAACTTTTCTATCTTCATCAGTGGATAAATAGTTCATCTTAATTTTAGGATAAATTCTACTATCATTGCTAACTATATTTATTTCACCTCTACTTGTTGGTCTAATATTAGCGACAGTTGGGGTAATTCCCTCAAAATCATGCATTGGAGTTACACCTAATATATCTGTACTAACAGGAGAAACATGAAATTGTAAATTAGGAGTAGCTCTTGACGGGTCACTTTTAACAAACGCACAAACCTGGCTGGCTCCCATTGTTACTGGTCCACTTTGATTAACTAGATATTCAAGTCCCATTAAAAATCTTCCAAATAAACTCTCAACTTTTCTATTTAGTGATTTTAAATTTTTAACTTTATAGACTGGCCTAAACATTAAATGATCTTGTAAATTTTTACCAACACCATTCGATTCATGAACTATCTGTATGCCTAATTTTTTAAGTTTATTGATTTCACCAATTCCAGATACTTGTAATATATGAGGAGATCCGATTGATCCTGCAGATAAAATTACCTCTTTATTAGCATTAACATTATTTATTTTTTCGCCAGTAAAATAACTTACACCTACAGCTTTTTTACCTTGAAAATTTATTTTTTGAACATGTGCGTTAGTTACAATCTTTAAATTAGACCTTTTTTTTACAGGATTTAAATATCCTTTAGCGGCACTACATCTTAGTTTTAACCCTGCTTTATTAAAGCTTGTAGTAAATTGAAAAAAACCCACTCCAAAGTTATCTCCAGTATTAAAATCATTTGTTTTAGGTATTCCATATTCCTCTGCAGCATTTTGAAATTCATCAAGTAATTTGAGATTAATTTTCTTATTAGCAACTGTTATTGGACCTTTATCATTATGAAATTCACCCTTTCCTAATTCATTATTCTCCGACTTTAAAAAATAAGGCAAAACATCATTCCAGCTCCAACCAGTATTGCCTAGTTGCCTCCATATATCATAATCTTCTTTTTGACCTCTGATCCATAAAAGCCCATTAATTGAAGAACTCCCACCTAAAGTTTTTCCTCTAGGATATCTAATTGATCTATTATTCATAGTTTCATCAGGCTCAGTTTTAAAACACCAATCAACTTTTGGGTTGTGCATAGTTTTAAAGTATCCAACTGGAATATGTATCCATGGATAATTATCCTTGCCACCTGCTTCTAATAGAAGTACTTTATTTCTAGGATTTTCTGATAATCTATTTGCTAAGACACATCCAGCTGATCCTGCACCCAAAATAATATAATCAAAATTTTCCATTAGTACCTAATCTTATAAATTAAAATTATTTTTTTTGTAAGTTTTCTGTAAAAATACTTAAATTAATCAATAATAACACTTGTTTTAGATTTCATTCTTTGATTAGCTTTAACTTTTAAAAATAAGAAGGAGAGGAAATAAATGAAAAAAATCATTTCAATGTTATTTGCAACTTTATTAGTGCTTGGATTTGTATCAAACGCTAATGCTGCAAAAACACTAAAATGTCAGACAGTTTTAAACACCAAGGCTGATGAAGTTAAAATGTTGAAAGACTTTACTGACACAGTAACAACTTTAACAGGAGGATCTTTAAAGTTTGAAATTTTACCTGCAGGTGCGGTAGTTGGAGTAAAAGAAACTTTGGATGCTGTAGATAAAGGGTTAATTGATTGCGGATTTGCTTGGACACACTATTGGTCAGGGGATCACCCTGCGGCTATGTTATTTGGTTCGCCAGTAGCTGGTGGTGGTGTTGGTATTGATAACATCGCATTCTTATCTTGGTTCCAATATGGAGGCGGTAAAGAATTGTACGACCAATTATGGAAAGAAATGGGAAGAGACATTAAAGGATTTATGATTCAACCAGTTGGTCCAGAAGCTTTAGGTTGGTTTCCAAAACCAATTAAAGATATGGCTGATTTTAGAAAATATAAATTCAGAACACCTCCAGGAATTCCTGGACAAACTTACAAAGATATCGGTATAGCTTCTGTTGCAATGGGTGGTGGAGATATTCTACCGGCTCTTGAAGCAGGAACTATCGATGCTGCTGAGTGGTGTTGTCCAAAACCAGATTTAACTTTTGGTTTCCAAAAAGTATTAAAGCACTACTACTTACAAGGTTTACACCAAGTTGTAGTAAACGCTGACTTTTATATTACTGGAAAAACTTATAATGCTATGAGTGATCATGAGAAGAAATCTCTTGAAGTTGCAGCTAATGCTTCATTAGCTAAATCTTTAAGTTACAGAATCTATGAAAATGGAAAAGCTTTACAAGAGCTGACTACTAAGCATGGAGTAATTTTAGAAGATACACCTTCAGATTATTTCACAGAATATATGGCTGCAGCAAAAGCTTCTTTAAATAAGAACGCCAAAGAAAATAAATTCTTTAATGAAGTTTATAATTCTATGAAAGAATTTGCTGACATTGCTGTTCCATTCTGGAGTGGTGCTCAAATGTCTAATGCGAAGTTAGGAATGGCTCACGCAGCAACATTAAAGTAATCAGTAATTAATCTTGATTTAGTTAGAGCGGACTTTTAAAGTCCGCTCTAATTTTTTATACTAGAATTTTATGTCAGACGAACCAGATAAATTAGATATATCAGATGAAATGATTGCCGAAAGGCGAGGCGGTTCGGGAAAAATGCCTGATGACATGCCATTATGGATGGCTATATCTATTACAAGTATTGATAGATTTAGTAGGTGGATTGGCAATATTGTTTGCTGGATATTAATGCCATTAATTTTTGCAATGACTTATGAAGTTCTTGCAAGAAAATTATTTTTAGCTCCCACGATTTGGGCTTATGACATAAGTCGTTTTTTATATGGCGCACTTTTTATGTTGGGTGCAGGTTATGCCCTCTCAAGAGGCGTTCATATAAGAGCAGATTTTTTATACAGAAATTTTAAAACTAAAAATCAAGGTCTTATAGATTTTTGGTTATATTTATTATTTTACTTTCCAGGTTTAATCATTTTTTTATACATGACAATTGGGTTTGTAGGAGAGTCAATTCAAAGAGGCGAGAGAGGCATGGATACTACATGGATGCCTTATATGTGGCCAATCAAAACTTGTTTACTAATTGGCATCATATTTCTACTAATCCAAGGAGTTTCTGAACTACTCAAAAGTTATTGGGCAGCTAGAAAAGGTAAGTGGCCAGGGGAAACAAAATGATAGCTGAGTTTATAGATCCAGCGATTTTAGGTTTTATTCTAGTAGGCGTAATGCTTTTTGCAATATTTGTAGGATTCCCAATTTCATTTACGTTAATCTTTTTAGGTTTTGTATTTGGTTATTTAGGATTTGGTAAATTAGTTTTTTATTTAATGACACTTCAATTTTCTATGGTTATGACGGAGCAGACGCTCGCCGCTGTGCCACTCTTTGTCTTTATGGGAATTATGATGGAACAAGCGGGCTTAATGGAGAGATTGTTTTCAGCATTTCAAATGATGTTGGCGAAAGTTAAGGGGTCTTTGTATTATGCAGTTTTGTTTGTTTCTGTGATATTTGCAGCAGCAACAGGAATTGTTGGAGCTTCAGTAACAATTCTTGGAATTATGGCTGCGAAATCAATGAATAGATCAGGTTATGATGTGAAACTTGCAGCTGGTACTATTACTGCAGGGGGAACTTTAGGAATTTTAATTCCACCAAGCATTATGCTTGTTGTTATGGGACCAATAATGGAAATTCCAGTAATAGATTTATTTGCAGCTGCAATACTTCCTGGAATTCTTCTTGCAAGTTTATACGCAGGTTACACAACAATTAGATGTATGATCAATCCCAAACTTGGACCAGTTATACCTGAAGACATGAGAGCTGCGAGTATGAAGGATGTGTGGATTGAATTTTTTTTAGGATTAGTACCACCAGCAGCCTTAGTTTTTGCAGCATTAGGAAGTATTTTATTTGGTTTTGCAACTCCAACTGAAGCTGCAGGATGTGGAGCTATGGGCGCTTTACTTCTATCATTAGCTTATAAAAAATTAACTATTGCAAAATTACAAGAAGCCTTAGTTAAAACACTGGAGATAACAGCATTAATAATGGTTTTAGTTGCTGCTTCAAATTTTTTTGGTGCTGTATTTGCTAGATTAGGAACACCGACATTACTGACCGAATTTTTATTAGGTTTGGAAATGAATAAATATCTTATTTTAGCAATGGTTATGGTAATGATATTTTTATTGGGATGGCCTCTAGAATGGGTACCTATAGTAATGATTATCGTTCCGATTATATTACCATTGATTGAAGCATTAGGATTTAATTTAACTTGGTTTGCCATATTAGTGGCCGTAAATTTGCAAACCGCCTGGCTTTCACCTCCAGTCGCTTTATCTGCGTATTTTTTAAAAGGAGTAGTACCAGAATGGGATTTAAAAGATATTTACTATGGAATGATGCAATTTATGGTCTTGCAAGTTTTTGGCTTAATTTTAATTATCATATTCCCTAAAATTGCTCTTTGGCTTCCAACTCTCTTATATGGACAGTAGAAAGTTAAAGATTTATATTGTCTAAGTGAGTCCTCAAAATTTAAAAAAAAATCTTATTAACTGGGATTTAGTTTCAGTAAATCCAATTGATAAAAATTGGGATTGGAAAACTTTATTTTGTTTTTGGGGTGTAAATATACAAAGTGTTATAGGTTTTTCTTTAATTACTTCTCTTTATGTAATTTATGATCTTAATTCTTTTGTTGTATTTTTTGGTACAATACTTGGAGCATTATTAGTTTTTATTTTCTCAAATTTAATAGGAAAACTATCTCAAAAAAATGGATTACCATTTGTTGTTTTACTTAGATCATCATTTGGAGTTACAGGTGCAAAATACTTAGGATTGATCAGATTCTTTGTGGGCGTTTTTTTATTTGGTATTCAAACATATTTTTTATCAAAAGCATTTAGTTATTTAATAAGAATAGCAATTTTTTCAACAGAACCCGCAATCCTTGATAAAGAAATATTTTTAATATTCTTTCTGGGAATGAATTTAATTGATTGGACCTCAATTGTTATTGCAATAATTTTGCAGGGGTTTTTATTTAGTGCTGGAATGAATATGAATAAAAGAATTATTATTTTTTCGGCTATTGCTGTTTATTTTGGGATGTTATTCTTTTTTTTATCAGTTTTGCTTAGTGATGTTAAATTTACTTCCAAAGCTTTTTTAAATATTTTAAATACTCAAAATTTTCTTGATAAAAAAAATTTTGGGCCAATAATAACTGTCACTGGCACAGTGTTTGCTTATTTCTCAGTTGTAATTTTGAGTTTCGGTGATTTTTCTAGATATGTTAAAGATGAAAGTCAGCTCAAAAAAGGAAACTTAAGCTTAGTTCTAAATTTATTAATCTTTTCTTTTTTTGCGTTGTTTATTGTTTCTGGCATGGATGCTTTTTTGAAACAAGACCCAGAAAATTTAAACAGAATATTAACAAATCCAACAGATATTATTGGAAAATTAGATAATTTATTTCTGGTTGTATTAACTCTAATTTTTATAATTATCGCCTCTGCTTCGACAAATTTAATAGTTAATTTTATTCCTTCTCAATACACTTTGGTAAATTTTTTACCTTTCTCTTTATCAATAAGAAGTGCAGGTGTAATAATTTCAATTCTAGGTTTTATAATCGGAATATTTTGGTTAACTTTTTTAAGCCAAGTTGGGGCCTTATCTTTCATTGATACTTTTGGAGCTTTTTTTGGACCACTTTTTGGAATTATGATTTCTGACTTTTATTTTATTCAAAAAAGTAAAATAAATAACAAAGATATATATTCTTTAGAGAATAACGGAATTTATTATTATAGCGGAGGGTGGCATATAAAAGCAGTTTATTCTGTAATTATAGGTTTTATTTTTTCTGCTTCAACAATTTGGAATACTAATTTAATGTTTCTGCAATCATTTTCTTGGATTATTGGGGCTTTTATAGCTGGTTTTACTTATTATTTATTAGCCAAAGAATAAAACAATGGAAAAAATTAATTATGATTTTAAAAACAGGACTGCAATTGTAACTGGCGGTGCCCAGGGATTTGGTTTTGATATAGCCAAGCGTTTTTTAAAATCTGGTGCAGAAGTGATAATATGGGATAATGATCCCGAGGCTATTGCGAAAGCTATTAAAGATTTAAATAGTCCTAATTTAAGTTCCCATGTTGTAGATGTGTCTAATTATGAGGAAGTTGATAAAACTGTTAAGGAAATTACAAAAAATTCAAATATTGACATTTTAATAAATAATGCAGGAATAACCGGTCCAACAGCTACATTATGGGAGTACAATATAGAAATGTGGAAAAAAGTAGTTGAAATTAACTTAATGGGAACTTTTAATTGTTGTAGGTCGATAGTGCCAAATATGATTAAGAACAATTATGGAAGAATCGTTAATGTAGCTTCTGTAGCTGGGAAAGATGGAAATGCTAATGCCAGTGCATACAGTGTAGGAAAAGCGGGTGCGATAGGTTTAACTAAATCGTTAGGTAAAGAGCTTGCAGATAAGAATATAGCTGTAAATGCAGTTACTCCAGCAGGAGCAAAAACTAGAATTTTAGATCAAATGACCAAAGAGCATGTTAAAAGAATGTTATCAATGGTGCCCAGAGGAAGATTTTTGGAGGTAGAAGAGTTCACCTCATTAATTTGTTGGCTTTCTTCTGAGGAAAACACTTTCTCAACAGCAGCTGTCTTTGATATTAGTGGTGGTCGTTCAACCTATTAACTTCTTGGTTTTTGTTCAACTATTTTGATATTATTAGTTTTAGCTCTGCTAAACTTGATATCTTTAGACATAACTGGTGCAAAAATTATTATAGACCAGTAAATAAGTAATATAAAAGCAGATATTGTCTTCATATTATTTATATAGAACCGAATATTGAATTTTGAATGTTTAAATTTTGTCTAAATAATGTATTAAGAATTTTTTTTTAATTTTTTATGAAAATATTATTAAATGTTTTAATTATCACGATTTTGTCTATTAACTTAACTTCAGCAGATGAATTACAAGTCTTTGATTTTAGTGAAACAGAGCTCGAAGAACTTCAAGTTAGAAAAGTAAGAGGAGCTGACAATAAAACTCTTTATACCGTTGGAACAAATGACAACGGAAATTATTTGAAATCGGTTGCTGATAATGCTGCCTCTGGACTTGGAAAAGAGATCAAGATAGATTTAGATAAGACCCCATTCATAAATATAACGTGGAAAATCGAAAAAGATCTTTCAGGTATCAAGGAAAATACTAAAAAAGGGCATGATTATGCTGCAAGAGTTTTTGTTATTAAAAAAACTGGAGCTACTCCACTATCAAATAGAGCCATTAATTATGTTTTCTCAAGTAATAATGAAGTTGGGGCTAATTTTCCGAGCCCGTACACAAAAAAATCGATAGATAATGTTTTAGCTAGCACAAAAAATAATTTAAATGAATGGGTAACAGTTAAAGCTAATGTCAAAGAGGATTTTAAAAGGTTACACGATCTAGATGTCAACGAGCTTGATGGACTTGCTATTATGTCTGATACTGACAATTCTAGAATGAAATCTATAGCTTATTTTCAAAATATATATTTCTCATCTCAATAATTAAAATTTGAGATATTTTTTCAAATAAATATTAAATAAAGATAGAATAACAGCAACAACTACATCTTCCAAAGGACTAGCTTGAGGATATCCAAAGTTCCACGCTGTAACCATCACCAACCAAATTACAAAAATATTCATTATATACTTATACCTTAGTTTCTATTAAATAGTTTACTTTTTTGATATAATTTTATTATGCATGAAAATTTTTTTCACACTTTAAAAGTTTATTATGAAGATACTGATGCTGGAGGTGTGGTATATTATGCTAATTATTTAAAGTTTTTAGAAAGAGCAAGAACTGAAGCTCTTCGTTCAATTGGGTACAGTAACCAAAAAGTTAAAAAAGATTTCGGTTTATTAATCATTGTTAAGGCTTGCAATATTGAATATAAAAAACCAGCTAGTTTAGAAGATGAATTAACTATTAGATCTTTTGTCAAATCAATTACTAAAACCTCATTTTTTATGAATCAAATAGTAACGAATGGCGATGACACGATAGTTGAAGCACAAGTCCATTTAGTTTTTATTAATGATTTAGGTAAACCAGTAAAAATACCTGATGAAATTTACTCAAAATTTAAACCTTATTTTTGTGATACCATTAAAACTTAGCAAGTTTTTTTGCTTTTCTAAATAAGTCTACCATCATCTTATTTGATATTAGCTTTGTATTAACATTTCTTGGGCTTGGATGATAACTAGATAAAAGAATAAGACCATTTGGTAATAATTGAGATTTACCATGTTTAAAAATGAATTTTTTTTTAATATTAAATTTTTGTTTATATAATTTTACACAATTATCAAATGCAACTTTACCTAAAGTAACAATTACCTTTAGTTTTTTTAAAGATAATAATTCTTCATCAAAAAAATTAGAACAATTTGAAATTTCATTACTTAACGGTTTGTCTTCAGGAGGTACACATTTAAGTATATTGGTAATATAGGTAGATTTTAATTTTAAATTATCTTTTAGATTTTTTGAATAAGGGTAATTTGATATACCCACTTCATGTAAGCATTTAAATAAAAAATCTCCTGATTTATCTCCTGTAAAAGCTCTACCAGTTCTTGTTCCGCCATGAGCCGCGGGTGCAAGTCCGATTATGGCTAATTTAGAATTTAAATTACCAAAACCAGGAACAGGTTTGCCCCAGTAGATCTCATTAATATTTTGTTTTCTTTTTTGAGTACTTACTTTGTGGACAAATTTAACCAGTCTTGGACATTTTTTACAATTAACTATTGTTTTGTTTAAATTATTTAATCTAATATCCATAAATGAAATTTTTGAAATTTTATTTAATTATATTTATATCTTTAACCTCTTTAGTTAAAGCAGATTTCAATGAAAAATTAATCAATCAACTTGAGGATGGTGGAAAATTAATATTTATAAGACATGCATATGCACCTGGTAGTGGAGATCCAAATAATTTCAATCTAAACGATTGTTCTACTCAAAGAAATTTAAGTGATGACGGAAGAAAACAAGCAAAATATATTGGCAAATTTTTTAAAGAAAATAAGATAAAAATAGATAAAGTCTTATCAAGTGAGTGGTGCAGATGTAAAGAAACAGCTAAGATTGCTTTCAAAAATTTTTCTACAAATAGTTTTTTGAATTCTTTTTATAGCTATAAATTCACAAAAAATAAAATCAAACAAATTAATGCTTTAAATGATTATGTAAATAAATTTAAAAGTAATAAAAATTTAGTTTTGATTACACATTATGTTTTAATATCAGAAGTTCTAAATTATGGCCCATCATCAGGTGAAATAGTTGTTTCTGATAAAAATTTCAATATTATAGGAACTATAGAAATAAATTATTAAATATTATGTCTTCAAAAAAAGCGATGAAACAAGCACAAAAACAAGCTTATGCAAAACATAGAGCTAATATTACTAATAGTCGATTTACTAATAAAAAAAGAAATTTAATTAAAAACAATAAAAAAAATTAACTTTTATCTTTAAATTTTTCAATCTTTTTACAAGTAGAAATTTTAGAAATTCCTTCTTCATCATTTAAAACTGTTTTTATAAAAATTTCTTGCGTTCCTTTTTCAAATAAAATTTGTGTATAAAATTGTGGATATCCATGTTTGTGAGTTAAAATTTTTCCATTTTCCTCATAAATATTTCTCACATAGGTATTAACTTTTTTTACACTTAAATCAGTTAATCTGTATTTTTTATATGTTTTATCTTTATAAACATAATTTCTTGTCATAATTAATTCATTAAGATTAAAAATATACTCATTTTTTAAAAACTCATCTTGTTTATCATCACATTTACTTAAGACAATTATTTCTGATTTAACAATTTGAATTGGTAAAAAAAAAAAAATTAAGATTAAAAAACTAATTCCTTTCATTTTTTTCAGCAAAAAATATTCCTATAATAAGAAGAGCAGTCCATCCTAAACCCAATAGACCTTTGAAAACACTCGTATCTGCACTCCAAATATCAAGAACCAAAGCTCCAAAAATAAGGCCAATTATATAAATTATTATGACTATTGAAGTTTTACTCATTATTTTTTTTTGGATAAAGAAATAACATTTTCAATTTTATATGTATAGGATTCTTCTTAAATTTTTATATAACAAAGGAATACTAATATTTTTAATAACAATTGTCGTTGGACAAATAGTTTCAATCATATATAAAACCTCTAAATTTGTGGGGCGATGGCGGAATTGGTAGACGCGTTGGTCTTAGGAACCAATATGGCAACATGTGAAGGTTCGAGTCCTTTTCGCCCTACCACTTAAATATATGAAAGTAACTATAGAAAATAAAAAAGGTCTTAACAAAGATGTCAAAGTTTTCATTGATAAGAAAACTATGTCAACTTACATGGATGAAAAATATGAAGAAATTAAAAATACAGTAAATTTAAAGGGCTTTAGACCAGGAAAAGTTCCAAGAGAAATTTTAAAGAGACAATTTGGTAAAGCAGTTTTTAATGAGGTTTTAGATAAAGTTTTGAAAGATACCTCAACAAAAGCACTTGAAGAAAATAAGATTAAACCTGCCGGTCAACCAAAATTAGATTTAAAAACATATGGAGAAGATAAAGAACTAGAATATGTTTTATCAGTAACAGAGTTACCTAAAATTGATATAAAAGGAATTGCTAACATAAAAGTAGATCAATATTCAGTTAAAATTGATTCATCTGAAGCTGACAAAAGAATAAAAGATATAGCAAAAAATCAACCAAACTTTAAAGAAGCTCCACCTGAAACCAAAGCTAGTGAAGGAGATCTTGTGGTGTTAGATTATAGTGCAACAGTAGATGACAAACCTTTCAAAGGAAATGAGGGAAAAAATACTCAATTAACACTTGGAAAAGATTTATTCCTTAAAGGTTTTGATAAGCAATTAATTGGAGTAAAAAAAAATGACACTAAAACTGTAGATGCAGTATTACCTGAAAATTTTCCTGAAAAAGAATTTGCTAATAAAAAAGCAAAATTTAAATGCAATATTATAGCAGTGAAGAAACCTGAAGAAGTAAAAATAAATGACGAATTTGCAAAAAATTTGGGCGCAAAAGATTTACAGGATTTAAAAAAATTAATTTCAAAACAGATAAATGATGAATATAAAAATTCGCTAGATAGATTATCTAAGAATCAAATTTTAAAAGAATTAGAAAAATTTACAGTTGATGAAATACCTGAAAATTTAATTGATGAGGAAATTAAGATTTTATCACAAGGCATGAATGAGGAGGACGCTAAGAAAAGTAAAAAAAATTTTGAAGAAGTTGCAAAAAAAAGAATTAAAACTGGCTTAATTTTAAATGAGTTTGGGGAGCAAAATCAAATTAAGGTAAATGAACAAGAACTTCAGGCTGAAATACAAAAACAACTAAGAATGATGCCTGGCCAAGAAAAAATGGTTATGGATTTTTATCAAAAAAATCCATCTGCAGTAGCAAGTCTTAGAGGTACTGTCTATGAAGAAAAAATAATTAATTTGATTAAAGAAAAAGCCATTGTAAATAAAAAAGAAATCTCGAAAGATGAGGCTGAAAAAATTTTAAAACAATCTCAAAAACAACAACTCGATCAAGAACTTAAAGATCAAAGAAAACCTGAAAAAAAAGTTGAGAAAAAAAAATCTACTGAGAACAAAACTAAGACAAAATCATCAAAATCCAAATCTCTAGCTAAAAAAACAAAAAAAGTTAGCAAAAAGTAATCTCAAGTTGTATAAGTAAAACGAATCAATTTTATGACAAATAAAATTTCTGAACATATGAGTAATCTCATTCCAATGGTTGTTGAGCAATCAAGCAAGGGTGAGAGAGCATATGACATTTATTCAAGATTATTAAAAGAAAGAATTATTTTTCTAACTGGACAGATTAATGATAATGTTGCATCTTTAATTACCGCACAATTATTATTTTTAGAAGCTGAGGATCCAAAAAAAGAGATTTTTCTATATATCAATAGTCCTGGAGGTTTAGTAACAGCTGGTCTTGGGATTTATGATACTATGCAATATATTAAACCTGAAATATCAACTTTATGTATCGGTCAAGCTGCATCTATGGGATCTTTTTTATTGGCAGCCGGCTCTAAAGGAAAAAGATTTTCTCTACCAAATTCTAGAATAATGGTTCATCAACCATCAGCTGGTTTTCAAGGTCAGGCTACAGATATAGAAATTCATGCTAATGAGGTACTAGGGCTAAAGAAAAGGCTCAATGAGATTTATTCTAAACATACAGGTAAATCTGTTGATGAAATCAAAAGTGCTTTAGAGAGAGATAACTTTATGACAGCTGATACAGCTAAATCATTTGGTTTAATCGACGAAGTTGTGGAAAAAAGATCGTAACACACCATATATTGAAAACTGATAATTTGAAACTTGCTATCGATGAGTCTCATATATTAAAGTGTATTTATTGATTCGTATAAAAAACTATGAACGCTAATAATAAAAATATTCTTTATTGCTCATTCTGTGGAAAAAGTCAGCACGAGGTTAGAAAACTTATTGCTGGTCCGACTGTATTTATTTGCGATGAATGTGTCGAACTTTGTATGGATATTATTAAAGAAGAAAACAAAGATACATTTGTAAAACACCAAGATGGTCTTCCATCACCGAAAGAAATTTGTAATGTTTTAAACGACTATGTGATTGGCCAATCTCACGCCAAAAAAGTTTTATCTGTTGCAGTACATAACCACTATAAAAGATTAAATTATGAAAATAAAACAAGTAAGAATGTAGAGCTTGCTAAATCCAATATACTTTTAGTTGGACCAACTGGTTGTGGTAAAACTTTACTTGCTCAAACTCTTGCAAGAATTTTAGATGTCCCCTTCACAATGGCTGATGCAACTACTTTAACAGAGGCTGGTTATGTTGGTGAAGATGTAGAAAATATAATTTTAAAATTACTTCAAGCTGCAGATTATAATGTCGAAAAAGCTCAAAGAGGCATAGTTTATATTGATGAGGTTGATAAAATAAGTAGAAAATCAGAAAATCCATCAATAACGAGAGATGTTTCAGGTGAAGGTGTTCAACAAGCTCTTTTAAAAATTATGGAAGGTACAATTGCTAGTGTTCCACCTCAAGGGGGAAGAAAACATCCTCAACAAGAATTTTTACAGGTGGACACAACAAATATATTATTTATTTGTGGAGGAGCTTTTGCAGGATTAGATAAAATAATTTCTCAGAGAGACAAGGGAACCTCAATTGGATTTGGTGCTGACGTCAAAAATACACAAGATAAGAAAACAGGTGAGTGGATGAAAAGTTTAGAACCTGAAGATTTACTTAAATATGGTTTGATACCTGAGTTTATTGGAAGATTACCAATGATAGCTACATTGGAAGATTTAGATGAAAAATCATTAATTAAGATTTTACAAGAACCAAAAAATTCACTAGTTAAGCAATACCAAGAATTATTCAAACTAGATGGAGCAAGACTATCTTTTAAAGATAATGCATTAAAAGAAATTGCTCAGAAAGCTATTAACAAAAAAACAGGCGCAAGGGGGCTTAGATCAATTTTGGAAAATATTCTATTAAAAACAATGTACGATTTACCTAGTCAAGAAAATATTGAAGAAGTAATTGTTGACGCATCAGCTGTGAAAGGCCAATCTCAACCAATTTTAGTCCACTCTAAAAATGAAACTAGGTCAAAAAATAACAAAACATCAGCGGCTTAATATCCTTAATAAGTTATAAAAAGCTATTGCATTATCAGATATAATATCCATATTCATGTGATGGATGTAAAATTTTCATTACCACTATTACCGTTGAGAGACATAGTAGTGTTTCCAAATATGGTAATACCTTTGTTTGTTGGAAGAGACAAATCTATTTCAGCACTCAATGAGGTTATGAAAAATGATAAAAAAATAATTTTAGTCACTCAAAAAAATTCTGAAGTAGATGATCCAAAAAAAACTGATGTTTTTATGTATGGATGTGAGGGGAGTATATTACAATTATTAAAACTGCCAGATGGTACCGTAAAAGTTTTGGTTGAAGGTATCAAAAGAGTTAAAATATTAGAATTCAAGGATAATGAAAAATTTATAACATGTGAATTTACTCCATATATCGACTTAGTAAATAAAGATGAGGATCTATATCCACTAGCAGCTACGGCTTTAAGACGACTTGAAAAATTAACATCAATAAATAAAAAGATTTCACACGAAACTATAAATACCATCAAACAATTAAAAGAACCTTCACAAATTGCTGATAATATCGCTTCTCATATAACAGCGACAATTTCAGAAAAACAACAAATATTTGAAACTATTGATGTTAAGAAAAGGTTAAACGCTATTATCAAGATAATGGAAAACGAAGCTAGTATTATTGGTGTTGAAAAAAGAATAAGAGGAAGAGTTAAAACTCAAATGGAAAAAACACAAAGAGAGTATTATTTAAATGAACAATTAAAAGCGATACAGAAAGAATTAGGAGAAATTGAAGATGGGAAAGATGAAAATACAAGTTTAAATAAATCAATTTTAAAAGCGAAAATGCCAAAAGAGATTGAAAAGAAATGTTTACAAGAACTTAAAAAACTTAAAAACATGAGTCCCATGTCAGCAGAGGCAACCGTTGTAAGGAATTATCTTGATTGGATGATAGAACTACCATGGCATAAGAAAAGCGAAGTTGCAATTGATTTAACTAAAGCTTTAAATGTTTTAGATAAAGATCACTATGGTTTAGAAAAGGTTAAAGAGAGAATAATAGAATTTTTAGCTGTTCAAAAAAGAATGGATAAGATTAAGGGCCCTATTCTCTGTTTGGTTGGACCTCCTGGAGTTGGAAAAACTTCATTAGGTAAATCAATTGCAAAAGCAACAAATAGAGAATTTGTTAGAATGTCTGTTGGTGGTATGCGTGACGAAGCTGAAATTCGGGGACATAGAAGAACATATATTGGTTCTCTACCAGGTAAAATTATTCAAATGATGAAAAAAGCTGGAACTAAAAACCCACTTATCTTGCTTGATGAGATAGATAAAATAGGAAATGATTATCGAGGAGATCCTTCATCAGCACTTTTAGAGGCATTGGATCCAGAACAAAATACAAATTTTAATGATCATTATTTAGAGGTAGATTATGATTTATCTGATGTAATGTTTGTTACCACGGCAAATACCTTAAACATTTTACCCCCTTTATTAGATAGAATGGAAGTCATCAGATTAGCTGGATACACTGAGGACGAAAAAATTAATATAGCAAACAAATACCTTCTACCTAAGCAAATCAAAGACAATGGAGTCAAAGAAAATGAGATGAAACTTGGTGAAGACATAATTAAAGAAGTGATTAGAAATTATACAAAAGAGTCCGGGGTAAGAAATTTAGAGAGAGAAATCTCAAAATTAGCGAGAAAAGTTGTAAAAAAAGTAGTTGCCGGTGAACAAAAAGAAGTTGATATAAATAGGAGCAATCTTTCTGATTATCTTGGTGTAGCTAAATATAAGTTTGGAGAATTAGAAGCGAACAATAAAGTGGGAATCGTTACAGGTTTAGCATGGACAGAATATGGTGGAGAAATTTTGAAAATTGAGACCGTTACTATGCCAGGTAAGGGTAGAATGCAAATTACAGGAAAATTAGGAGATGTAATGCAAGAGTCTGTTAAGGCTGCAAAATCATTTGTAAGATCAAAATGCTTAGAGTATGGAATAATTCCTCCTCTTTTTGAAAAAAAAGATTTTCATATTCACGTACCAGAGGGAGCAACACCTAAGGATGGTCCATCAGCTGGTGTTGGCATGGTAACTTCTATTGTTTCATCTTTAACAAACATACCAGTGAGGAGAGATGTAGCTATGACTGGAGAAGTAACAATAACAGGACAAGTTTTACCAATCGGTGGTTTAAAAGAAAAACTGTTGGCAGCACATAGAGCAGGTATAAAAGAGGTAATAATACCAAAAGAAAATGAAAAAGACTTAATAGATATGCCAAAAAAGATAATCGATGAGATTAAAATTACTCCAGTCGAATATGCTGACCAAGTTTTAAAGCTTGCTTTAACTAAAGAACTTAAAAGAATTGAGTGGGTGGAGGTTGATTTAAGCAAAAAAGATGACAAATCTCAAGCGAGTATCCAATAATTTATTTGTTTAAAAATTTACATTTATAATTTTATAAGTTTTATATTAAAAATATCTTAAATAAGATATTTAATAAATTCTAATGAAAAAATTAAAAAATTTAGTTGTGTTGTATCCAA
>CACORJ010000005.1 GCA_902629575.1 uncultured Pelagibacteraceae bacterium
ATAAGAGAATTTTTTAAAAATTGACATAATAAATAAGTTCTTGTAAAAAAAATATGCGCTGATTTAACTGAATTGCGAGCGCTTAAAAAAAACCGCTAAAATAGTTTTTTTTCTCACAATTCAAAATAAGCTTAAATATGAATATTGAGAGAAATATAAAAACTATAATTGTAAAAAAACCACTTAAATTAGATTGTGGTAAGACTATTGAAAATTTTCCAATCGCATTTGAGACTTATGGTGACCTCAACTTAAAAAAAGATAATGCAATATTAGTATTTCATGCTTTAACAGGAGATCAATTCGTAACAGGGATAAATCCTATTACAAAAAAAGAAGGCTGGTGGTCATACGCAGTTGGTCCTGGCAAAGCGATAGATACAAATAAATATTTTGTTATATGTTCAAATGTAATTGGTGGATGTATGGGATCATATGGACCAAGCCATATAAATGATAAAACAAAAAAAATTTTCGGTACAGATTTTCCAGTTATTACAATCAATGACATGGTTAATGCTCAATATAACTTGCTTGAATATTTTGGTATTAAAAAACTTTTTTCTGTTACAGGAGGTTCAATGGGAGGAATGCAAGTTCTTCAATTCATAAGTAACTTTCCAAATAAATCTAAAACCGTTATACCAATTGCAACGACTTCTAGTCATTCAGCCCAGAATATTGCTTTCAACGAATTAGGGAGACAAGCAATCACAGCTGATAATAACTGGAGAGATGGAACTTATAATTCTAACAATACTAACCCTAGTAAAGGCTTAGCGGTTGCTAGGATGGCAGCTCACATTACTTATCTTTCAAAAAAAGGATTACAGGAAAAATTTGGTAGAAAATTACAAGAAAGAGAGGACCTTAAATTTGGGTTTGATGCAGATTTCCAAATTGAAAGTTATTTAAGATATCAAGGTTCTGTTTTTGTAGATAGATTTGATGCAAATAGTTATTTATATATTACAAGAGCTATGGATTATTTTGATTTAGCAAAGCAATTTAAAGGAAATTTATCGGATGCATTTAAAGAAACTAAAGCGAAATTCTTTATAATTTCATTTACTTCAGATTGGCTTTATCCAACTCAGGAGAACAAAGATATAGTAATTGCATTAAATTCCATAGGGGCTGATGTTGGTTTTGTTGAAATAGAATCAGACAAGGGTCACGACTCATTTTTATTAGATGTGCCTGATTTTTTAAATGCACTAAAAAATTTTTTAAATAAATCTTATTTAGAGAACTAAATATGAAAAATGAATTCAAGGTAATAGCTGATTTAATTGAAAAAGATAGAAAAGTTTTAGATGTTGGTTGTGCTGATGGTACTCTAATGAAGTTCCTTAAAGATAACAAAAATATTAATATAAGAGGATTAGAAATTTCAAAAGCAAAGGTTCAACAGTGCATATCTAAAGGTCTAACTGTATTAGAGGGTAATGCTGAGAAGGATTTAAAACAATTTCCCGATAAGTCATTTGATTATGTTGTTTTGAGCCAAACTCTTCAGGCGTTTTTAAATCCTGAGTTGGTTTTAAATGAGCTTTTACGAGTTGGAAAAAAAGCAATAATAACGATTCCTAATTTTGGTTATTGGAAAGTAAGATTTCACTTGTTAATTAAAGGAACGATGCCAATTACCAAAACTTTACCAGATGAATGGTACAATACACCAAACCTACATATGTGTACAATTAAAGATTTCTTTTATTTTGCAAAATCAAAAAATATTAAAATATTTAAATCACTAGCATTAAACAATTTGAATACTTCATTAATAAATAATAGAAATTTAGGAATTAAAAATTTATTTGCAGATCTAGGGATATTTTTAATAGAAAAATAGTATGCGAGTTGAAATCATACCATGTCTTAAAGACAATTATAGTTATTTAATTATAGATGATAAAAACAACTCTGCTTGTGTCATTGATCCCAGTGAAGATAAACCGATAGTAGATTATTTAAAAAACAAAAATATAAATTTAAAATATATCTTAAATACTCATCATCATCCTGATCATATTGGAGGCAATAAAAATTTAAAAAAAATATTTAAGTCGGTTGTTGTCGGATTTAAAGAAGATTATAATAGGATTCCAGAAATTGATATTTTTTTAAAAGATAATCAAATATGGAGGGCTGAAAACTTTATCGCGAAAATAATTCATACACCTGGTCATACATCTGGGCATATTTGCTACCATTTCTTTGAAGATCAATTAATATTTACAGGAGATACACTTTTTTCACTGGGTTGTGGGAGGATATTTGAGGGCACGCATAGCCAAATGTATGAATCTTTAGAAAAGATAAAGGCTTTACCAGAAAAAACTAAAATTTATTGTGGTCACGAATACACATTTAGTAATTCAAAATTTTGCTTGAAGTATGATCCTACTAACAAGAAACTTATCAAAAAAATCTCAGATCTAAAAAAAAAAATTGATAACGGTTTTCCAAGTATTCCAAGCACGTTAAAAGATGAAATGGAGTGCAATATATTTCTTAAAGCAAAAGATCAAAAAAGTTTCTCAAAATTAAGAGATTTAAAGGACAATTTCTGAGTTATTCAACTTGACTATATTTTAGCTCTGACTATATTGCTAAACAATTTTTATACAACTAATACTATGTCATACGCTATAATACAAACTGGTGGAAAACAGTATAAAGTAAAATCTGGAGAGATTTTGAAAATTGAAAAACTACCAGATTCTAAGCCCGAAACTAAAATAGAATTCAAAGAAGTTTTAGCGTACGGAGATGAAAAAATGATTGAATTAGGTTCACCAATGATAGATGGTGCAAAAGTTGAAGCAAACTTAATTAAAAATAGTAAAAATAGAACAATTTTAATTTTTAAAAAACGAAGAAGACATAATTCAAGAAGAAAAAATGGGCACAGACAAGAATTCTCTATGGTTAGAATAAACAAAATATTTTCAAAAGATGGTAAAGTTTTATCTGAAGCAGAAAATAAAGTTACATCAGTTAAAAAAGTTGGAAAAGAAACTAAGGTTGAAAAAAAATAATTAGGTAAACTATGGCAACAAAAAAAGCAGGTGGATCATCAAGAAATGGAAGAGATAGTGCAGGAAGAAGACTTGGTGTAAAAAAATATGGTGGAGAGACTGTAGCACCTGGTAATATAATTGTAAGACAAAGAGGTACTAAAATATTTCCTGGTGAAAATGTTGAAATGGGGAAAGACCACTCTATTTTTTCTGTTATTAATGGTAAAGTTGTTTTTAAAAAAACTAAGGCAGATAGAACTTTTGTTTCAGTAAAACCCAATTAGTAGTGCAACTTAAATAAATGTTGTATTATGAAATTTCTAGATCAAGTCAAAATATTCATTAAAGCTGGCGATGGTGGCGATGGTTCACCTAGTTTTAGAAGAGAAAAATTTATCGAATATGGTGGTCCAGATGGTGGTGATGGTGGAAAAGGTGGTTCAATAATTTTAAGATCTGAACAAAACTTAAATACATTGATAGATTATAGATATCAACAACACCATAAAGCTGGAAGAGGTGAAAATGGTATGGGTCAAAATCGTACTGGTAAAAGTGGAGAGGATTTATTTCTTAAAGTTCCTATGGGAACACAAGTGTTTGAAGAAGATAACAAAACATTGATTTTCGATTTTATAAAGCCTAAAGAGGAGTTTGTTGCTGCAGTTGGAGGTAAGGGTGGATTAGGTAACACCAGATTTAAAAGTTCCACAAATAGAGCTCCAAGAAAATTTACAAAAGGCAGTTTGGGTGAAGAATTTATAATTTGGCTACAACTTAAAACAATTGCAGACATTGGTATAATTGGCTTACCTAACGCAGGTAAATCAAGTCTGTTAGCATCGATAACAAATGCAAATCCAAAAATAGCAAACTATCAATTTACAACTCTTAATCCAAATTTAGGTGTTGCTAGATATGATAATAAAGAAATTACTATTGCAGATATTCCAGGATTAATTGAAGGAGCCAATAGGGGAACAGGATTGGGAATTAAATTCCTTAAACATATTGAAAGATGTAAAACACTTTTACATTTAATTGATGTTACCAATTCAGATTTGGAAAAATCTTATAGACAAGTTCAAAATGAGCTTAAAAGCTATAGTTTAGACCTCCTTAAAAAACAGGAATTAATTGTTTTAAATAAAATAGATTTAATAGATGAAGTTTCTTTAGAAAAAAAAATTAAAAATTTTTCACAAAAATTAAATAAAGAAATTTTGACTCTATCGACTTTACAAAAATATTCAGTTTTAAATATTAAAGCAAAACTAATTTCATATGTCTCTTAAAAGTTCAAAAATAATTGTAATTAAAATTGGTTCCTCATTATTAGTTAATGAAAATAAAAAAATAAGAAAGAAATGGCTTGCAAGCCTCGCTAAAGATATTCTTAAAATGAGAAAAATGGGTAAAAAATTAATAATCGTTAGTTCAGGTGCAATTGCATTAGGTTGTATAAAACTAAATATTGATAAAAGAAAACTTAAACTAGATAAAAGTCAAGCAGTAGCATCTATCGGTCAAATTGAATTAATGAATTTATATTCGAATATTTTTTCTAAAATTAGATTAAATGTTTCTCAAATTTTACTTACTTTAGAGGACACTGAGGAAAGGAGAAGATCCCTGAATGCAAAAAGAACATTTGAAAATTTGTTTAATTTAGATTTTATACCGGTTGTAAATGAAAATGATACCATTGCTACTTCAGAAATAAAATATGGTGACAATGACAGATTGGCTTCACGTGTTGCTCAGATCACTAACGCAGATACTCTTGTTCTCCTGTCAGATGTAGATGGTTTGTACACAAAAAATCCTAAATTATTCAAAAATGCGAGGTTGATTAAAAAAGTGGAAAATCTTAATGTGGAATTGAAGCATTTTGACTTTAAGGGGATAAATGAACTTGGAAGCGGTGGTATGAATACTAAAATTGAGGCTGCTAAAATTTGTCGATTATCAGGGTGCAACATGATTATTGCTAATGGTTTATATGAAAATCCTTTAAATAAAATTATGACCCATAAAAATTACACATTATTCATCTCAAAAATTTCAAAATTAGATGCAAGAAAAAAATGGATTATCAGTTCCATTTCACCTAAAGGGGAATTAATTATAGATGACGGAGCAAAGAAAGCATTAAAATCTGGAAAAAGTTTACTCGCCGCAGGTATAAAAAAAGTGAATGGAAAATTCAATAAGGGCGATCATATCAAGATACTTGATAAATCTAATAATGAGTGTGCAAGAGGATTATGCTCATTTTCATCTCAAGAAGTACTCAAAATATTAGGTCACCAGTCTAAGGAAATAGAAAAAATATTAGGTTACACTACAAAATCAGAGGTAGTACACAAAGATGACATGGTAGAAATTTAATGGAAAATTATTTATTAAATCTAGGAAAGAAAGCTAAAAACTTATCTACCTCTATCATTGATTCAAATAAAAAAAATCAAGTTTTGAAAGATTATTGTAAGTTGATATTAAAGAATAAACAAAAAATTATTACTGAAAATAAAAAAGATTTAAGTAACGCAACTTATAAAGGTTTAAAAGAGAATCTTTTGCAAAGACTATTGATTAATGAGAAAAAAATTTTTGAAATTATTAATTCATTAAAAGCTATTATAAAATTTAAAGATCCAGTAGATAGAACGTTAGCGAAATGGATTAGACCAAATGGACTAAAAATTAAAAAAAAAACTATCCCAATAGGAGTTGTTAGTGTTATTTATGAGAGCAGACCAAATGTTACATCTGATGTTGCTTCGCTCTGTTTTAAGTCAGGTAATCCTGTAATTTTAAAAGGTGGTTCTGAAGCGTACTTTTCAAATAAAATTTTAACTAATTTATTTAAGAAAGCTCTTTTAAAAAATAATGTTAGTAAAGATTTTGTTCAATTTGTTGACACTAAAGACAGGAAATCAGTTGATTTTTTATTATTAAAAATGTCTGATTATATTGATGTTATAATACCTAGAGGTGGTAAAGGACTAGTTAAAAAAGTTAAAGATTTATCTAAAGTACCAATTATTGGTCATTTAGAAGGCGTATGTCATACTTATATAGATCAATATGCCGATCTAAATATGAGTAAAAAAATTACTTTAAATGCTAAATTAAGAAACACAGCTATATGTGGAGCTACCGAAACAATTTTAATTCATAAAAAGATATTAAAAAAGTTTTGCAATCCTATTTTATATAATCTCGAAAAAAATGGATGCAAAATAATTGGCGATGTGGATATTAAAAAATTTTATGACGGAAAAATTCAAAAAGTAAAAAACAATGACTGGTCAAAAGAATATTTATCACCAATAGTATCAGTAAAATCAGTGAAAAGTATTTATGAAGCAATTAATCATATTAACAGATATGGAACAATGCATACTGATGCAATCATAACAAAAAATAAAGAGTTAGCTAAAAAATTTTTGAAAAAAGTTAAAAGTGCAATAGCAATGCATAATACCTCCACTCAATTTTCCGACGGGGGTGAGTTTGGTTTTGGAGGTGAAGTTGGTATTTCAACAAATGTGCTTCCTCCAAGAGGTCCTGTAGGTTTAGATCAACTTGTCTCATATAAATATGAAATTTCAAGTAATGGTAAAATTAGAAAATAAATCAAAATTTAAAAAAATTAAAATTGGTATTTTAGGAGGATCTTTTGATCCAGCTCATAAAGGACACTTAGCAATTTCAAAAGAGGCCCTAAAAAAATTTAATTTAAAATTTATTATTTGGGCTGTTACAAATCAAAATCCATTTAAAAAAAAAAGTTTAAAAGAATTAAAACATAGAATATCTGTATGCAAAAAAATTACTACCAAAAATAAATTTATAAAAATAAGATATTTTGATGATTTAATAAACTCAAATAAAACCTCAGACTTATTAGACCATATTAACAAGAAGGGTAAATATGAATTATTTTTTTTGATGGGTGCAGATAATCTAATTAATTTTCATAAATGGCATAAATGGAAAAATATTTTAAAAAAATCAAAAATTTTAGTTTTTGATAGGCATGGTTACAAAAAAAAATCGTTAGATTCAAAGGTATATAAGAGTTCTTACGGAAAAAAGGTAATTTTTGTCAAATTTAATAAAGTCAACATTTCATCTTCTCAATTAAGAAAAATTTGATAATCTAAAAACAATTAATGGATAAAAATTCAAATCTAAAAAATATTATTATAAAAACCCTAGATCTGAACAAAGCTTACGATATAATCAGTATTGATTTAAAGGATAAAAGTTCAATAGCTGATTATATGATAATTGCTAGTGGAAATTCATCAAGACATATCCAATCATTATCACAACAAGTTCTAGAAAAATTTAAAGACAATGGATTAAGAGACTCTCGGATAGAGGGAAAAGAGAGCAATGAGTGGAAATTAGTGGATGGTATTGATCTTATCGTACATATTTTTCATCCAGAAAAAAGAAAGTTTTATGAGTTAGAAAAAATATGGTCAGAGCTGATACCAAGAGAAAAACTTATAATATGAAAAAAATTCTTTTTATCTTTTTTTTTATAAAATTAATATTTTTTACAAATTATTCTAATTCTTCAGAAACTGATATATACAAAAAAATTGATCTTTTTGGGGAAGTATTAGAAAAAATTAACAAAGAATATGTTGATGAAATTGATCAATCAGAAAGTATGGATTCTGCAATTAATGGCCTTCTTCAATCTCTTGATCCCTATTCAGCCTATATGCCTCCAGAAATATTCAATCAAATGCAAACAGAGACAAGCGGAGAATTCGGTGGACTCGGAATTGAAGTTAGCATGGAGTCAGGCGTCGTGAAAGTTATTTCACCAATTGACGATACCCCGGCATTTAGAGCAGGAATTAAAGCAGGTGACTACATTGTAAAAATAGAAAATAATCAAGTTCAAGGTAAGACTTTAAGTGAAGCTGTCGAACTGATGCGCGGACCTGTTGGGTCATCAATTGAGCTCACAATTCGTAGGAGAGGAGAAAAAAAAGCTCTTACGTTTAATATCACAAGAGAAATTATTGAAATTCAATCAGTAAAAATGGAACTATTAGAAAATAATATTGGCTATATTAGGCTGACTTCTTTTAATGAAAACAGTAGTGATCAAATAGAACAAAAAATAAAATTACTAGAAAATAAACAAAAAATAAATGCTTACATTCTAGATTTAAGAAATAATCCTGGGGGTTTATTAACTCAAGCAATTAGGATCTCTGATTTTTTTTTAGATAATGGTGAAATTGTATCTACCAAAAGTAGAAAAGCATCGGAAAACAGAAAATGGTTTGCAAAAAAAGGTGATATTACAGAAGGAAAAACTTTATTAGTACTAATTAATTATGGTTCTGCCTCAGCTTCAGAGATTGTTGCAGGTGCTCTTAAAGATCATAAAAGAGCGATTATTATTGGGGAGAATAGTTTTGGTAAAGGCTCTGTACAATCCATCATTCCTCTTAAAAATAAAGGAGCAATACGTCTAACTGTAGCAAAATACTACCTTCCTTCAGGAAAATCTATTTCAGAAGTAGGAGTCAAACCTGATATAGAGGTAAGTGAAGAGGGGGATGATTTTAGAATAAAAACTGATACAGATAATCAATTAAATTACGCTCTAAAATTACTTAACGGATAGAATGAGTAGAAATTTTAGTAATCTACCACTACGAAGTGGTGTTGGTATAGTTTTATTAAATAAAGATAACAAAGTGCTAGTTGCAAGAAGAATAGATAACCCGAAAAATTTCTGGCAGATGCCTCAGGGTGGTGTTGACAAAGGTGAAGATTTTTTAAAAGCAGCCTTTAGAGAATTAGAGGAAGAGACAAGTGTAAAAAGTGTTGAACTTATAAAAGAACTCGATGGAAGTATCACATATGAACTGCCTAATAGATTATTGGGAATAATTTGGAAAGGAAAGTATAGAGGTCAAAGGCAAAAATGGTTTTTAATGAGATTTACTGGTAATGATGATGAAATCAATATTAATACTAAAAAACCAGAATTTTTAGATTGGAAGTGGATAGAGTTAGACTTAATTACAGATGTCGTAGTTGATTTCAAACAGCATGTTTACAAAGAAGTTAAAGAAAAAGTGAAAAAAATAATTAATTAAGAGTTTTTAAAATTTCTATTTTTTGATCAGCTAAATATTTAGATTGGTCACTAATTTCAGGTTTATTTGCTTCTTCCTCTGCTTGTTTGAGTAACTCTTGTTGTTTTGATTTGCCTATATCGTCAACTTTAAATATCGAACTAGTTAAAATTGATAAATTATTATTTTTAAACTCAACAATACCATCTTCAACATAGTAATTTTCATTTCCTGATTTTGATATAATCTTAATTATGCCTGGTTTTAAGAAGGAAATAATTGAAATATGTTCTTTTAAAAACCCCATTTCACCTTCGAATGCAGGCACGACTACCTCTGAAACATCTTCTCTTTCAAGATAAGATTTGTCAGGATTAACAATTTCAATTTTAAATTCTTCACTCATCAAGCGGCTGCTTCTTGCTCCATTTTTTTAGCTTTTTCAATTGCCTCTTCAATCGTACCTACCATATAGAATGCTGCTTCAGGTAAATGATCATATTCACCTTTGCAAATAGCGTCAAAGCCCTTAATTGTTGAGTCTAAATCTACTAATTTACCTGGCGATCCTGTAAAAACTTCTGCAACAAAGAATGGCTGAGATAAAAATCTTTGAATTTTTCTAGCTCTAGCTACAACTAATTTATCTTCCTCTGATAACTCATCCATACCTAAAATAGCGATTATATCTTGTAATGATTTATAAGATTGTAGTATTCTTTGAACATCTCTTGCTACTCTATAATGCTCATCTCCAACAATTCTTGGATCCAAAATTCTTGATGTAGAATCAAGTGGATCCACTGCAGGATAAATACCAATTTCCGCAATTTGTCTTGAAAGTACAGTCGTTGCATCTAAGTGAGCAAACGATGTAGCTGGAGCAGGATCTGTTAAATCGTCAGCGGGTACATAAATGGCTTGTACAGATGTAATTGACCCTTTGTTTGTAGTCGTAATTCTTTCTTGTAGGTTACCCATGTCAGTAGCTAATGTCGGTTGATATCCAACAGCAGATGGAATTCTTCCTAACAAAGCTGAAACCTCTGATCCTGCCTGAGTAAATCTAAAAATGTTATCTACAAAGAAAAGTACGTCCTGACCTTCCTGATCTCTAAAGTATTCAGCTACAGTTAACCCTGTAAGTGCAACTCTTGCTCTTGCTCCAGGAGGTTCATTCATCTGTCCATAAACTAAAGCAGCTTTTGAACCAGCTCCTTCTTTTTTAATTACTCCGGACTCAATCATTTCATGATAAAGGTCATTTCCTTCTCTAGTTCTCTCTCCAACTCCCGCGAAAACTGAAAAACCACCATGAGCTTTTGCAACGTTATTAATTAATTCCATAATTAAAACTGTTTTTCCTACTCCTGCTCCACCAAATAATCCGATCTTTCCCCCTTTTGCATACGGTGCAAGCAAATCAATTACTTTGATACCTGTTACAAGGATTTCAGTTTCTGTTGATTGGTCATTAAATTCAGGTGCAGCTCTATGAATTGGCCAACTTTCTTTGGTTTTAACTTCACCTCTTTCGTCAATTGGTTCACCAATTACATTAATAATTCTTCCGAGAGTTTCAGGCCCAACAGGAACTTGAATAGGAGCATTAGTATTAGTCACCTCATCACCTCTTTTTAATCCCTCCGTAGCATCCATTGCGATTGTTCTAACAGTAGTTTCACCTAAGTGTTGTGCTACCTCTAAAACTAATCTGTTATTCCCATTTTTACATTCCAATGCTGTTAAGATTTCTGGTAATACGCCATCAAATTTGACGTCTACTACCGCTCCAATAACTTGTGTAATTATTCCTTTGCTCATAATTATAAACTTTCTGCTCCTGATATGATTTCTATTAGTTCTTTTGTAATTGCTGCCTGACGACTTCTATTATATTCGATAGTAAGTTTGTCAACCATTTCACCTGCGTTTCGGGTCGCATTATCCATTGCACTCATTCTAGACCCTTGCTCGCTAGCTGAATTCTCTAACATTGCTTTAAATATTTGCGTAGATATATTCTTTGGCAATAAATTACTTAAAATTTCATCTTCATCTGGTTCAAATTCGTAACTCTCATCTGAATTACTCTCTTCTCCATCATTATTTAAAGGTACAATTTGTTGTGCTTGAGGAATTTGAGTAATTACATTTTTAAATTGGTTATAAAAAATTGTACAAACATCAAATTCACCTGCCTCGAATTTTTCAATTACCATTTTCCCAACTTTGTCAGCATCAAAATAATTTGCATTTTTAGACTCTTTGAAAGAAATATTTTCAATTATTTTATCACCATAAACTCTTTTTAATTGGTCATTCCCTTTTGAGCCTACTGTAATAATTTTAAGTTCTTTACCTTCATCTAAAATTTTTGCAAAATAACTCTTAGCTTTTTTAATAATATTAGAATTAAATCCGCCACATAAACCTCTATCAGAGGTCATAACTACACAAAGATGAGTTTTTTCCTGGCCAGTACCTGACAATAATTTTGGTGCATTTTCTTTATCAGATATTCCATTTGATAAATTTAAAATTATATTGTTCATTTTTTGAGAATAAGGTCTTCCCCTCTCAGCACTTTCTTGAGCTCTTCTTAATTTAGCTGCTGCAACCATTTTCATAGCTTTAGTAATTTTTTGTGTAGACTTTACACTAGCTATTCTTTTTTTTAGGTCGTCTAAACTTGCCATAAATTATTAAGATTTAAAATTTCCTTTTAATTGAGTGATTACCTCAACAAGCAATTTTTCTTTATCTTCCTCAAGTTTTCCTGAACTTAAAATTGACTCGATAATTTCAGGCTTATCTGATTTACATTTTTCAATAATCTTGCTCTCAAATTTAGCAACATCTTTTAAATCAATATCATCAAGATAACCTTTTACACCACAAAATACTGAAATAACTTGTTCTGCAACAGTCATGGGTGAATATTGTTTTTGTTTTAAAAGTTCAGTTAACTTAGAGCCTCTATTCAAAAGTTGCTGAGTAGATGCATCTAAATCAGATCCAAATTGAGCAAAAGCTGCCATTTCTCTGTATTGTGCTAGCTCTAGTTTCATTGAACCAGAAACTTTTTTCATCGCTTTAGTTTGAGCTGATGAACCAACCCTAGATACTGATAAACCTACGTTAATTGCAGGTCTTATACCTTGGTTAAATAGTTCTGTTTCAAGGAAAATTTGTCCATCTGTAATTGAAATAACGTTAGTAGGAATGAACGCGGATACGTCTCCACCTTGTGTTTCAATAATTGGCAGTGCAGTAAGTGATCCACCACCATGTTCGTCACTTAATTTAGCTGCTCTTTCTAGTAATCTACTATGAAGATAAAATACATCTCCAGGATAAGCCTCACGCCCTGGAGGTCTTCTTAATAGCAATGACATTTGTCTATAAGCAACTGCTTGTTTAGACAAATCATCATAAATTATTAACGCATGCATTCCATTATCTCTAAAATACTCTCCCATAGCACAACCTGTGTATGGTGCTAAAAATTGTAAAGGAGCAGAGTCCGATGCAGTAGCAGCAACGATTGTTGTGTACTCCATAGCTCCAGCTTCTTCTAATGTTTTTTGAATTTGTCTTACTGTTGATCTTTTTTGTCCAACTGCAACGTATATACAATACAGTTTTTGTTTTTCATCACCAGATTCATTGATTTTTTTTTGATTAATAATTGCATCTACTGCAACTGCTGTTTTACCAGTTTGTCTATCACCGATAATTAATTCCCTTTGCCCTCTTCCAATCGGAACTAGACTGTCAATTGATTTAAGACCAGTTTGCATTGGTTCACTTACTGATTGTCGTGGAATAATACCAGGAGCTTTTACTTCAACCCTGCTTTTTTTAATTCCTTTATCTAATGGTCCTTTTCCATCAATAGGATTTCCTAAACCATCCACTACTCTTCCTAATAATTCTTTTCCAACTGGAGTGTCAACAATATTACCCGTTCTTTTTACTACATCCCCTTCTTTAACATTTCTGTCATCACCAAAAATTACGACACCGACGTTTTCACTTTCTAAGTTTAGAGCCATACCTTTTGAACCATCTGCAAACTCTACCATTTCACCAGCTTGAACATTATCCAAACCATAAATCCTAGCAATACCGTCTCCAACTGATAAAACTTGACCAACTTCTGTGACTTCTGCTTTATCACCAAAATTTTTAATTTGTTCTTTTAATATTTTTGTAACTTCTGAAGGATTTATTTCCATTTATGCCTCTATCATTCTATTTTCAATTTGTTGTAATTTATTTTTAATTGAGGTATCGACCATAGTACTTCCTACTTGTACTACCAAACCTCCTATTAAACTTTCGTCATGTTTGTAGTTTAATTTTATTTTTGAGCTAAAATTTTTTGTTAACTCCTCTGTAATTTTTGCAATTTCTTCATTAGATAATTCTTTTGCTGATTTTAATTCTGCCTTAAGTTCACCTCTTTTTCTTGAACAAATCTCGATAAAGCTTTTAAGGATACGCTCAATAAAAAAGAAACGTCTTTTTTGAATTAAGAAACTTAAAAAATTTTTAAATAAAGACTCAAATTTATTATTTTCAGAGATTGTATTGATTACTTTTAATAAATCTTCTTGGCTTGTAGTTGGATCTTTAATCAAATTAGAAAAATCTTCACTTTGCTCAATTAAATTAAGAATAGATGAAGACTGATCTTCGATCTGATTTAAAAGATTGTTTTCCTCTGAAAGCTCAAAAAGCGCAAGAGAATACCTTTCAGCTGAAGTTATTGAAAATCCGGTGTCTTTACTCAACTTGGTTCCTCTATAATGTTGAAGATTATTTAAAAATCACGCCCTAAATAGCATATGACCCTTATGTCTTCAAGTAGCGGATTCGTAAAAAAGGCCTCTTTTTTGTGGTTAATTGAAGTTAATTGGATCAACATCAACTGAAAGTTTTATTCCAGAAGAAAATTTATATTTTGAAATAATTTTTGCAAGAGAGCTTTGTAGTTTCATAGATTTTAAGCCTCTGATTAAAAATCTAATTCTAAATTTTCTCTTTAATCTATATAATGGGGCATTCACAGGCCCTAATATTTTTCCTTCAATTTTATTTTCAATGAAATTTTTAAAATTAATAGCTTCTTTTTCTAATTTAATTTCATTATCTCCTGTTAAGATTAAAGAAATAAACCTTTGAAATGGAGGTAGTTTATTTTTTTTTCTTATCTCTAGTTCTCTCTCTAAAAAAATATCTGGATTTTTACTTGTAATTTCTGAAATCATTTTAGTATTATTTTCATAAGTTTGAAAATATACCGTTGCTGGCTTTCCTGTTCTTCCTGCACGTCCTGAAAGTTGATGATAGAGCTGCAAATTTTTTTCTGCACCTCTTAAATCATGTCCTTGAGATGAAAGATCGATATCAACAACTACAATGCAATTTAAGCTTGGAAAATGAAAACCTTTTGAAATTAATTGAGTTCCAACTAAAATATGCGTTTCATTATTAATAATTTTATCTATTTTTTCTTTAGAATCTTTTTTATTTATTGTGTCACTTGAAAAAATCTCTATTTTTTTTCCAGGGAATTTTCTTTTTACCTCTTCTGAAATTCTCTCAACACCAGGGCCGCTAAAAATAAATTCACAATTGCCTTCTTTTGTACAATCCCTTTTAAGATCGGATTTGTATCCACAATAATGACATAATAAGTTATTTTTATTTTTATGATAAACTAAATTGATACTACAATTTGGACATGTAAAACTTGTAAAACACTTATTACATAAAGCATTTGGAGAAAAACCTCTTCTGTTTAAAAAAAACAAAACTTGATCTTTTTTTTCCAAATGTAAATTAACTTTTTCAATAATTTTATTTGATAGCCATGATTGTTTTTCAAGTTTGGTATTATTTAAATTAATAATTTCATAATTAGGTAAAGCTGCGTTTTGATATCTTTCATTTAATCTAGAAACCTCGTATTTACCCTTTTTAATATTTTCAAAAGTTTCTATTGAAGGAACAGCAGTAATCAAATTTATTGGAATATTTTCAAAAAATGCTCTAGAAATTGCCATATCACGAGCATTGTAGGTTATGCCTTCATCTTGTTTAAATGATTGATCATGTTCCTCATCAACAATTATCATTGCTAATTTTTTAAATGGTAAAAATAATGAAGACCTTGCACCAATAATTATTTTTATTTTCCCATTAGAAACACCGCTCCAAATTAATTCTTTCTTTTTTTTTGAAATACCTGAGTGCCAAACAGCGGGCTTAAAACCAAAATATTCTAAAAATTTTTGTTCAAACTGACTAGTTAAACCTATTTCTGGTAATAAAATTAATCCTTGAAAACCCTTCTCTATCAGTGGTTTTAATGCTTCAAAATAAACTAAAGTTTTTCCTGATCCAGTTGTGCCTTGTAAAACATGAACTCTAAATTTTTTATTTGAAACATTCATTTTTTTTAGAGATTTATTTTGATCACTAGACAGCTTGATTAAGTTTTGCTTAATTTTGCTATTAAATATTTGATAAAGTTGAGTTTCTTTGTTCTCTACCGCATCACTACTTAAGAGCACTAACTTTAATGCCATACCTTTTGGGATAAGATTATATTCTGCAAACCAATTTAAAAAATTAATTGTATTTTTTTTTAATGGAGTAATGTCTAATTTCTTGATTACCTTTTTAGTCTTAAAATTTTTATTATTATTTTTTTCAAATTCGTCCCAAACAACACCAGTAATTTTTGATTTTCCAAAAGGTACGATTACATAATCTCCAACTTTAAGAGTTAAATTACTTTCATAAGTAAATGGATGATTAAAAATATTTGGTACAAGAATCGGATATTTCATATTTTTATAATATGAAAAAAAATTAAGAGTGTATTGCTCTTTTATCTACTGATAAAGCAGCTTCTTTAACTGCTTCAGAAAACGTTGGATGAGCATGACAAGTTCGGGCAATATCTTCTGCACTTGCACCAAATTCCATTGCAACACCAATCTCTGCAATTAATTCTCCTGCATGAGGTCCAATTATATGTGCACCTAATACTTTATCTGTTTGCTCATCAGCTAAAATTTTAACAAAACCTTCTGCATCATCTATGGCCTTGGCTCTTGAATTAGCCATAAACGAAAATTTCCCTACTTTATATCTTTTATTTAATTCTTTTAATTGTTCCTCAGTTTTACCGATTGATGCTACTTCTGGTGTTGTATAAACTACTCCTGGGATTGTATCATAATTTACATGCCCAGATTGACCAACTATGTTTTCTGCAACTGCTATACCTTCGTCCTCCGCTTTATGTGCAAGCATTGGACCAACAATAACATCGCCTATTGCATAAATATTTTCAATGTTTGTCTTAAAACTTTTATCAGTTTTAATTCTATTTCTTTCATCAAGATCTACTCCTACAAACTCTAAATTTAAACCATCTGTATTAGGTTTTCTGCCAACAGAAATTAAAACAACATCACAGTCAAAATTATTTTTATTACCATCTTTATCTACTGTTGAAACCACTACACCTGCTACATTTTTTTTAATTGTTTCAACTTTATTTTGCATATTAAATTTCATTCCCTGCTTTTTTAAAATTTTCATAAATTCTGAAGAGATTTCTTTATCCATTCCAGGTGTAATATGATCTAAAAATTCAACAACTTGTACTTCTGCTCCAAGTCTTGACCATACAGACCCCATCTCCAGTCCTATATAGCCTCCTCCCACAACTACCATTTTCTTAGGTACCTTTTCTAATTTTAAAGCACCTGTTGATGAGACAATTGTTTTTTCATCTATTTCTATCCCTGGTAATGAAACTGGAACTGATCCTGTTGCAATAACTGTTTTTTCTGTTTGAATGATAGTTTCTTTATTTTTATCATCCTTTATTAAAATTTCATTTTTAGATTTAAAACTTCCGTGTCCTTTGAAATAAGTAACCTTGTTTTTTTTCAAAAGAAATTCAACACCTTTTGTAAGAACTGTTACAGCTTTATCTTTGCTCTTCATCATTTTGTCTAAATTTAATTTTACTTCGCCAACTTCAATGCCTTTATTTGCTAAGCTTTTAACTTTATGAAATTCTTCAGATAGATTAAGTAAGCTTTTTGATGGGATGCAACCAATATTTAAACAAGTTCCTCCTAGAGACCCTCTGGACTCTATACAGGCTGTTTTGAATCCTAATTGTGCAAGTCTGATCGCGCACACATAACCACCAGGTCCACCTCCGATAACTACAGCTTGAAATTTTTCTGACATTTAAATATCTAAAAACAACCTTCTCGGGTCCTCTAAATTTTCTTTTATCATTTTTAAAAATGAAACTGAGTCTTTTCCATCAATAATTCTATGATCATATGAAAGGGCAAGATACATCATTGGTCTTATCTCAATCTCACCATTTACTGCTACTGGCCTTTCAATTATATTATGCATTCCTAAAACACCAGATTGAGGTAAATTTAAAATAGGTGTAGATAACATTGATCCATATACACCACCATTGCTTATTGTAAATGTTCCTCCCTGAAGATCCTCAATTATTAATTTTCCGTCTTTTGCTTTTTCTGAAATAATCTTTATATTTTTTTCAATATCAGCAAAAGATAGTTCATCTGCATTTTTTAAAACTGGTACTACTAAACCTTTTTCTGTGCCTACAGCAAAACTTATATTATAATAATTTTTATATATTATATCCTCTCCCTCAATTTCTGCGTTTACTGCTGGGAAAGATTTTAAAGCAACAATACATGCCTTTACAAAAAAGGACATAAAACCTAATTTAATTCCATATCTTTTCTGAAAATCGCCTTGGTTCTCTCTTCTTATTTCCATAATACTTGACATATCTACTTCATTAAAAGTAGTGAGTAGTGCTGCATTTTCTTGTGCCTGTTTAAGTCTTTTCGCAATAGTTTGTCTTAATCTAGACATCCTTATTCTTTCTTCAGGACCAAATTGAGCTTTTCTTTTTACTGGTTGTGGTTGTAACCCCATTAATGTAATTAAATCCCCTTTTAAAATTCTACCATCTTTTCCGGAGCCAATTACTGACTGAACATCTATTTTATTTTCCTCGACAATTTTTCGGACAGCTGGTGATAGTGTTTGATTTTCTATTTTAGTATCTAGAGTTTTTTTATCTTCAATTTCATTATTTAAAACTAGAGGTTTTTCAATTGAGGTTTCTGTTTTTGAGGCTTCCTCATTAGTTAAGACCAGCGGTTTTTCAATTGAGGTTTCTGTTTTTGAGGCTTCCTCATTAGTTAAGACCAGCGGTTTTTCAATTGAGGTTTCTTTTTTTTGGGCTTCTAGATTTATTATGTTGTTTTCGATTTGTTTTTTCCCAATTTCATTAACTTTTTTTCTCTTTAAATCTCCGACTTCATTTTCCGAGACCGAACATAATAAAGCTCCTACTTCTACAATGGTACCATTTTTTGAGTTAATTTCAGATAAAATACCATTAACCGGCGATGGTACCTCTAAATTTACCTTATCAGTTTCTAACTCAACAATAGGCTCATCAGCCTCAACTGTATCACCCTCATTTTTTAACCATTTAGATACAGTTGCCTCGGTAATACTCTCGCCTAAAACTGGAACTACTATTTTTTCACTCATTTTACTTTATTCAAAAACTTTTTTTATAATTTCTTTTTGTTGAGAATTATGCCTTTTCGCATACCCAGTGGCTGGTGTTGCATCTGGACTTCTTCCTATATAAGAAATTTTATTATTATTAGCCTTTATGGTGTCCAATGTCCATTGGATATAATCTCTAACTGAAAACCAAGCACCCATATTTTTTGGTTCTTCTTGGCACCAAAAGAATTGAGCATTTTTAGCGTATGATTTTAACTCCTTAACCAGAGCTTTTGCTGGAAATGGATACAATTGTTCAATCCTATACATAACAACATCATCTCTTTTAAGCTTTTCTCTAGCATCTAATAAATCAAAATATACTTTGCCAGAGCAAAGAATAACTTTTTTAATTTTTGAACTTTCTTTAAGTTGAATAAATCCTTTAGACTTAGGATCAATGGCATGATCCCACAGCACTCTATGAAAAGTATTTTTTTTGTTAAAATCTTCTAGATTTGAAACACAATATTTATTTCGTAATAGTGATTTTGGTGTCATTATGATTAGTGGCTTTCTGAAACTCCTATGCATTTGTCTTCTTAAAGCATGAAAATAATTTGCTGGAGTTGTACAGTTCATCACTTGCATATTATCGTTTGAGCATAATTGTAAAAATCTTTCTAGTCTTGCTGATGAATGTTCTGGTCCTTGTCCTTCATATCCATGAGGCAATAACATTACTATACCAGATGCTCTATTCCATTTTCTCTCACCAGATGCAATAAATTGATCAATTACCACCTGAGCACCGTTTGCAAAATCTCCAAACTGTGCTTCCCAGATAGTAAGGGTATTTGGCTCTACTAGACTGTAACCATATTCAAAACCTAAAACTGCAAGTTCAGATAAAAAACTATCTACTACTTCAAATTGCTTTTGATTATTAGAAATATTATTAAGAGGAATGTACCTAGAATTATCTATTTGATTTCTTAACACAGAATGTCGTTGACTGAATGTTCCTCTTCCGGAATCTTGTCCTACAAGCCTGATAGGATACCCCTCTTCTAACAAAGATCCAAACGCTAGAGACTCTGCTGAAGACCAATCTATCCCAGTGCCTTTTTTAATACTTTCTTTTCTGGCATTAAATATTTTAGAGATAGTCTTATGAATATTTTTTTCTTCAGGAATATCATTTATTTTATCTGAAATTATTTTTAATTTATTTTCGTCATAACCTGTTATACCCCTTTTATCTTTACCTCTCTCAGGTTTATATCTTGACCATGTTCCCTCAAACCATTCTATTTTAGGCTTATAATCTTTTGCACTTTTGTATTGTTTATCAAGTAAATCTTTAAATGATTTAACATTTTGATTTAGTAATTCTTGAGTTATAGATTTTTCGTTTACCAATTTATTTCCGTAAATTCGGTAAACACTAGGATGGGACCTAATTTTTTTATACATTAAAGGTTGTGTAAATGAAGGTTCATCTCCCTCGTTATGTCCAAATCTTCTATAACAAATTAAATCTACTACTACGTCTCTATTAAATTTTAATCGAAATTCTGTTGCTATTCTAGTTGCATAAACAACTGCTTCTGGATCATCTCCATTAACATGAAGAATTGGCGCCTCAACCATTTTTGCAACATCAGATGGATAAGGTGAAGACCTTGCAAATCTTGGACTAGTGGTAAATCCTATTTGATTATTAACAATAATATGAATTGTTCCTCCAGTGTTGTGTCCTGGTAGTCCAGACATTGCAAAACATTCTGCTACAACTCCTTGACCAGCAAAAGCTGCATCCCCATGAATTAGAATAGGTATAACTTTATTTCTTTCACGGTCTTTGTGGAAAAACTGTTTGGCTCTCGTTTGCCCTAAAACAACTGGGTTAACAGCTTCTAAATGAGAGGGATTATCTGTCAAACTAACATGTACCGAGTTTCCATCAAATTCTCTATCTGACGATGCTCCAAGATGATATTTTACATCTCCAGCACTGTCTTCAGTGTCGGTACTAAACTCACCGGCAAATTCATTAAAAATTTTTTTGTAAGATTTTTGTAAGACATTTGCCAAAACGTTTAGCCTACCTCTATGAGACATACCTATTTTAACTTCTTTTATTTTGTTTTGACCACCAATTTTTATTATTTGTTCAAGAGCAGGTATTAAACTTTCACCACCATCTAAACCAAATCTTTTTGTTCCCACATACTTTGTGGCTAAAAATTTTTCAAATCCTTCAGCCTGTACTAATTTATTTAAAATTGCTTCTTTACCATTTTTTGTAAATTGAAGTGCATTTTTATCTTGCTCTATTCTGTCTCTAAACCACTTTCTTTCAACTGGGTTAGAGATATGCATAAATTCATAACCTATTTTCTCACAATAAGTTTTCTTCATAAACTTAAGTATTTCTCTTACGTTTGCATATTTACGATTGATTATGCCATTTAGAAAAATTTTCTTATCGTAATTTTCTTTTTTAAAACCGTAAAAATCTGGATGGAGCTCATCTAAATATTCTGACTCTCTCATATCTAGAGGATCAAGATCTGCTAATAAATGTCCTCTTAATCTATATGCTCTAATTAATGCTACAGCACTAATAGAATCTTTATTTGAATCAGCAAGTAATTGAAAATTAAATTTTTCTGAAGTATCTAATTTGACATTACCAAATTCACTTTTATCTTGTTCTTCTATTTTTTTTTGTAACTCATCAATATTGATCTTTTTTTTAGTAGGTCCCCATGACGGACCTTTAATTTCTTTTGCTATAACACTTAGTTCTTCACCAATTCCTTCAAAATAATTTGCCCAACTTTGTGGAAGATCAGAATCTTTATTCACAAACTTTAAATACATCTCTTCTATAAACGTACTATTAGATTTATTTAAAAACGAAGTTTTTTCGAAATCAAGATTTTTTGATGAAGACATCTCAATTAATCAATATATCCCTCTAATATTTTTTTTCAATTAGACAGTTTATCAAATAAAGTTTTTCCAATAATAGATGGTGATTTAGCAACTGTAATACCACATTCTTCCATTTTTTTTATTTTATCTTCAGCTCCACCCTTGCCACCTGATATAATGGCACCAGCATGCCCCATTCTCCTTCCTGGAGGAGCAGTAATTCCAGCAATAAATCCAACTATTAGTTTTTTAATCTTGTGGTTTTTTATAAAGTCAGCTGCTTCTTCTTCAGCTGTTCCTCCTATTTCACCTATCATTAAAATAGATTCTGTTTCATCATCATTTAAAAATAAATCTAAACAATCTATAAAATTTGTACCATTAATAGGATCACCGCCTATACCGATGCAAGTTGATTGACCAAGTCCATTTTCAGTTGTTTGCGCTACTGCCTCATATGTCAATGTGCCTGACCTTGATACAATTCCAACACTCCCTCTTTTATGAATACTTCCCGGCATAATCCCAATTTTGCATTCATTTGGCGTAATTATTCCTGGACAATTAGGTCCAATTAATCTGCTGCTTGAACCAATTAATTTTTGTCTAACTTTAAGCATATCCTGAATTGGAATTCCTTCAGTTATGCAAACAATTAGTTCAATTGATGCATCAATAGCTTCAATGATTGCTGTTGCTGCATATTTAGCAGGTACGTAAATCATAGTTGCATCTGCTCCTACTTCATTTTTTGCCTCTATAACGCTGTTAAAAACTGGTCTATCTAAATGTTTTTGTCCACCTTTCTTTGGTGTAACTCCACCAACAAGATTAGTTCCATATTTTATCGCCTGTTCTGAATGAAAAGTTCCTTGCGCACCGGTAAATCCCTGACAAATTACTTTAGTATTTTTGTTTACCAAAACCGACATATTATTTTATTGCTTTAACAATTTTCTTAGCAGCATCATCTAAATTTTCTGCAGAAATTAATTTTAATCCAGAATTGTCAAGAATTTCTTTACCTTTTTTCAAATTTGTGCCTGCTAATCGTACAACTAAAGGTACACTAATATTAATTTCTTTAGCTGCATTTACAACTCCTTGAGCAAGGACATCACATCTCATAATTCCTCCAAAAATATTAATTAAAATACCTTTAACATTTTTATCTGATAGAATTATCTTAAATGCTGCGGATACTTTTTCTTTGGATGCGCCACCACCTACATCTAAAAAATTTGCTGGCTCTTCGCCATATAATTTAATTATATCCATTGTTGCCATCGCTAATCCTGCTCCGTTAACCATACAACCAATGCTTCCATCTAGTTTAATGTATGCAAGATCATGCCTACTGGCTTCTATCTCTGTAGGATCTTCCTCATTTAAATCTCTTAATTCAACAATTTCTGGATGCCTAAACAAAGCATTTGAATCAAATTTTACTTTAGCATCTAAACAGACAATTTTTTTTTCTTTTGTCAAAATCAACGGATTTACCTCGACCATACTTGCATCTGTACTCACAAACATTTTATATATTGATTTAATTAACGATATTGCTTGTTTTTGTGTGTCTTCGTTTAAGTAAAAAATTTTAGTAATTTTTTCACAATCTGACTCAGAAATTTTGTCACCCATATCAACTTTTGTTGTTATAATTTTTTCAGGTGAACTACTGGCAACCTCTTCTATATCCATTCCACCTTGATTACTTGATATAAATGCAATTTTAGAACTTGATCTATCAACTAAACAAGATAAATAAAATTCTTTATCTATATTTGAAGACTCTTCTACATATAATCTTTTAACTTCTCTGCCTTCTGGACCGGTTTGATGAGTTACTAATGTTTTTCCAAGTAATTCATTAGCTGCTTTAGTTAGTTCTTCTATAGAATTTACAATTTTTACACCGCCAGCTTTCCCTCTGCCTCCAGCATAAATTTGTGCTTTAAGAACATATTTTTCCGTATTTAGTGATTTTGCTTTTTCAATAAGTTCACTTACACTAAAAGCAAATACTCCCTCAGGAACTACAGCGCCATATTTTTTTAAGATTTGTTTAGCTTGATGCTCGTGAATATTCATTATTATTTAGATAAATCAGGATCTATTTTAGATGCAGCTTCCCATAAAGCTTTTACAGCATCTATTGAATTCATAAATTCTTTTTTCTCTCTCTCATCTAAATCAATCTCCTCAATTTTTTCTACACCATCTTTTCCAATTATAACAGGAACACCTGCGTAAACATTTTTTACACCGTATTCTCCATTTAATTGTACAGCACAAGGTAATAATTTTTTCTGATCTTTCAAATAAGCTTCTGCCATTTGAACACCTGATGCTGCTGGTGCATAAAAGGCTGATCCTTTTTCTAAATATTTAACTATCTCAGCACCGCCATCTCTCGTTCTTTGATTAATTTTCTCAACTCTTTCTAATGAAATCTTTCCATTCTTCACGAGTTCTAACAATGGTTTACCTGAAATTTTTGTAAATCTTGGCATAGGAACCATTGTATCGCCATGACCGCCCATAACCATTGCCTCAATTTCTCTTACTGGCACATTTAGTTCTAATGATAAAAATAATTTAAATCTGGAACTATCTAAAATACCTGCCATACCAACAACTTTATTTGATGGCAAGCCTGAAAATTTTTGAAATGCCATAACCATAACATCTAAAGGATTGGTGATACAAATCACAAAAGCGTTAGGAGCATTTTTCGTTACCCCCTCGGCAACTTGTTTGATAATTTTTAAATTTATTCCAAGTAGATCATCTCGACTCATTCCTGGTTTTCTTGGAACACCTGCTGTAATTATAATTACATCTGAATTTTTTATTTCCTCATAATTATCAGTTCCTGTAAAATTAACGTTAAATCCATCTACGGATGATGATTGTGCAATATCTAATGCCTTTCCTTTTGCAATACCACTAGCTACATCAAATAAGACCACTTCATTCACTAGTTCTTTTGTTCCTATTAAATGTGCAAGAGTTCCACCTATTTGGCCTGCACCAATTAAAGATATTTTTGTCATTTGCTTCCTTTATTTCATTGTTGGCATAACAAATTCCGCATTTGATCGGATACCTGAAGGCCATCTAGATGTTACTGTTTTAAGTTTAGTATAAAATTTTATACCTTCCATACCATGCATCCCGCTATCACCAAATAATGATCTTTTCCAACCACCAAAACTATGAAAGGCCATTGGAACTGGGATAGGTACATTAATACCAACCATACCTACTTGAATTCTATTTACAAAAGTTCTACCTGCGTCACCATCTCTTGTATAAATACTAACTCCATTTCCATACTCATGGTCGTTAATTAATTTTACTGCTTCTTCAAAAGTTTTTACGCGAACAACTGATAAGACTGGACCAAATATTTCCTCTTTATAAATTCTCATATCTTTATTTACATGATCAAATAAACATCCACCTATATAAAAACCATTTTCATAGCCCTGAAGTTTTAAACCTCTACCATCAACAACTAGCTTCGCACCTTCCTCAACACCTAAATCAACATAACTTGAAACTTTTTCTAAATGCTCCTTTGTAACTAAAGGCCCCATTTCTGATTCTTTATCCATTCCAGGACCAACTTTCAAAGCTTCAGCTTTTTTTGATAATCTTGATACAAGTTCATCTCCAATATCTCCAACAGCAACTGCAACTGATTGAGCCATACATCTTTCTCCAGCTGAACCATAAGCAGCCCCCATTAGACCATTAACTGCGCCATCTAAATCACAATCTGGCATAACAACTAAGTGATTTTTTGCTCCACCTAAAGCTTGAACTCTTTTTTCATTTTTAGCCGAATTTTCATAAATGTATTTTGCAATCGGAGTAGATCCAACAAAACTTACGGCTTTGATATCTTTGTTTTTTAAAATTGCATCAACAGCTTCTTTATCTCCATTTATTACGTTGAAAACTCCTTCTGGAAGACCCGCTTCAGAAAGCAGTTCAGCCAATTTTATTGCACAAGAAGGATCTTTTTCAGATGGTTTTAGAATAAACGTGTTTCCACAAGCTATTGCTATTGGAAACATCCACATCGGTACCATAGCAGGGAAATTAAATGGCGTGATACCCGCGACAACTCCTAACGGTTGTCTGATAGACCAACTATCAACATTTGTACCCACATTTTCAGAAAACTCACCTTTTAATAAATGCGGAATTCCACAAGCAAATTCTACTACCTCAAGCCCTCTAGTTAAAGAACCTCTTGCATCTTCATAAACTTTTCCATGTTCAGAAACTATTAGTTTGGTCAATTCATCAGAATTTTTTTCAATTAATTCTTTAAATTTAAATATTATTCTAGCTCTTTGTAATGCCGGTTTTAAAGACCAAGTTTCAAATGCTTTTTTCGCTATCTCTACAGCACTATCTAAATCAGACTTTGAGGCAAGTCTTACTTCTGATTCTTGTTCGCCAGTTGCTGGATTAAAAACTTTACCCTTTTTATTTGAGTTACCTGAAATTATTTTTCCACCAACAAAATGTTCTATTAATTTCATGAATACGATCTTTTAGATTAAAAATTATAAATAGTCTATTGTTTAAATATTAGCGGTTGCTAACATTTTTTTTATTTCAGCGATTGCTTTTGCTGGGTTTAAACCTTTAGGACATGCACTTGTACAGTTAAGAATTGTGTGACATCGATATAATTTTAGCTCATCAGCAACTTTTTTTAATCTCGCCTGTCTTTCTTCATCCCTACTATCAATAATCCATCTGTAAGCCTGTAACAAAACAGCTGGACCTAAATATTTATCCCCATTCCACCAGTAACTCGGGCAAGATGTCGAACAGCAAGCGCACATTATGCATTCATATGCCCCATCTAATTTTTCCCTATCTTCCTTTGATTGAATAATTTCTGATTTTTCAGATTTTGCGTTGGTTTTTAACCAAGGTTCTATAGACTTATACTGTTTATAAAGGCCATCTAAATCACCAATTAAATCTTTTTTGACTTTTAGATGTGGTAAGGGATAAATATCTATATCTCCATCAATTTCTGAATGAGGTTTAGTGCAAGCTAGGCCATTTTTTCCACCCATGTTCATAGCACACGAGCCACAGACTCCATGCGCACAAGATCTTCTGTAAGCTAATGTAGGATCAATTTCATTTTTAATCTTATTTAAAATATCTAAAACCTTAGAAGGGCAATTATCCATATCAACTTCATAAGTGTCTATTCTTGGATTATCCCCAGTTGAAGGGTCCCACCGATAAATATTAACTTTTCTTAAATTTTTTGACCCAGTTTTATCTTTAAAATATCTACCTTTTTTTACTTCAGAATTTTGAGGTAAACTAATTTGAACCATTAATAAACTCTTTCTTGAGGAGGAAAATATTGTACATCATTAGTCAAAGTTGATTTATGAACATCTCTATAAGTTATTTTTGTATTTTTTCCATCACACCAAGCAAGCGTATGTTGCATAAAATTTTGATCATCTCTTTTTGGATAATCTTCTCTAGCATGGGCTCCTCTGCTTTCTTTTCTATGATAAGCAGAGTCTACTGTAGCAACTGCTTGCCTTATCAAGTTATCAAACTCTAAAGTTTCCACTAAGTCAGTATTAAATATTAATGATTTATCTTTTACTGATAATGCATTCAGACTATCATAAGTTTTTCTAATTTCTTCAACACCTTCTTTTAGTGTCTTTTCTGTTCTAAATACTGCGCATTTGGATTGCATAGTTTTTTGCATTGAAAGTCTGAGCTCAGCTGTACCAGTATCACCTTCGGCATTTCTAATTTTATCAAATCTATCTATAATTTTTTGAGTCTCTGACTCACTCAGTTTTTCATGAGGAGTTCCAGGTTTAATTAATTCTGCAGCTCTTTTTGCTGCAGCTCTCCCAAAAACAACTAAATCTATTAATGAGTTAGAACCTAATCTATTTGCGCCATGAACTGAAACACAGGCTGCCTCTCCAATTGCCATTAGACCAGGTACTGTCTTTTCGCTTCCATTAACAGTTAATACTTCAGCTTTATAATTTGTTGGAATACCGCCCATATTATAATGAACAGTTGGTACCACAGGTATTGGATCTTTTGTTACATCGACGTTGGCAAAAAGTCTAGCAGCATCAGTGATACCTGGTAATCTATTTTCAATTACTTCTTTGTCTAAATGACTCAAATTTAAATGAACATGGTCTTGATCTTTACCAACTCCTCTACCTTCATTAATCTCAATTGACATAGATCTACTAACTACATCTCTAGACGCCAAATCTTTTGCTTTAGGAGCATATCTCTCCATAAATCTTTCTCCCTTTGAATTTGTTAGATAGCCACCTTCACCTCTTGCACCCTCTGTAATTAAAGTTCCGTGACCATAAATTCCTGTTGGATGAAATTGAACAAACTCCATATCTTGTAATGGTAACCCTGCTCTTAAGACCATTGCGTTACCATCTCCCGTACAAGTATGTGCGGAAGTTGCTGAATAATAAATTTTACCATAACCTCCAGTTGCAATGATAACTGTATGAGCTCTGAACCTATGAATTGTTCCGTCATTTAAATTCCAGGCCACTAACCCTTTGCACTCTCCGTCTTTCATCAGTAAATCTAAGGCAAAATATTCAATAAAAAATTCTGTTTTGTGTTTTAAAGCTTGACCGTATAAAGTGTGCAAAATTGCATGGCCTGTCCTATCAGCTGCCGCACATGTTCGTTGCACAATTCCATTTCCATAATTTTTCGTCATACCCCCAAAAGGACGTTGATAAATTTTTCCATCATCAGTTCTGCTAAAAGGAACACCATACTTCTCTAGCTCTATAACTGCTTTAGGTGCCTCTTTGCATAAATATTCAATGCTGTCCTGATCTCCTAACCAGTCAGCACCTTTCACCGTATCATACATGTGCCAACGCCAATCATCCTCTCCCATATTACCTAAAGCGGCAGATATACCACCTTGTGCTGCAGAAGTGTGACTTCTTGTTGGAAAAACTTTTGAAATACAAGCGGTTTTCAATCCAGACTCACTTAACCCAACTGCTGCTCTTAGACCTGAACCTCCAGCACCTAAAACCACTACATCGTACTCGTGATTAATTATTTTATATGAATTCATAAAGTAATTAATAGTATAATTGTAATTAATGGAATTACCACTGCTGATATATATAAAAGCCTGTTTGCGACATTTTTGATTTTACTGTTCTTAATATAATCTTCAAAAACCTCACTAATACTCAGTGCTGAAAAAAAATATGCATTTACTATGAATACACTAAATAAAAACTTAAATAATGAGTTAGAAAAAAAGTCTACTACTAAAGAATAATTTTGATCGTATATTTTAATAAAATTTAGAATAAACCATAACTTAAAAGGAATTAGCATCGCACCACTTATCTTTAGAAAAATCCATTTTTTTGTTGCATTAATCATTTAAAGAATATTTTTTCCAATTAGATAAAAAACTACCGTTAAAACTAAAGATCCGATTATTACAATTAAGCCAGTAATATTTGTAGTTTTGATTTCAAATCCATAGCCTAAATCCATAATCAGATGTCTAATTTCACTTAAAACTTGGAACGTAAAAGACCACGTTATACCTATAATAAAAAATTTTCCCAAAAATGATTTGAAAAATAAATTTACCAACTCAAAAAAACCCTCACCAAGAACAAGAGATGATATAACTAAACAAATAAATGTAATTACAATAATATTTATTATTCCTGTTATTCTATGAGAAATAGATACTAATGATGAGATATGCCATCTATAAATTTGAATATGTGGAGATAATGGTGATTTATTTTCCATACAAATTATTTTCTATTAATTTTTCAGCTATTTCTACAGCATTTAAAGCTGCTCCTCTTAAAAGATTATCAGAAACAATCCACAAGTTTAAACCATTTTTAATTGTTTTATCTTCTCTTATTCTTGAAATAAATGTTTCATATTTTCCTTCCGCTTCTATAGGAGTAATATAACCACCATCAACTCTTTCATCGATTACTTGACATCCATCAGAATTATTTAACACGTTCTTCACATCATTTAGGGAAAAAGTTTTTTCAAATTCTAAATTAATTGACTCAGAATGAGAAACGGAAATAGGTAATCTGACGCAAGTTGCGGTCAAATTTATTTTATCATCTAAAATTTTCTTTGTTTCATTGGCCATTTTTATCTCTTCTTTTGTGTAGCCATTATCCAAAAATATATCAATATGTGGAATAGCATTGAAAGCTATTTGTTTTGAGAAATTTTGAGATTGAACTTTTTGACCATTTAAAACTGATTTAGTTTGCTCAATCAATTCATCCATGGACGCCTTACCAGCACCAGAAACTGATTGATATGTAGAAATTACTACTCTTTTAATTACGTATAAGTCATGTAGTGGTTTTAAAGCTATTACTAATTGCGCTGTTGAACAATTCGGATTTGCAATAATATTTTTTTTTATATTATACAGATCGTGCGCATTTACCTGCGGCACAATTAATGGAACATCTGGATCCATCCTAAAATAACTTGAATTATCAATTACCAGACAATCTTTAGCTGCTTTTTCAGCAAATTTTTCTGAAATCTTTCCACCTGCTGCAAAAAAAGCAATTTTGACTTTTGAAAAATCAAATTTTTTTAAATCAATAATTTTATAATCTTTACCTTTATAATTTATTTTTTTTCCTTCACTATCTGATGATGCTAATAAATATAGATTATCAATAGAGAGATCTTTTTTTTCAAGAACCTCTAGAGTTTTTCGCCCAACATTACCTGTCGCTCCTACAATTGCAATATTCATAGTGTTTTAAAGTTTTATACTAAATGAAAGGCAAATCACAAACTTTTCCAGTCAAATTATTGCCATTAATTTTAATATTGACGGTCTGAGAAACTTCCCAGAAAGGCTTTTTCATCATTGCAATACCAATCACTTTTTTAAAGAAAGGTGAAAAACATGCTGATCTAAGTTCTCCAATAATATGGCCTTTTTCGTCCATTAAATTTAGAGACCCTGATAAACTTATCTCTTTCATATCAAATTCAACACCCATCAATTTTCTTTTTATACCCTCGCTCTTAATTTTCTTTAATTTTTCTTTTCCTAAAAATTCAACATCTGAGTCTATATTTACATATTTATCAAATCCACATTCATAAGGGTTATCTCCATTGTCAATATCATTACCATAAGACAATAATCCACTTTCAATTCTCTCTATTAAATTTGGACAACCTGGTTTGACATTATATTGCTTACCTTTTTCAAATAAATAGTCATACAATTTTAATCCAGAGCTAGTATTTTCAACGTAAATTTCATATCCACCTTGTTTGGACCATCCTGATTGTGCAATTAAATGTTTATCTCCACCGAATTCAAAATAATCAAAACCAAAAAACTTTAATTGTTTAATTTTTTCTCCAAATATATCTTCCATTAATTTAAATGATTTTGGTCCTTGTATTGCCATTATATCAACATTTGGTTCAGTTATTTTGACATTAAATTTATTTCCTATTGCAAGACCTTTCGCGTATAAAATTACATCAGAGTCAGCAATTGAAATCCACCATCTATCCTCACTAATTCTCAAAACCACAGGATCATTTATTAATCCTGCTTGATCATCAATTAATGGACAATAATAACATCTCCCATTTTTTGATTTTGAAAGATCTCTACAAGTCATTAGTTGAACTAACTTTGCAGCATCCACCCCAGATATTTCAACTTGCCGTTCTCCTGCAACATCCCAAATTTGAACATATTCTTTCAAATGGTGATATGAATCTTCTAAAGAACCGAATGCTGCTGGTAACAACATATGATTATAAACTGTATAAGAAGTTACTCCTTGTTTTTCTATTCTAGAAGTATAAGGAGTGCTTCTAACTCTTCTGGATTTAGCTATTGAGTATGTTTTCATTTTTCAAAAAATTTATGACCTTTTCTCGTATTTCTAAAGCTTTTTCAATCATTATCCTTCGTTAAAAGCTTTTTATTGCACTTATAACTGATTATTTAGTTAAAATTTTTTTCTTAGCTCAAATTTTTGAATTTTACCTGTTGAAGTTTTAGGTAAGTCACAAAAAACAACTTGTTTTGGTACCTTAAATCCAGCAAGCGTTTCTTTGCAAAAACTTATTAATTCTTTTTCTGTCACAATTTTATCTTTAACCGTCTCTATAAATGCACAAGGAACCTCACCCCATTTTTCATCAGGTTTAGCTACTACTGCCGCGATCGAAACTGAGGGATGTTTAGATAAAGTATTTTCAATTTCTATTGAGGATATATTTTCACCACCTGATATAATTATATCTTTAGACCTATCTTGAATTTTTACGTATCCATCAGAATGCATTACTGCCAAATCACCTGAATGAAACCACCCATCTTTCATAGCTTTGATTGTAGCTTCTTTATCTTTAAAATATCCTTTCATAACTACATTACCTTTGATCATTATTTCACCGATCGTTTTTCCATCTTTTGGAACTTCTTTCATTGTTTTAGGGTCCATAACTGTGATACCTTCTGTATTAGGATATCTTACACCTTGTCTTGCCTTAATTTCATTTTGTTTTTCCTCATCAAATTCATTCCAAGACTCATTCCAAGCACACTGAGTAACATGACCATAAGTTTCTGTTAATCCATAAACATGCATCACCTCAAATCCAAGCGCTTTCATTTTTTTAAATATAATACTTGGTGGTGGTGCTCCAGCAGTTAATACATAAACTTTTTGTTTTAATTTTTTCCTATCGGACTCAGGAGCGCCAGTAATCATATTCAATACAATCGGTGCTCCACCAAAATGGGTGACATCATATTTATCAATTAATTCGAATATTTTTTTTATATCAATATTTCTCAAACAGATAGTTCTTCCATTTAACATGGGAACAGTCCATGGGTATCCCCAGCCATTACAATGAAACATAGGCACAATAGTCAAAAAATTTAATCTGTTTGGCATATTCCATGCAACTGCGCTTCCAGTTGACATTAAATATGATCCTCTGTGGTGATAAACTACTCCTTTAGGGTTTCCAGTAGTTCCTGAAGTATAACTGAGTGATAATGCTTGCCATTCATCCTCTGGCATTTTCCAATTATAATTTTCATCACCAGTATTTAAAAAACTTTCATACTCTAATTCACCAATTTTTTCACACTTAGATTGATCTGCAAATTCATCATTAATGTCAATTATTGTAATTTTTCTTTTAAAAGTGCTTAAAGCCTTCTTTACTTCAACATGAAGTTGTCTATCCACAACTAGAACTTTTGCATCACTATGTTCTAAAATATACGCAATTGTTTTAGCATCCAACCTTATGTTAATCGTATTTAAAACTGCACCTGCCATTGGAACGGAATAATGTCCTTCAAAAATTTCAGGAGTATTAAACGCTAAAAATGAAACAGTATCACCCTTACCAATTCCAATTTTGTTAAGTGCACTAGCAAATTTTACAGTTCGTTTATAAACTTGACTCCAAGTATATTTCCTATCTTCATAAATAACTGCTTCATAATTAGGATAAATCTCATAAGCTCTTTTTAGAAAAGTTAAAGGCGTTAATGGAACATAATTAGCATCATTTTTTTCTAGGTTAGTTTCGTAATGATTCATTTAATTAAACTTGAAATTCATTATATTTGAACTTCCAGAAATTGCAGACTTATGGTGAAGTTCTGCTCTAGGTAATACTTTGTCAAAATAGAATCTAGCTGTATCTATTTTATCATTATAAAATTTTTTATTTTCTTCATAATCTTTAAAACTCACCTCTAAAACTTTAATCCATGCATATGCAATAGATACGTAACCCAAAGTTTTTAGGTAATCATTAGCCGCTGCACTGACGTCATCTTTTTCTGACTTAGCCATATTTGTCATCCAATCGCTAAATTTCTTTAATGTGTCCAAATAATAATTAAATTCCGAGAGAAATGGTTTAATTTTTTCATTATCTGTATCGCAATCTGACCTAACCTGATCTAAAAATTTATTTATTATATTGCCATTTTTATTTGATAGTTTTCTGAAAACTAAATCTGATGCTTGAACAGAATTTGTGCCCTCATAAATAGGTGTAATTCTATTATCTCTATATAGTTGTTCTATACCCTGGTCTTTAGTATACCCGTATCCTCCATGAATTTGCATAGCATCACTAGTAATTTCCATCGCTAAGTCTGTAAACAAGGATTTTACAACAGGGGTCATAAGTGAAACATAATCCGAGGCTTCTTGACGAGTTTTTTCATCTGGATGATTTAAACTAACTTCAGTCTGTTGTGACAACCAAAAACACAAAGCTCTTTCACCCTCAATAATTGATTTCATATTTAATAAGGTTCTTCTTATGTCGGCATGTTCAATTATAAAATCTGCTCCATTTTTAGACTTGGAATTGTTCGACTTTCCTTGTTTTCTCTCTTTTGCATAAGCTAGAGAATTTTGATAAGCAATTTCTGAAATACCTAAACCTTGGATGCCTACAACTATTCTCTCAAGATTCATCATAGTAAACATAGCGCTTAGTCCTTTTTCTTTAGCACCTATCATATAGCCAGTGGCATTATCAAAATTTAATACACAAGTGGCTGATCCCTTTATCCCCATCTTGGTCTCAATAGATCCGGTTGATATGCCGTTTCTTGGCCCAACTGTTCCATCATCTTTGACCACAAACTTTGGAACTAAAAATAAACTTATTCCTTTTGTGCCTGCTGGAGAATCTTCTGCTCTCGCTAAAACTAGATGAATGATATTTTCAGTTAAATCGTGATCTCCAGATGTAATAAAAATTTTTTGACCACTTATTTTGTAAGTTCCATCAGTTTGTTTTTTAGCTTTTGTTCTTAATAAACCTAAATCGGTGCCGCATACTGGCTCAGTTAAACACATAGTGCCGCTCCATTTTCCTTCGACTATTTTTGGTAAATATTTATTCTTTATTTCATCTGTAGCATGATGATTAATACAATTATATGCACCTATACTTAATTCACTATACAATTTAAAAGATAAGCTAGCCGAGGAGAGCATTTCATCAAAAAATGCACTTACAGTTTTTGGCATACCTTGACCTCCATATTTAGGATCACAAGAAAGTGAAGTCCATCCATCCTCAATATATTTTTTGTAAGCTTCCTTATAACCTGGGGGAGTTCTCACAACTCCATTTTCTAAGACTGCAGGATTTTCATCTCCAGTTTTAGCTAGTGGTAAAATTAAATTTTGATTAATCTTTGCTGCTTCCTGTAAAATATCTTTTACTAAATCAGAAGTTACTTCTTTATATTTCTCTAACTCATTATATTTTTGATTATTTCTGAGTTTCTCAAATAGAAACATCATATCGTCAACAGGGGCGGTATAAGTAGGCATAATATTATTTTAAGATAATTAATTGATTATTGCAATTTTGAAATGATCGCATCACCCATTTGAGAAGTAGATACTTCTTTCATTTTATCAGACATAATATCTTTTGTCCTTAATCCATCATTAAGTGCCTCTTGGACAGCTTTTTCTAAGGCTTCCGCCTCTTTATCCAAATCTAAAGAGTATCTTAGCGCCATTGCAAAACTTAAAATTGAAGCGATAGGATTTGCAACTCCTTTACCAGCAATATCTGGAGCCGACCCATGAATAGGTTCATACATAGCTCTCATTTCACCATCTTTATTTTTTGCGCCTAATGATGCTGAGGGTAATAATCCAAGAGAGCCTGTTAACATGGATGCCTCATCTGATAACATATCACCAAATAAGTTATCTGTTAAAATAACATCGAATTGTTTTGGGTTTCTTACTAGTTGCATTGCGCAATTATCAGCTAGCATATGACTCAGTTCAACATCTTTATAATCTTTATCATGTAATGATTGCACTTCTTCTTTCCAAAGTTGACCTGCTTCCATTACATTAGATTTTTCACAAGATATGACTTTATTAGATCTTTTTTTTGCTAAATCAAAAGCAATCCTAGCTACTCTTACAATTTCACTACTAGTATAAGTATGAGTATTTACTCCTTTTCTTTCCCCATTTTCTATTGGTTTAATCCCTCTTGGCTCACCAAAATATACTCCACCAGTTAATTCTCTGACTATTAAAATATCTAAACCTGAAACTACTTCTGGTTTTAACGTTGAGGCATTTACTAATTGTTCAAAGCATATCGCTGGTCTTAAATTTGCAAAAAGTTTTAATTCTTTTCTTAATTTTAAAAGAGCTCTTTCAGGTTTCTTTGAAAATTCGACACCATCCCACTTCGGTCCACCAACCGCACCCAACATTATTACAGCACTTTCTAATGCTTTATAAAAAACTTCATCAGTAAGAGGTGTTCCATGCTTATCAAAAGAACTTCCTCCAACTAAATCCTCATCAATCTCAAAATCTAAAGACTTTTTATCATTAAACCAATTGATTACTTTTTTAACTTCCGTAGTAACTTCAGGGCCAATTCCATCACCCGGGAGTAATAATACTTTTCTTTTTTTTACTTTAATCATTAAATACCCAAGGCTTCTTGGCTCTTAAATCTTTTTCAAAGATTTCTATTTTATCAGATCTTTTTAGTGACAGAGCTATGTCGTCTAATCCCTCTAGTAAACACTTTTTTTTAAATGAATCTACTTTAAATTTTGTCTCATTGTTTCCAAAAATGACCTTCTCCTCATTAAGATCTATAAAAATTTCTTCTTTCCTTTTTGCGTATTCCGATAACTCTTTGATTTTATCATCATCTAAAATTATCGGTAAGATACCATTTTTAAAACAATTATTATAAAAAATATCAGCAAAACTTGAGCTTATCACGCAAGTAATACCAAAGTCTAATAATGCCCATGGAGCGTGTTCTCTTGAAGAGCCGCATCCAAAATTTTTTCCAGCGATTAAAATTTTTGAATTTATGTAAGGATCTTGATTCAAAACAAAATCATTTATTTCCTTACCATTGTCGTCATATCTCATTTCAAAAAATAAATTCTTGCCCAACCCTGTTCTTTTAATCGTTTTTAAAAACTGTTTTGGAATAATCATATCTGTATCAATATTAACTATTGGCAAATACGCCGGTATACTTTTTAAAGTGTTAAATTTTTGCATATTAATTTTGGTATTTTCTTACATCATCAAGGTTTCCAGAAATTGCTGCAGCAGCAGCCATACCTGGGCTTACTAAATGAGTTCTTCCACCTCTACCTTGTCTACCTTCAAAATTTCTATTTGATGTTGAAGCGCATCTCTCTTCTGGTTTTAATTTATCTGCGTTCATTGCTAAACACATTGAACATCCTGGCTCTCTCCACTCAAATCCTGATTTTACAAAAATTTTATCTAATCCCTCTTGCTCTGCTTGTTCTTTAACCAATCCTGAACCAGGGACGACCATAGCATGAACATGAGATGCAATTTTTTTATCTTTTAAAATTTTTGCAGCTTCTCTTAAGTCCTCAATTCTACCATTAGTGCAGCTCCCAATGAAAACTTTGTCAATTTTAATGTCTTTAGCTGCCATATCTGGTTTCAAACCCATATAATTTAATGCTCTCTCTAAAGAATTTTTTCTATCCTCGTCTTTCTCATTATTTGGATTTGGTACTCTTTCGTCTATTGTAATAACATCTTGAGGTGATGTTCCCCAAGTTATCATTGGTGAAATTTCACTAGCAGTTAAGTTTACTTCTTTATCAAACTTTGCACCTTCATCAGTATTCAAATTTTTCCAATTTTCTAATGCTTTATCCCAATCATTTCCTTTGGGAGACATTGGTCTGCCCTCTAAATATTTAAATATCTTTTCATCTGGAGCTATTAATCCTGCTCTTGCTCCTCCTTCAATCGTCATATTGCAAATTGTCATTCTATTTTCAACACTTAAAGATTTGATCAGATCACCTGCATATTCAATTACACATCCTGTTCCTCCAGCAGTACCAATTTTTCCTATTATTTGAAGAATTACATCTTTCGATGTAACGCCTAACGGAAGTTTACCATTGACGTTAATTCTAAAATTTTTAGCTTTCTTTTGTACTAATGTTTGAGTTGCTAAAACATGCTCTACCTCTGAAGTCCCAATACCAAATGCTAATGCACCAAATGCTCCATGTGTTGCTGTATGACTGTCACCACATACAATAACAGTGCCTGGTTGAGTAAAGCCTTGCTCAGGACCAGTTACGTGTACAATTCCTTGTCTTTTATCACCCATTCCAAAAAGTTTAATACCAAATTCTTTACAATTTGCTTCTAAAGTTTCTACTTGAATTTTAGATTCATTATCTGAAATACCTTTTGACCTATCGGTTGTTGGAACATTATGATCTGCAACTGCTAATGTTAATTTTGGGTGTCTTACTTTACGTTTAGAATTTCTTAATCCCTCAAAGGCTTGTGGACTAGTGACTTCATGGACTAAATGTCTGTCCACAAACAATAACGCTGTTCCATCTTCCTGCTGATGAACTAAGTGTTCGTTCCAAATTTTATCGTAAAGAGTATTGGGCATTTAGAAAAAAATTATTTTTTTTCTTGTAAATTTTCAAGTTTTTTTTCAGTTTTAGCTTCAGCCTTAGCGGCTTCTTTCTTCATTTCTGTCTTTGGAGCTTCGTCTTTTTTAGGCTCAGCTATAGAAGTAGCTTCTTTTATAAGCTCTGGTGCATTTTCTTTTACAACTGGTGCTAAATTCTCCTCGGTAACAGTCTCGGACTTAAAATCAATATCAATACCAATTTTTTTTCTAATCTTTTCAGCAATCCTCGCAGATTTACCGGTTCTATCTCTTAAATAATAAAGTTTTGCTCTTCTTACTTTTCCTGAACGAATTACTTTAATTGAATCGATTACAGTTCCATACAACGGAAAAGTTCTTTCTACACCTTCTCCAAAAGATATTTTTCTTACTGTAAAAGATGAATTAATATCTCTACTTTTTTTAGCTATACAAACACCTTCGAAATATTGAATTCTCTCTTTTTTTCCTTCGGTAATTCTAACGCCAACTTTAACAACATCGCCAGGAAAAAAATCAGGGATCTTTTTTTCTGAAAGGATTTTTTTAATGTTATTTTGGTTTATTTCTTCAATTGTTTTCATTTTAATATTTATCAAATTAATTCTTCTTATATTTATGCCACAAATCTGGTCTTCGGTCGCGAGTTATAGCCTCTGATTGAGATAAACGCCAGTCTTTAATTTTAGCATGATCACCAGATAATAGCACCTCTGGAACTGATTTTTCCTCCCAAATCTGAGGTTTGGTATATTGTGGATACTCCAAAAGGCCATTTTCAAATGTTTCTTCTGAAGCTGATTTGTCATTCCCTAAAACTCCAGGCAAAAGTCTTAATACACTATCAATCACAACAAGCGCCGCAGTTTCTCCACCAGACAATACATAATCTCCTATGCTTATCTCTTCAATATTTCTTGTAGATAGTACTCTCTCATCTACTCCTTCAAAATGACCACAAATTAAAGAAAAAGATTTTTCTAGTGATAGATCTTGAGCAAGTTTTTGATTGAATACTTTCCCTTTTGGTGAAAGATACAAAATCCTTTCTCCTTTATTTATATTTTGATCGATAGAATTAGCTAAGACATCTGGTTTTAATAACATTCCTGTGCCACCGCCGTAAGGAGTATCATCAACTGTTTTGTGTTTATCTGTTGCTGCATCTCTTATATTTATCACGTTCAAATTCCACAATTTTTTAGACATTGCTTTCCCATAAAGTCCTTTAGCTAAAGGTCCAGGAAAAATATCTGGATAAAGTGTGAATACTTGAGTTTGCAACATTAATAGCCTTTTGTTTATTTATTTTCCTCTTTTTTAGCTTCTGCTTTTGGAGCTTCCTCTTTTTTAGCTTCTGCTTTTGGAGCTTCTTCTGAACCTTCTTTTTTTCTATCTTTTTTTGGAATTGCTTTCTGAGGGTTATTACCATTAGCAGGCATAGGCATTAATTCATTCTCACCTAAAATTCTAGCTACTCTTGTTGTAGGTTGTGCACCTTGACCCAACCAATATTTTATTCTCTCAGCCTCTAATCCAATTCTTTCTTTTTTTTCCTTAGGTAATAGCGGGTTAAAAAAACCGACTTTTTCAATAAATCTGCCATCTCTTGCAAATCGACTATCAGCTACAACAACTTTATATACGGGTCTTTTTTTTGTACCACCTCTAGATAATCTTAGTTTTAACATTTACTCTCCTTTTTATTTTAATTGATTTAATAATTCTGGAGGTATTCCTTTGTCAGACATACCTTTCAGATTTCCTTTTGACATCTTCTTCATCATTTCAGACATCATTTTAAATTGTTTTAACAATTTATTGATAGTGGCTGGGTCAGTTCCTGAACCATTAGCAATTCTTTTTTTCCTAGAACCGTCAATTATTTTTGGGTTCTCTCTCTCTTTTTTTGTCATTGATAAAATTATTGCCTCGTTTTTTGTAATAACACTCTCATCAATTCCAGCTGCATCCATTTGAGATTTTACTTTTGAAACACCTGGCATGAAAGACATGATACCTTCAATACCGCCCATTTTTTTCATTTGTCTCAGTTGAGTTAAATAATCTTGCATTGAGAATTGTCCTTTTTTTAAATTTTCCTCTGTTTTTTTTATATTTTCTTCTCCAAGATCTTGGGCTGCTTTTTCAACAAGAGAAACAATATCTCCCATCCCAAGAATTCTATTTGCAATTCTGTCTGGATGAAAAACTTCAAGGTTTTCAATTTTTTCACCTATACCTAAAAATTTTATTGGAACCTGTGAAACAAATTTCATACTTACAGCAGCTCCACCTCTGGCATCACCGTCTGCTCTTGTTAAAATAATTCCTGATAAATTAACCGTATTATTAAACTCTTTTGCTACTGATGCTGCTACTTGCCCAGTAAGTGAGTCTGCAACTAAAAAAGTCTCTGCAGGTTTAATTGTATTTTCGATTTGTTTAATTTCGCTCATCATCTGCAAATCTATTTGTGTTCTACCAGCAGTATCAAATAAGACAATATCAGCACCATTTAAATTTGCTGCACTAATTGCTCTTTGGCAAATATCACCAGGTTGTTGGCCTTCGATTATTGGAAGAGTTAAAATATTATTTTGTTCACCTAAAGATTTTAATTGCTCTTGAGCAGCTGGTCTATAAATATCTAAACTGACCATCATTACTTTCTTTTTTTTTGTTTTTTCTAAATATCTTGCAAGTTTAGCTGTTGTAGTAGTTTTACCAGAACCTTGTAAGCCAACTAGCATCATTGGTACTGGTGGAACAGCATTTAAATTTACTTCATTATTTTTTTCACCTAAAAGATTTACTAATTCATCATACACAATCTTTACCACCATATCCCCAGGAGATGTTGATCTGATAATTTCTTGGCCTAAGGCTTTTGGTTTAACTTTTTCAATAAAATCTTTAGCAACTTCAAGAGACACATCAGCTTCAAGTAAAGCTTGTCTTATACCTCTTAACCCTTCATCCACCTGATTTTCATCAAGTGATGGAGCTTTTTTTAAAGAGGAAAAAACTTCCTCAAATTTATTTGTTAAATTTTCAAACATATTTATTACACACAGCAGTAATCGCACTAGTGGGCGAACCCTCGCTGACTAGTGTCGATCTCTTTGTTTCCAAAGACACCGCAAATTTAATGTTTTTGCGGAAACTGCCACAAACTATAATAGAGGTTCAAAAAGTCAATAAATAAGTTAAATAACTATATATGGACATCAAAGCTTTTAAAATGGACGGATTGGGTAATGATTTTGTGATAATTGATAATAGAGAAAAAATTACCTATTTGACCAAGGATCAGATAGTTAAAATTTGTGACAGAAATTTTATTGGCTGTGATCAACTAATTTTTATTGAGCCAGATAGTTCTGCAGATGCAAGTTTAAGATTTTTTAATTCAGATGGAGGAGAGTCAGGGGCATGTGGAAATGGAACTAGATGTATTGCAAATTTGATTTCAAATGAAAAAAATAAAAAAGTAATAATTTTAAATACGCTATCTGGAAAATTAAAATCTGAAATTTTAGAAAAAAAAATTGTTACAACAGAAATTGGTAAAGCAAAGTTGAAATGGAATGAAATACCTTTATCAAAAGAAATGGATACAAAAAATTTAAATATCAAAATTATAGATGCAAATAATAATGAGTATTTAGGTGGAACTGCAATTAATGTGGGTAACCCACATATTGTTTTTTTTGTTAAAAAGATTGAGGATTTTAATATAGAGAAAATTGGCCCTGAGATAGAAAATAATAAAATCTTCCCAGAGAAATGTAACGTAACAATCGCACAAATTTTAAATAAAAGTTTAATCAAAGTAAAAGTTTGGGAAAGAGGAGCCGGTCTTACTAAAGCATGCGGAACTGCAGCTTGTGCTACAGCATATGCTGGTAAATTAAATAATCTTACAAAAAATAAGACTGATATAGAGTTTGCAACTGGAAAATTATCAATTTCAATAGATGAAAATAATTCTATTCACATGAAAGGGCCTGTTTCAGATATTAAAGAAATAAAGATAAAATTGTAATGGGAATCTTTGATAAATTTAAAATCGGATTTAAGAAAAGTGCATCAGCTTTTACATCTGGACTTAAAGAAATAATTGTCAAAAAAGAAATTAATGATGAAAATTTAAATAAAATTGAGGAATTTTTAATTCGATCAGATGTGGGAGTTGAGGCTTCATCTGAAATAAAAGAAATAATTTCTAGAAAAAAAATTGATCCAAATGAAGATCTATCTAAAGAGATAAACTCAATTTTAAAAGAGTATATAATTTCTTTAATGAAACCCTTGGAAAATAAATCTTTTTTTGAGAAAAAAGAAAAGCTTAATGCAACATTAATTTCAGGCGTGAACGGTGTTGGGAAAACAACAACTATTGGTAAAATAGGAAAAATATTAAAGACTAACGGCAATAAAGTCATATTTGCAGCTTCAGATACATTTCGTGCAGCTGCAATTGAACAACTAGAAAATTGGGCAAGTAAAGTAGATGTTCAAATAGTAAAATCATCTCAAGGAGCCGATCCAGCTTCAGTTGCTTTTAAAGCTGTGGATGAAGCTATTAAAAATAATTTTGATCAAGTTTTGATAGATACTGCGGGAAGACTCCAAAATAAAAAAAATTTAATGGAAGAATATAAAAAGATAGCGAATGTTACAAAAAAAATAGATCCCAACGCACCTCATAATGTTATTTTAGTTTTAGATGCAACCTCAGGACAAAATGTATTAAATCAAGTCGAAGAATTTAATAAAATCATCCCGATAACAGGTATCGTGATGACAAAATTAGATGGTACAGCCAAAGGAGGAATTTTGTTAGCGCTAGCAAAAAAATATAAAATTCCAATTATTGCACTTGGTTTGGGTGAAAAAGTAGACGACTTACAATTGTTCGATGCAGAAAAATTTGCTGAGGCTTTTACTCAAATTAATTGATTAAATTGCTAGAGATCAATGGTTTGTAGATATTACATTTATAATTATCATCAAATTTATAATGACCACAATCTTTAGAAAATGAGGAGATTATAAAGTCAAATTTACCAGTGGTAGGGTAAAGCTCTAGTTTTTTACTGGCGATGTCATATTTAAAATTAGCATTTAAACTTTTCACAGCACTAATCATTACTAATGTTTTGTCATCTTTTAATAAATAATATGCAAAATCATCTGGAAACACTGGAAAATCATATTCTTGTAAAAAATATTTAGCTTGTGAAGGAAACCACTCATAAGAAATTAGAGGTGAAGAGGACTTTGTTAAATGATTATAAATATAAAGATCTTTTGGATAATCATTTATATAATTTTCATTTTCGCCTCTCGCTAAAATAGATTTTTCTCTACCTTTAAAATATAAGCTAAATTCTTTGTTGTGTGAATCCATATGATCTATGTGAAATAAATCATCTGGTTGAAAAAAATCATCTTGTGAATAAACGTTGGTAATAAAAATAAAGAGTGTAATAAATAAAAAAGATAGTCTTTTCATTATCTTTTAATAAAATCAAATTCTGAAGTATATTTGTTGATATTGTGGCTTAATTTAAACTTTTTAGAAATGAGTTAAGGGCTTTAACAAGGTTTTCATCATACTCCATCATATGATTGTCATGTTTTGTAAAATAAGAATATTTCGGTTTATTGGCATTTTCATACATTTTTTTTCCCATAAAAAATGGAACTATTTGATCAGCCTCACCATGCATTATCAAAATTGGAACTTTAATATTCTTAATTTTGCTTTTATTATCAAATTTGTCTTTCAATAATAAACTAACAGGAACGTATGGATAAAATGTTTTGGCTGCATCAATCATAGAAGTAAAGGGAGTTTCTAGTACAACACCAGCAAAATTTTTATTTTGTGACAAATGAGTTGCAACACCAGTTCCTAATGACTCGCCATAAATAACAATACTTTCTTCTTTGACACCTTTTCTAACTAACCAATTTATTGCACTTCTTCCATCTTTATAAAGGCCTTCCTCAGATGGTTTACCTTTATTGCCACTAAACCCTCTCCAGGCAATTATTAAAAAATTAACATCCATTTTATGGAAATGGTTTAATTTATGAATTCTATTTTCAAGGGAACCTGCATTTCCATGAAAAAATAAAACTGTTTTATATTTTTCTAAGTCTTTTTTATGAAACCAGCCCAATAAATCAATATTATCCTCAGTCTTAATTTTTACTTTTTCAATAGGGACTGATATTTGATCACCAGAATAATTATTTTCGTTTGGATGATATAATAAATTTCTCTGATAAAAATATAAAAAAACTAAAATTAAGAAATAGACAAAAATAATGATTTGAAAAAATAATAACAAAATATTCCTAAACTTTTTTAACATTTTTTTTCTTTGCTAAGTATATGCCAAAAAACACAAGGATTGTTCCAATGAAATGATAATTTTCAAATTTTTCATCAAATAAAAAATAACCATAAATTGCTCCATAAACAGTAAAAACATAAAGCGTAAACCCTGTTAAAGATGCACCTAACTTTTTTTGAGCGACAGTATAAAGTGTGAAAGCAATTATTCCTGGTGAAATAGCTGCAAAAATTACCCAAAAATAAAATTCAGGTGTAAAAACTGTGTGTTTATAAAATATTTCTTCACCAATATAGAATGGTAATAAACTTAAAGCTCCAAAAAATGATATTAAAGTGAATCTTTCAAAAATTTTTAGTTCTGAGCTCCAGTAAAATAAATAAATTGAATATAATGCCCACCCAATAGCAGCAGCCAACATCCATAAATCCCCAATAGTAAATTGTAAATTAATTAATAAATTTAAATCTCCTTTTATAATGATTGTAAAGACACCTACTAAACATGCAATTAATCCAAAAATTTTTGTAAAATTTATTTTTTCATGAAAAAAAAAGTACGAAATCAAAATTATGAATACAGGTGAAGACGTATAAATTATTCCCATATTGATTACAGTTGTAGTTTGACCTGCCAAAAATGGAAAAGCTCCACATACTCCACATCCCATTGAGCCTAAAAAAAATAATTTTTTATATTCTTTCTTAATGATCTTAAAATTTTTTTTTAATGTTATGAATGTAAAAGGTAATAATATTATAAATACTAATGTCCATCTCCAAAAAGCTAATGATATTGGAGGCACAAATTCAACACCGCCTCTTGCTACAATAAGATTACTAGCCATAAAAATTGGCTGAATAAATAACAAGGAAAATGAAAAAAAAAATTTCTTCGAATTATTCAATTTACGTTAAATTAACTTTTGTCAAAGAAGGCTTCGTAAATCATCATTATGATGGCAGCAGCCATTAACAAGTAAACCGGTATTACATCTAAAAAACCAATCATCATTGATCTAGTAAGAGTAGTCGCTAGACCAATCAAAAAGAAAACAGCAAATGACAAACCTATTATTGTTGTTATTTTATTCATACAATTATTCCTGACACTCTTTTTCAAGCCAATGAGCAACACCTAAAAATCTATGATCATCATATTTGTTGCCAATTAATTGAACGCCTAATGGTAGATTATTTTCACCCTCAAGTAAAGGTAGTGATATACAAGGGGTGCCTAGATATGACCAGACTTTATTAAATTCTGCTGTTCCAGTACTCTTTAATCCTTTAGGTGCAACACCAGGACTGGATGGGGATAATACTCCATGATAATCTTCAAATACTTCCTCATAAGACTCATAACTTCTTTTCATGAAATCAATTGCCTCTGCATATTCTTTTGCAGTATATTTATTTCCATTTGAAATAGCATCCTGCATATACTTTGAAAGTTTCTTTTTAAATTTTTGAAAATATACAGAAAAATTATTAGCTAAGTCTGTTTCGTGAATAATTTGATGATATTTATGAATGTCCTTAAAATATGAGGGAGTATCAAATATCTCGATATTCTTTTTAAAAGATTTAATAAAATATTCAAAAGACTCTCGTGATTTTTTATCAATTATTTTCCAATGATCAGTTTTGTAAAAGATAAATTTAGGTTCAAAAATTGGGCCTTTCTTTGTTTCATTTAAAATGTTTTCTGTAGAGTAATGGATTGTTGCTGGATCATATTTATCTTTCTTTATTAATACCTTGGCTAACATTGCTACATCTTCAACTTTACGACCGAACATACCGATTTGATCTAAGCTGTATGAAGTTCTTAGAACTCCGTTCCTTGAAATGAGTCCATAACTTGGTTTATAACCAACTACACCACAATAAGATGCTGGTCTTATTACTGAACCACCTGTTTGAGAGCCAACAGAGGCTGGTGCCATATAGGAAGCGACTGAGGCAGCTGATCCACTAGATGAACCACCTGGTGTTCTATTTTTATCGTGAGGATTAGTTGTAGCTGGAGGTCCCAAATAAGCAAGTTCTGAAGTTGCTGTTTTACCCATAACAATCGCTCCTGATGCGTGAAGAAGATCAATTATTTCGGCATTTTGGGAATACGATTTTCCTTTCCTAATTACAGTTCCACACTCAGTTGGCATATCAACAGTTCCGATAATATCTTTCACTGCTATCGGCACTCCATGCAGTGGTCCTATAGGTTTTCCTGATCTTCTATGATCATCAGCTTCCGTTGCTTTTTCTAATAAAACTTTTTTATCAAAATGTGCCCAGGCTTTTACTTCTTTTTCAAACTTATTTATTCTTTCAATATATTTTTCACAAACTTCAACTGATGTAAGTTGAGCACCCTTTATTTTTTTTGCTAATTCCTCAAGACTTAAAGAAAATATATCTGTCATTCAAAATTAATTTGCAAATAATGTCTCTGGTAACCAAAGTGCTATGCCTGGGAATAAATACATTAGAACCATCGCTAAAATTACAATTCCTAAGAAAGGCATTATTCCTCCAAAAATTTCCATCAGTTCAACATTCTTTGATTGAACTCCTTTCAAATAATAAGCTGACATTGCCATGGGGGGTGTCAAAAATGAGGTTTGTAGATTTAAGGCAATTAACATTGCAAAAAAATATGGATTAACTCCAAAAAATTCGACCAATGGTAAAAAAATTGGTACAAATATAATTAATATTTCAGTCCATTCTAGAGGCCATCCCAATAAAAATATAATTAATTGGGTAATAACTAAAAACTGCCAAGGCTGTAAATTTAAAGATTTGAAAAAATGTTCAAAAACTTCATGACCACCCAAGTATGAAAAAACTGAGGCGAATGTCCACGATCCAATAAATAACCACATAATCATGGCTGTTGTTTTAGCTGTAAGAAAAACTGACTCTTTAAAATTTTTCCATTTAAGAGTTTTATAAAAATATGAAAGCACTAATGAACCAAATGCACCAACAGCGGCTGCCTCAGCCGGAGTTGCTATACCTGCTAATATAGTTCCCAAAACTAGAATTATTAATGAAAATAGAGGTAAGAAAGAAACTAAAACTTCTTTCATAATTACTGATGTAGGAGGTATCTCTTCTGCTGCAGGTTTTGGTGCTATTGAAGGATTCATCCAAGCCCTAAATATTGCATAACCAATATAAAGTCCTGCTAGCATTAATCCTGGGAAAATTGCAGCTGCAAATAATCTTAAAGGCGATAATTGAGCAATAACAGAGTAAACGATTAACATAATGCTAGGTGGAATTAAGATTCCTAAACAACCACCCGAACAGATAATTCCAGATGCAAATTTTTTATCATAACCAGCTTTAATCATAGCTGGCCAAGCAAGAAGGCCCATTAAAGTTACTACTGCCCCTATAATACCTGTAGCAGTTGAGAATAATGCGCATGTAATTAATGCAGCAACTGCCATTGAAGCTGGAAGTCTGTGAGATGCTAATCTTATTGCAAAAAATAATTTTGCAACAATACCAGCTCTTTCAACTAAATAACCCATAAACAAAAAGAGCGGGACTGCGGTCAGCACATTATTATCCATTACAGTATAAGTATTTTGAACAAAGAGTTGAAATATCCTGTTATCAAACAGATGCTCCATCTTAGTTGGATCAAAATATGCGTAATATCCAAAACCTAAACCCATTGCCATTAGTGTGAATGCAATCGGAAAACCTAATAAGACAGCAAATAAAAAAATACCCATCATCATAATTGCTACTTCTGGGTTTGTTAGACTAAATAACATCTTCTTTGTTTCCTTGTTGTGATGTTCTCATTAATACTTTTTCAGTTTCCTCAGCATCACGCTCTGTCCCTCTCTCAGGCCATACACCAGTTTGAATACAGATCACGCACCTTAAAACTTCACTAACTCCTTGCACCGTTAAAAGTGCCCCAGATAGGGGTATTAAAGACTTTGCCATATAAATTTGTATTTGTGCTGGACTATTCCAACTTGTCTCTTTTATTTTCCAGGCTAAAGCTGCATATTCATATCCATAAAAAGCTAAGGCTAATACACCCGGAAAAAAAAAGATAAAATATAAAACTAAGTCTATCCAAGCTTGTGTTTTTTGAGAGAATAATCTGTATATTACATCTCCTCTAACATGTGCTTCTGTGCATAAAGTATAAGCACCAGCCATCATAAAAATGGCGCCGTACATTTGTAAACTAAAATCAAAATTCCATAAAGTTGGTGCATTTAAAGCATATGCCATGAAAACTTCATAACATGTTCCTCCCATCAAAATTACTATGCACCACGAGAATGCCTTACCCATTGAAACGCTTAAACGATCAGCAAATTTTATGTAAGATCTCATCATACGTATAAACTTTTAGTGAATTGTTTTAAATTAATCAAATAAAAAAGGGGGCCGAGGCCCCCTCATTAAATTATATAAAAGTTAATTATATCTTAACTTTTCCTATTGGACCAAACTCATTTTCATATGCAAGTTTGTAATTCGGCTGATTCATCAGCAAGTATTTCATTACTCTTTTTGCATAAGATTTCTGAGAATCAACGATTTTCTTAAAGAAAGGATCTTTCTTATTGAAATCACCGATTACTTTATCCCAACCTTTTAATTGCTCAGCTAGAATTGCATCAGACGTTTGGTAAACATTTACTTTATGCTCATTCATCAACTTAGCTAGGTCAGCTGAGTATCTTACTAAAGCTTTAAAGTAGTTATCACTATTTGCAGCATAAGCAGCATTTTTCAATATCGCTTGGTGCGCAGGTGATAAACTATTATATGTTTTTTTGTTAACTGGTATTTCAAACATCTCTTGAGATTGGTGGAAGCTTCCTAAGTGATAGTGCTTAGAAACATCCTGCATACCAAACTGAGAGTCTGAAGTAGGGTTGTTAAACTCAGCAGCTTCAATCAAACCAGTTTTCATAGCTGGTTGAATTTCACCACCTGGTAATTGTCTAACTACCATTCCCATTGCAGTTAAAACGTTAGTCGCTAGACCAACTGTTCTATATTTCATACCTTTTACATCAGATACTTTAGTCACGTTCTTTTTGAACCAACCAAAAGGCTGTGCAGGCATTGGCATATGAAAGAACCCTACGTAATCAAAACCTACTTTTGCAAGTGTTTCATCATATAGTTTTCTTCCTCCACCATACTCCATCCATCCCATAACTTCTTGAGATGACATTCCGTATGAAGGACCAGTTCCAAATAATGATGCTGCAGGATTTTTTCCATACCAATATGCAGTCACCCAGTGACCCATGTCTACTACACCTGAACTTACTGCTTGTCCAATTTCTGATGTTTTTACAACTGCTCCAACAGGTTGAAGGTCAATCTGAAGTGTTCCTCCAGACATTTCCTTTACCATGTTACAATAGTCACCAGCCATTTCAAAAAAGATGTTTGCTCCACTTGGCCATGCAGCTTGCATCTTTAGAACTTTGTGACCATCTGCTCTTGCAATATTTGGCATTGCAACAGCTGCTGCAGCAACAGCACCAGCTTTAGCCGCAGTTTTAAAGAACTTACGTCTTGAAGATGTTTTAATCTTCAATGATTTATTTTCTTTCGTCATTATTACTCCTATTAAATTTAATTAACTTCGATAATTAAGTATAATCGAAGATAAGAGTCTAGATGTAAAATGACACTCATAAATTATTTTTCAATCAGAGGTAGAAACTTACTCTATTTAAATTATTTTTTTGTATCTTAAAATCAAAAATATATTGTTTGTTTCGCTAAAAATATTTCAATTAGTTTTAATTTTATAGGTAATTTATTTAATGATTAAAAAAAGCACAAAAATTAAAAGAAATGAAAGATCTTTTAAAAATTATATTAAAATTAAGAATAGTATAGATCAAAAAAATTTGAATTTTAAAATAGATTCCGAAGAAAAATTAGACTTATTAATAAGATCGATTAACAAATTTATGGTTCAGAGGCTGGAAGCAGTTCAATCTGATGAATGTCTAACTTATTTTCTTCAGAATATGAAAAGATATAAAATTATGACATGTATTATGGAGGCTTACGCAATCAACTCTGGTGCAACTTACAAAGAGGAAATAATTAAGAAATTACGTATTTATTCTTACAAAACAATTTCAAGTATTATTGATGATTGTATTGAACGAGGATATATCAAATACGTTAATTATCCATCAAGTGGCTCCCAAAAAAAAATTAAAAAATTTCGACCCACATCAACTTTAATTACAAATTATATAAATTGGACACTGCAGCACGTAGGAAATTTGAATCAAACATTGCGAAATATTAAATAAAATATTTAAAAACTTATTTCAACCTTCCCTATTTTAAATATTTCTCCCAAAAAATTATCACCTTTTTTTACCGGAACAATTGATGTAGTAGATCCAGTGCTTACCCAAAAATCTTTATTTAATGATATATCTTTTTTTTGTAACTCTTGAATTAACCAAAATAAAGCATTAATTGGATTCCCCATCACATTTTTAGTATGACCAAAATAAACTTTTTTATTTTTTAAATTTATAATCTTTGTTTTAAATAATAATTTTGAAATATTTTTTGGTTTATGTATCCTTGATTTTACGAGTGAAATGTTTAATCCAAAATCTACAATAGCTTGTCCTACATAATTAATTTTTTTTATTTTTTGTCGCATTCCAACAAGTTCTAATGCTGGAGAAATGCCAAGAATAAATTGCTTAATTTGTTTTTTTTTTCTTATTTTGTTATCAAAAATATTCTTACTGACCTTATAAGCAAGTTCAAGCTCAATACCAAAAGTATTAGGTGTTAACTTTAAACATTTCTTATTATTAAATGTTTGTTCTTGATAAAGATACGAATAAAAGGGCTCTTTTGCTTTTAATAATTTCATGATTTCGCGATTTGTGCCTCCTATTTTAAAACCTATAGGGTTCCACTCTAATTTTGCCTCAGCAAAACTTCTTATTTGCTTAACCAGATTTAGATCCTTCGAAATATAAAAAGGTAAAGGATTTATTAAAGTATTTTTCTTTCTTGCTTGTGCAAGAGAATTTGACAATAGATTTATCTTTTTAAATAAATCTTTAGAAAACATTTCTAAAAAATTATTTAAGGTATTTTTTTTCTATTCCTGCACCAACAGTGTATTTTGGATCAACAAAATTTCCAAGTCTTACTTTTCCAACTTGACTTAAAATCATATAAATATCCCATTGATCAAATCCGTAATCTTTTGCTAACCACCTAACCAACTCTCTATAGGCAATTCTAGTTGCATCTTCAAGTGGTCTTGTACTACCTATCGCCATTAGCATATTTTCTGTCTCTAACCTTGGCCATTCAATAGTGTAGTTTTTTATCAAATCGACTCTTATCGTAGTTGTTGTTGGATATTCAACGGCTACACCACAAACTTCCCCATCTCCCTGACAAGCATGTGCATCTCCGATAAATAATCTTCCTCCTGGACTTCTTACTGGTAAGTAAGTCACGCTTCCAGGACCCATATCAGGTAGATCCATATTGCCTCCATGATTATCTGGAGTTAAGGAATTTATAGAATCTATTTCTGGAGAACAGCTAAGCGTTCCAATATGAGGCTTGTAAGGAAGAGTAATCCTGTCTGACCAATATACATTTTTATCATCTAAATTGATTTTTCTTACTTTTTCAGGTAATGGATCATTTAGGGTTGCTGTATAAGTTGTGCCAGTTAATGCCCCAAATTCTTCTATCATACAACAAGTGCCTAATGGATTATTTCCCCTAGGAACCATTTTATCAATATAAACTGCAATGGCATCCCCTTTCTCTGCTCCCTCAACCATTATTGGTCCATTTTGAGGATTTAAAAATGGCATTTCTAATTTTTCTGATGGCTTATCTGTTTCTTTTTGAATTTTTCCTTCAAAAGCATCTCTTGTCTCTACTACAACTGTATCTCCCGGTTTTATATCCATTACCGGCTCTGAATATGGTCCCATAGTATAAACATAAGTGCCTTGTTTTTTTTCAGTTAAATGGTGTGTCTCCCCTTTACTATCTTTGCCAACGCCTTTAGTCATCATAATTGAGTTTTTTAACCAGTCCATTTTTTTCCTCCTTATTTAATTAATTGTGTAAACTTAACAGGTCTCTAGCTTTTTCAACAGTATTAATTTCTGAAGATTTTAACTTTTTAGACAAAATACCTTTTTCAACTAAAATACAATCAGAGTTTAGTTGACTTATTAATGAAATATTTTGCTCAACAACAATAAAAGTTTTTTTTGAATTTTTAGATAAATCTGACAATACTTTGCCAATAAATGAAACAATTGATGGCTGAATTCCTTCAGCGGGCTCATCTAAAATAATTATTTCAGGGTCAAAAATTAAAGCTCTGGCGATAGCAAGCTGTTGTTGTTGCCCTCCACTTAAAGACGAGCCATTAGCTGATCTTTTTTCTTTTAATATTGGAAATAAAGAATAAATTTCCTCTAATTTTTCCAACACATTAAAAGATGGTTTTTTTCTTGTATAAATTGGTAACATTATATTTTGCTCAACCGTTAACGCACTAAAAATTTCTCTACCTTGAGGCACATATCCTATTCCAGATTTTGATCTGTAATCTGGACTCGAATTTGTTATATCCTCATTTTTAAAAAAAATTGATCCTTTTCTAACATCAATCAGTCCCATAATTGTTTTCATTAAAGTTGTTTTACCCATACCATTGCTTCCAGTTATTGCTAAAATTTGCCCTCGCTCAACATCAAAAGAAAAATCATTAACAATTATTGTAGAACCATATCCTGAAGACACATTATCAATTTTTAAAAGTAATTCTTTTGTCATTAGCTTAATCCTAAATAAATATCATTTACACCTTTGTCTGATAAAACTTTTTCTATACTTCCTTCAATAAACATTTTTCCTAAATGCAAAACAGAAACTTTTGTGGCTGTTTGTTTTACAAAATCCATATCATGCCCAACTACTATAAAAGTTATTCCTTGTTTATTAAGATTTTTAACTATTTCTCCTGTAATTTTAGTTTCATCGACTGAGAGACCTGCAGTTGGCTCGTCTAAAAATACTAAATCTGGTTTAGAAATTGTTGACAAAGCTATATCTAACCATTGTTTTTTACCGTGAGATAAATCCCCAGCAAGATTATTTTTTTCGCTAATTAAATCAAAATCATTAAGTAAGTCATTTACATTTAAAGAATTATTTCTGTTGTTAGCAAGAGACAAATTTTCAAGTACTGTTAGCTCAGAAAAAACTGATGGTGCCTGAAATTTAACACCCATTCCTAAGTTTATTCTTTCGTGTAACTTTAATTTTTCTATATTTTGATCTTTATATTTAATACTACCTGAATTTGGCGTATGAAAACCTATTACTAATTTGAAAAAAGTACTTTTTCCAGCTCCATTAGGTCCAATTATAAATCTCACCTCTCCAGGGTTTACCGATAATGAAACGTTATCCACCGCAGTAAAACCACCAAATTTTTTTGTTACTGAGTTTGTTTCTAAAATTGAAGCCATTTTACCTTTTTTATTAATTTATCTTTTAACATTAAAATAATTCCGTCAGGAAAAAATCTCGTTGATATAACTAGTATCAATCCCATTACAATAATTGCAAATTGTTTACCGTTAATCGCTAAAGTTTGAGATAGCCATACAAAAAATATACAGCCAATAAAAACTGAAAAAAAATCTTTTTTTCCACTAGCAGCCACATAAACAACTGGGAGTGCTGCAGAAACAAGACCCATTGAATCTGGAGTTATGTAACCACCCCAATTTGTATAAAGTATTCCGCTTATACCAGCCAAGATTGATGCAATAGTAAAAGCAATTAATTGAATTTTTTGTACGTTATGACCTAGACTAGAGACTCTTTCTCTATCCTCTTTTGACGCCAAGAAAATTAAACCCATTTTTGAATTTTTAAACTTGTATAATGATATTAAAATAATAATTGATAATATTAAAATAAAATAATATTGAGTTACACCTTCTACTAACCCATAGGGAACTTTTTCAAAACCTATTGTTGGCATTCCTTGCATACCATTAAAACCATTTAACCTAGCTTTTCCAATTACATATTCTGGACCAGCAGTTTGTTGCATGAAAGTTTCCAAAACTAATGTGATTGCTAAGGTAACTATTCCAATGAATACATCATAAATACCTCCATAAAATAAAAAATATCCAACAATTACCCCAAAAATCCCTGTCAGCAACAAAGCTAAAACAATAGACCATAGACTAACACCAGCTACACCTAAGAAATTAATACTTATTACCGAAAAGCCATAACCAGCTAAACCAAAAAAAGCTGTTTGGCCAAAACTTAAAATACCACCCATTCCCCAAATTACAGCTAGACCTAATGAGATGAATGTCCAACACATAAAATAAGAGATGTTATCTAAGTAAAAACTATCGATAAATAGCGGCAATGCTCCTAGGATCAAAAAAGTAATAAACTGTAATTTATTTTTTTTAAATTCTGTTTTCATTTTACTTAGACCTAGTTTTTAATATTAGGCCACTAAATCCTTTAGGCAAGTATCTAATAATTAATATTACTGCACATAAAATTGCGATTAGCCCAATCGTAGATTTGTAGAAGAAAGTTACGGAGGTCTGAACAGTTCCTAAAAATGCTGCAGCAGGTACCAATCCTACAAATGGACTTGCACCAGCTGTTACCACCGTAATAAACGCACTTACAATAAATGCTTGGCCTATGCTTGGGACTATAGTCATCGTAGGTGCATACAATGCGCCTGTCACACCTGCTAAACCAGCCCCGATTGCAAAAGTGATTGTATAAACATTTTTTACATCTACCCCCATTGACGAGGATATTGATGGATTTTCGATTGTGGCTCTAGCTAGTGTTCCGAAACTTGTCTTCATAAATAAATAATAAAGGAGGAATAAAATTATTAATGCAATGAATATTAAGAAAATTCTATATTCTGAGTATGAAAACTCACCTAATTGAAAGTTGCCCATAGGAGTTTGCAATCCTTCGTATGATGGACCAAAAATTACTAAAAAGGATTGCGAAACAATTAAGCTTATACCCCAAGTAGCGACTACAGAGTCTAAAGGCCTGCCATATAAATATCTAATTATTAGCTTTTCTAATATTAGACCAAAAATGATTGTAATCACTACACCAAATGCCATTGCAATTGGTAATGGTAAATTAAAAACCTTTCCAGATACAACAGTGCCATAAGCTCCAACTGTAATAAATTCTCCATGAGCTAAATTAATTATTTTCATCATTCCAAAAATTACTGCTAGACCAATGGCTGCCAGAAGTAAAAAGGCAAGTGAATCACCAAATTGGTAAAAAATATTGAAAAGAAAGACCATTAAAATTTTTTTAAATTTTTAGAACTTAGCGATGAAATTATATCATCGCTAAGTTATGATTTTAAATATTAATTTGATGGTGGATTTGAAGGCGTGTACTGAGAATAATCAGCCTTTTGAGCTAAATTACATCCAGACTGACCTAACCAATATGGTTGAATATCTTTCCAAACTTTTGGTATAGATACTTTATGACCTTTTCCAACTTCAACTAAGAAAATCGTATGACTTCCATGATGACTTTTTGGATCAATTGTCACAACACCTGATGGACCATCAAATGATATGCCACTTTCTAAAGCCTCAACTACTTTCATAGTTTCGGTAGTTCCAGCTTTTTTAACAGCGTTTACATATAAATTGATTGCGTTATATGCATTGGCAGACTCCATATTAATGTATGGTTCATTTGGATAAAGTGCCTTAAATCTTTTCACGAAATCTTTACTCTTATCATGAAATTCTCCTGACTTAATTACATCATGAACTTCTTCAATATAGTTTACTGTTACATACATGTTTTCTAAAGCCGGCGGAGCAAATCTTCTATGCTCGTATGCTTGACCAACGTTTACAGACGTACCCATAGGTATTCCTAAACCTGCTGATGCTTGTTGCTCATAAAATGAAGCTTGTTTAGCTCCAACTAAAAGAGTCATTAAAACATCTGGTTTTGCTTTTTGGATCTTTTGGATAGTTTGACTAAATTGAGAAACATCTAATGGAATGAATTCTTCACCAACCATTGTTCCTCCATTTTCTTTTACTATCTGTCTTACCCATTCAGCTGAGATTTGTCCAAAGTTGTAATCAGCAGCAATTGTGTAAACATTTTTACCATATTTATCCATCATCCATGGAACAAGTGTACTAAATTGTTGCTCAGGAACTGCTCCAGTTACAAACGTAGTTTTACTACATACACCACCTTCGTATTGGTTATTATAGAAATAAAGCATTTTACCTTTTTCCATAATTCCTCTAATTGATTCTCTAGATGCACTTGAAAAAGCTCCAAATACTACGTCTACTTTATCTTTCTTAATCAATCTTCTAGCAAACTCTTGGAAACGTCTGTTATCTGATTGAGTGTCATATCTTACTATTTCAAGTTTCTTACCTAAAACACCGCCAGCAGCATTAATTTCTTTTACTGCTAATTCATAAGCATGTATTTTTGGAACAACTGCGATAGCAAAATTTCCAGTTTCATCCTCTAATATACCAAGTTTAATTGTGTCAGCTTTAACGCTACTGAACATAATTAAAAAGCTGGATATTAAAAAAATTACTATTTTTTTCATGTTTACCCCTCTTTTAAGTTAAATAATATCTACATTCTATTTTTTTTTAGAAAATAAATATTTAAATTGATAAATCTAACTACAAAACAAAAACCCGTTAAACTGTAATCAATCAAGTAAAAATTTTACTGGAAAATTTCCATTATAATTCTGTTTTTAATTATATTTCTTTGAATATAGTATTATTATGATGAAAAAAGGTTTACTTAAATACCAGGTTGCAACTGTTCAATACGAACCATCACAATTTAATAAAGATCATAATGTAAGCTCTTTATTACATCTTTGTGAAGAGGCTGGAAAAAAAGGTGCTAAATTAATTGTTACTCCAGAAATGGGAACAACAGGATACTGCTTTTTAAATAGAGAGGAAATTAGTCCATTGGTAGAGACTATACCTGGTCAAACTACAAAAAAATTTGAGACAATAGCAAAGAAATTTAATTGTTACATTGTAGTAGGGATGCCTGAAATAGATGATGAAACTCAATTATATTATAATTCAGCAGTTTTAATAGGTCCAGATGGCATAATAGGCAAACATAGAAAAAGCCACGGATATATTGCCGAACCTAAGTGGTCTGCTCCAGGTCAAGAACACTTAGTTTTTGATACCGAAATAGGAAAAATTGGAATTTTAATATGCATGGATATTCATTTTATAGAAACAGCTCGGCTTGTTGCACTGCAAGATGCTGATATAATCATTCACATTAGTAATTGGTTATCAGAAAGAACGCCTGCCCCTTATTGGATTAGTAGAGCTTTTGAAAATAGTTGCTACTTAATTGAGTCTAATAGGTGGGGCTTGGAGAGAACTGTTCAATTTAGTGGTGGTAGTTGCATTATTAATCCAGATGGCTCAATTGAGTCAGTAATTGATAAAGGTGACGGAATTGCTTATGCAAATATTGATCTTTCTTGGCCAAGAGAAAGAAAGGTTTTAGATGAAAAAATTTTTAACGATAGAAGGCCTGAGATGTATTTAAATTTACCTACAGATCCATATCTATGGAACCCTTTAGATTTTTTTGGTTTATATGGTTTAGACCCTCTTCCCAGAGGAAAAGAATCTTTAGTTTCTGTAGTTCAAATTAATTCTACTAATGATGTAAAGAAAAATTTAAAAACAATATTTAATCATTTAGAAGATGCAAAAAATAAATTAAGCGAATTAGTTGTTTTTCCTGAACTTTCGTTAACAGGACATTTAAATAAAAATAAAAATGCTTTAAATAAAAATTGTTCGGAAATTATGGAACTTGCAGATTTCGCAAACAAAAACGATATTTATATTTGTTGTGGTTTCGCCGAAAAAAATCAGAAGGAATTTTATAATTCCTCAGTTTTAATTGGTCCAGAGGGTATATTGGGTGTTTATAGAAAAGTTCATCTTAACGCTTCAGATAAATCATGGGCTAGCGAGGGTAATGAATGGAAATACTTCGATACAAAAATAGGTAGAGTAGGTTTAATGATTGGTTATGATGCTATTTTTCCAGAATCTGCAAGATGTTTAGGATTATATGGTTGTGACTTAATTTTGTGTCCTTCAGCTCAGAAAGGTGTTTTTACCCATGGCCATAAGGGTACTGCAGTAAGACAAAATTATCCAATTCCAACAGGCGCTGACCCAAATCACTGGAATCATTTTAGGATTAGAGGGGGAGAAAATAATTTATATTTTATTTATTCAAACATTTCAGATCGAAAAAATAATTATTTAGGAAAAAGTGGAATTTTTGGACCAGATCCTTTTAAATTTCCAAGAGAGGAAAGTTTAATACATAAAGAACAAGATTTAGCATTATTAAAAATCAATACATCTAATTTAGATACGAACTACCCAACAAATGTGGTCAGAGACAAGTTTATGATGTCTATGAGACATCCTCATCACTATACTCCCTTAATAAAACACAGACAAAAAAAACCTTAATGAAATTTGAGAAAAAGTTAGTTGTAGCAGCTAAATCTGCTCTAGCTTTTGAAGTAGCTACTAAACAACAATTTAAGATTTGTACACCAAAAGGATATCAAGCCGCAGATTTTTTTGCATACAATGCAAAAAGTATTGATGAGTGGTTATCACCACCACACACTTGGATAGCGTCAACCTCAGTTAAACCAAGGACTGGAGATATATTATTATCAAGATTTCGAAGACCTATGTTAAAAATGATTGAAGATGGTGGAGATGGGATTCATGACATGCTTCTTCCTGCTTGTGATCAATTTCGTTATGAATATTTTGGGTACAAAGGTCCTCACCCAAGCTGTTCTGACAATCTTATGAATGTCATGAGAAGTAGAGGATATGAAATAAATGTTATTCCTCAACCGATAAATTTTTTTACAAATACAAATGTTCAAATAAATGGAAAATTATCTGCACCAAAAAATATAGTTAAACCAAACTCTTATGTAATATTAGAATCTTTAATTGATACAATCTGTGTTGTCTCCTCTTGCCCATTTGATATCACTCCTGATGGTTGGGAAATTAACTCAGGTGGAGTTGTTACTGAGCTTGAAGTTGAAATTTAAATCAATTAACTTTATTTTTACTATTGCCTGTATTAAAAAATTCATCAATGTTATCTATCGCTAAGTTTGCCATTGCAATTCTTGTGTCTTTAGTTGCACTTCCAAGATGTGGTAAAATAAAAGCAGATTTAATTTTGAGATAACCAGGATTTAAATTGGGTTCATTTTTATATACATCTAGACCTACCGCATAAATTTTTCTTCTATTTAAAGCATCAATTAATGCCTCATCATCTACGATGTCACCTCTAGCAACATTCGTTATAACTGCCCCTTTTGGAAAATACTCGACTGTTTCTTTATTAATCATATTTTCTGTTTCTTTTGTTGCAGGACAACAAATAGATAATACATCTGATACTGAAAAGAGACTTTTAATGTTATCATGATATGTGGCACCATTCTCTTTATCACTACTTAGTTTGGATCTATTATGATAATGAATAATCATTCCTAAAGATTTGGCAATTTTTGCAATTTTTTGTCCAATCCTCCCCATGCCTAAAATACCTAACCTAGTTCCAGTTAACTGTTTACCTATTAAATAATCTGCCGACCATTTCCAGCCACCCTCTCTTGCAGACTCTATTCCTTCTGAAGCTCTTCTGCATGCACCCAATATTAATAAAATTCCGATTTCGGCAGTTGCATCAGACAAAACTTCTGGGGTATTTGTTACTGCTATACCTCTTTTTTTAGCAGCATCTAAATCAATGTTTCCAAATCCAACTGCAAAGTTTGAAATAATTTTTATTGTATCAGGTAATTTCTCTATTGTTTCTTTATCCATTTTGTCTGTCAAAGATGACAAAATTCCATCACACCCTTGGCTCATTTCAATCACCTTTGACTGTGAATAAAGTTCATCATTTAAATTTAATATTGGAGAAAATGTTTTTAATGCTTTATCTTCACTCTCTTTAATCAGTTTTCTAGTAATCAAAATTTTTTTCATGAAGTTGTCCTATATTGTCAGTTGAGATCAAATATTTTACCTGGATTCATTATATTGTTTTTATCGATACTTTTTTTTATTAATTTCATCACCGGGATATTATCTGCATGCTCCTCCAAAAGGTATTCTTTTTTATGAAGTCCAACACCATGTTCGCCTGTTATTGTCCCTTCTAACTCTAGTGCCTTCTTAATTAATAGATCATTAAATTCTCTTATTTTTTTATATGTTTCTTTCTTATCTGGATCAAAAGGTAAAAGCACATGAAAGTTACCATCTCCTAAATGACCTACCATTGGAGCTCTTAGACCAAATTTTTTTGCCTGATCCTCAGCATAATTTACACATTCAGTTATTTTTGAGATAGGAAGGCACACATCTGTGGAATATACTCTTCCATTATTAATTAAAGCTTTAACTGAATAATAAACGTCCCATCTAGCTTTCCAAAGTTTATTTCTTTCTTCTAAATCCTTAGCCCATTTAAAAGAGCTTCCCTTATTATCCTTTGATATTTCTTCTACAATTTTAATATTCTCGTTATTAGAAGCTTCTGATCCATGAAATTCATAAAATAATGTTGGAACTTCCTCAATATCTTTCAATTTTGAATAGTTAATACTAATACCCATTTGATCTTTATTAAGCATCTCAATTCTTGCTATAGGAACTCCATATTGAATAATTTGTTGTGCAGTTTGCACTGCATTTTCTAAAGTAGGGAAATGACATACAGCAGACATGATACTTTCGGGTATAGGAGACAATCTTAATTGTATTTCTGTTATTATTCCCAATGTTCCTTCTGATCCTACAAATAAATTTGTTAAATTATATCCAGCTGAAGTTTTCTTAGTCCTGCCTCCAGTTTGAATTATATCACCATTAGGTAATACAACTGTTAATCCAGAAATTGACGTTTTCATAGTCCCGTATTTAACAGCCATTGTTCCAGAGGCTGAAGTTGATGCCATGCCTCCAATAGCAGCATTAGCACCCGGATCAATTGGAAAGAAAACTCCATCCTCTCTTAAATAGTCATTTAGCTGCTCTTTAGTTACACAAGCTTGAACTCTACAATCAAAATCATCAACATTCACACTTAAAATTTTATTCATTTTTTCGAGACAGATGGTAATACCATTTTCGTTACCTACAACGTTTCCCTCTAATGAAGTACCAGTTCCAAAAGGAACAACTGGAATTTTATGCTCGTTACACAATTTCAGTATTTTTGAAACTTCCTCATTAGTCTCAGGAAAAATTACAGCTTTAGACAATACAGGATCAAAGGTATCCTCACCTCTTGCATAGTTTGTTCTTGTAGAAACAGAGGTTGAAAATCTTCCATTAAAAATTTTCTTAAACTCAGCCTGAATTTGATCATTCATAAATGAATAATAGTAATAAAAATTTTATAAAAAATACAGTCTATTTAGACAGCATTTTTTTTATATTTTCTAAAGCTTGAGAAATATTGTCTCTAGATGCTGCAAAACTAAATCTTACATAATCATTGCAAGTTTTTCCAAATGCAGTCCCTGGAACTATTGCTACTCCAGCCTCATGCATAGCCTTTTTACAAAATTCAGCCCCATTCATACCTGTTCCAATTATTTTAGGAAATGCATAAAAAGCTCCTCCAGGTAAACTACATTCAACACCTGGTAGCTCATTTAATCCTTTATGAATTAAATCTCTTCTTTGAGTGAACTTAACCATCATTTCATCAATTGAATCATCTGGTCCATCTAAAGCTGCAATACCAGCAAACTGAGCGGCTGCGTTTACACATGAAACACTGTTAATTAAAAGTTTATTCACATGTTCGACTAAATTTTTTGGCCAAAAACTCCAACCTAATCTCCAACCTGTCATTGAATATGCTTTACTCCATCCCTCAAGTACAATTAGTCTCTCTCTTAGATCTGGGTAATTAAAAAATGACGGCATCTCTTTTCCATCAAAAATTTGTCTACTATAAATTTCGTCACTTAAAATTGTAACATGTGGATGTTTTTTTAATCCCTCTGCTAATACATCTATATCTGCCTTATCTACAAAACTTCCTGTCGGATTGTTTGGATTTATTAAAATTAACAATCTTGTTTTATCGGTAATCAAAGATAAAATTTTTTCTGGATTAAATTTAAGATCTTTATCCTCTGTTAGATCATATGGCACTGGTGTAGAACCAGTATAGTTGATCATAGATTCATAAATTGGGAATGCAGGCGTAGGATGAATTATTTCAGCACCAGGTTCACCAAAACACTGAATAGCGTAACTCATAGTAGGTTTTCCACCAGGCATAATTAAAATTCTCTCAAAATCAACATCAACATTATATCTTTTTTTGACCCATCTGCTCACAGCTTGTCTACATTCAGGAATTCCATTTGACATAACATAACCATGGTGACCATCGTCTAAGGCTTTCTTTGCTGCGTCAACTACATGTTTTGGAGTTTTAAAATCTGGCTGACCTAACCCTAAATGTATCATCGGTTTACCCTGAGCCTCTAATTTTTTTGCTTCTGCAAGAACTGAAAACGCTGTTTCTGTTCCTAATCTATTTAAACTTTTTGCTAATTCCATTTTTGGTTCCTTTTTTATTTTTTTTTAATTTCTATAAATTAATTTTGAACTATTCAACTCTTTTAAATTTTTGCAGCCCATTAAGACCATGTTTCTATCAATTTCATCACGCATATTCTCTAATAAATGCTCTACTCCTTGTTGGCCCCCTGCGGCTAAAGAGAACAAAAACATTTTTCCAAAACTACACGCCTTAGCTCCAGCTGCAATAGCTTTTAATACATGAGTTCCTCTTTTCACTCCTCCGTCTAAAATAATCTCCAATTTATCTCCAACTGCGTCAGAAATTGCTTTAATTTGATCAAATGGGGATCTGGACCCATCTAGTTGACGACCTCCATGATTTGAAATCATTATTGCTGTACAACCAATATCTATAGCTCTTCTAGCATCTTCTACTGACATAACTCCCTTTAAAGCAAACGGTCCATTCCATTTTTTAACACAATACTCTGCGTCTTTCCAATTCATAGCTGGATCGTATTGTTCATTTATGTACTCGATGACAGATTTAGCTATATTCGTCCCCTTATCAGTTTTAGTTGCAACATTAGCTAATTTAAATTTACCATGTGTTAGATAATTAAAAACCCAATTAGGATGTAATGCAAAACTCATTAAACTCTGCAATGTTAGTTTTGGTGGGGTTGTGAAACCAGTTCTGTGATCGCGCTCTCTATTACCCGCAACCAATGTATCGACAGTCAAACACATACCATCAAAGCCTGATCTTCTACATCTTTCGATCAAATCGTCTGTAATTGATTGATCTTTATGAACATATAGCTGAAACAATTTTGGACCCCCAGAAATATTAGAAATTTCCTCAATAGTATTGTTTGCCATAGTTGACATACTATAAAAAGTTCCAAATTTATCAGCCGCCCTTGCAGAAGCTTTGTCACCATCATGATGGTATAGCCTTTGCATTGCACAAGGCGAGAGAAAAATTGGCATTTCAATTTTTTTTCCAAAGACAGTTGTTGTTATATCTGGTTTGCCTACACTAGCGAGAACATTTGGAACTAAGTCACAATCATCAAATGAATTTGTGTTTCTCTTTAATGTCGTTTCATCATCTGCGCCCCCATCTATGTAATGGAAAATTGGTGACGGTAATTTTTTTTTTGCTAATTTTCTAAAATCTTCAAAGTTGTAGCAATTTTTTAAGCTCACTATCTTCTAAATCTTAAATTATTTCTGTTTAAATCACTTATTTTTGTACAACCCATTAACTTCATATCTCTGACTAATTCTGCTTTATATTTTTCTATAGCTCTTTCAACACCAGCTTGCCCCCCGGCTGCTAAAGCATATAAATATAAACGCCCGCCAGAACAAGCTTTTGCTCCCAGTGATAAAGCTTTTAGCATATGTGTACCTCTATGAATTCCGCCTTCACAAATTACATCTAACTTATCTCCTACTGCGTCAACGATTTCTGCTAACTGATCAAAAGGAGCTCTCGATCCATCCAACTGTCTTCCTCCATGATTAGAAACCATTATTCCAGTACATCCAATATCGACTGCTTTTTTTGCATCTTCAACACTCATAACTCCTTTTAAAGCAAAGTGACCGCCCCATTGAGAACAAAGTTTCTCGGCATCTTTCCAATTCATAGATTGATCTAACATTGTAGAAAAATAATTCCCAATAGATGTATTTGTGTCTGTACCTTCTTTTACAAAATCTTGGAGATGAGGCAATTCAAACTTCCCTTTAGTTAAATAATTTATTCCCCACATTGGCTTCACAGCAAAACTTAATAAACTTGATAATGTTAACTTTGGAGGTGAAGTAAAACCAGTTCTTAAATCTCTTTCACGATTACCTCCAGTTATGGTGTCAACAGTTAAAGCCATTACATCAAATTTAGCAGCTTTCGCTCTCTCCAAACAAGAGTCATTTAAGCCTCTATCTTTATGAAAATAAAACTGAAACATTTTTGGCGTATCTATCATTGAAGAAATTTCCTCCACACTTACAGTTGCTAAAGCTGAAACTCCAAACATTGTATTAAATTTTTTAGCAGCTTTTCCAACTGCTCTTTCACCATCGTAATGAAAAAGTCTTTGAAGTGCAGTTGGTGAAAGATAAAATGGTAAATCTATTTTTTTACCAAAAATTGTTGTGGATAAATCGACGTTTTCAACACCTCTCAATACATTAGGAACTAGGTCCACATCATCAAAAGAATTTGTGTTCCTAGCATAAGTTATTTCATCATCTGCAGCACCATCAATATAATGAAATATAGGTGAAGGTAATCTTTTTTTAGCCAATTTTCTAAAGTCACTAAAATTATGACAATCGTTTAAATTCATATGCGTATCTTAAAAGTTTTTAATAAAATTGAACATGTAACTATTTGCTCCAGGGTTCTTATCACCTAAACTAGCGTTAGAAACATGGTTATATGAGACACCAAAACTAGATCTTTCTGAGTAAGAATAGGACAATTGCACCTCTGATTTAAACTCAAGAACATGACCAAGATCTTTACCATTCCCCTCATGATATAAACCTGGAGCAAAACTTGGTGTAAACAACAAATTTCCCATGTCTACATTCCACTCAACTCCAGTATAAATATAAGCTGCCGAATTTTCTGTTACAAAACCACCAGTAATTGGAGATAGAATACCTAAAAAAGTCTCTCTAACCAAATTTTCATTTTGATGTTGAAACCCTACCAATAGAGCTTTCTGTTTATCGTCACTAAAATCAAAATTTCCTGTAAAAAAATTCAATTGATGTTCTTTTACAGATTTAATCTCCTCAGAAGCGAATAAGTTTGATGTCATTGATATGATGAACAGAAACAAAAATATTTTTTTTAAATACATGGTACTTTTTATTAGATTATTTTTCTATTCTTATAACTTTTCTGAATATTATTGCACCACCAAATAAAAATATCAATAGAGGTAAAAGCCACAAAAAGTATGTATTTCCTCTAAATTTAGGATTATACGAAATCCAGTCGCCATACTTTTTGATTAATAATTCATAGATTTGTTCTTCGGTGAGACCCTCACTTAATTTATTTTGTATTACTAGTTTTACACTTATGGCAAATTCTGAGTCTGAGTCGTAAACTGATTGACCTTGACAAATTAAACATCTTAAATTTTTAGCTATTTTATTTTGCATTTTATTATCATCGGCAATTGCAAAATTTGAATTACACATTAAAAACAAAACAAACAAAAATCTAAAAATTCTCATTGAATAATTTTCTCAATCTCTTTAATCATTTCAATATTTAATGGACCAATAAACTTTCTTACAATATCATTTTTATAAATTAAAAAAGATTCCGGCACTCCAATAGCTCCTAATTCTATTGATCGAGTTCCATCTTTATCAACTAAGATTTTTGTATAAGGATTTCCTAACTCATCTAAAAACTTTTTAGCATTTTTAAAATTATCTTTATAATTCATTCCTATAATTTCTATTTCAAAATTATTACTCAAATTTAATAACATAGGATGCTCATCTCTACATGGCATACACCAAGATGCCCATATATTTAAAAGATAGTACTTATTTTGATTGAATATATTTTTTGAATGTATTTCTTTTTGTTCATAAAATGTAATAATAGAAAACTGAGGGACATTCTTAACCTTGCTTTTTGGTTGATATAAATTTGATTGATTTAACCCTTTATAAAAAATAAAAAATATAAAAATAAAAAAACTTGAAATTAAAAAGAAAATAACCTTATTTTTCATACTCTATTTCTATTAAACAAACTCAAAATTCCACCAAATGAAATTAATAAAACTGATATCCATATCCAAATCATTAATGGTTTTACCTGGTATCTTATATTAAAATATTCCTCATTTTGAACTGTGTTCATTGTAATAAATTTATCATTAAGTAACGATGTTTTAATATCTGCCTCACTTGTAACTATATTTGGTTGATTATAAACTCTAAGTTCAGGCACTAAGTTGTCTTCTTTTCCACTTTCTAAAATTGTGAAATATCCTTTAAAAGTGACATAATTTTTCTCCTCAGATTTTTCAAGATTTTTAAATACAATCTGAAATTTTTCATTATTAAATCGCTCACCAACTTTAAGATTTGTAATGATCTCATTAGAAAACAAATTGTTAAATAGAATACTTAAAATCAAGAGACTAAATCCAAAATGAGATAAATTTTGAGAAATATTTTTAAATTCTTTTGAGAAAAAATCTCTTATTGTTACAAAAAAAAGGTATAGAGCGCTTCCTATTAAAACGGTATTGATTAAAAAATTATAACTTAGATTTTTTACAACAAAAAAAGATGCAGAAATTGATATTATAAATAATGTTATTAAATATATTTTTCCTCTAAGTCTTGATTTAATCCACCTTAACTGCGGACCAATTGCCATAAAAATTAAGAAAGGTACAAGGAATGGTATCATAAGTTTATGATAAAATGGTGGGCCAACAGAAATTTTTTCTGATGAAATAACATCTAGGAATATAGGGTAAATTGTACCAATTAGAACAACTGACAAAAAATACATCATAAACCAATTATTTATCAAAATAGAAGTTTCTTTACTTACTAGAGAAAATGAAATTAAACTTTTTTTATCTGTTTTATGAAAAACGAAAAAAACAAACAAAGATATAAAAATTAATATAAATAAAAAAGTTAATATAAATAAACCTCTCTCTGGATCATTTGCAAATGTATGAACAGAATTAAGAATACCCGAGCGCACTAAAAAGGTCCCACACATGCTTAATGTAAAAGTAGTTATTGATAGAATTATTACCCAAGAGGTGAGTGTTGATCTTTTTTCTAGAACTAAAATGCAGTGAAATAAAGTTGTAAGTGCTAACCAAGGCATCAGTGAAATGTTTTCAACTGGATCCCAAAACCAAAAGCCACCCCATCCTAATTCATAATATGCCCAGATCGAACCTAATAAGATACCTAGAGTCAAAAATACCCATGATATTAAAACCCATTTTTTTATATGAAGAGCCCATATTTTTGATACATAGTTTAGTGATGTTGCTGCAAGCACACTAGAAAATATTATCGATGAACCAACATAACCTAGGTACAAAACTGGTGGATGAATTGCTAAAGCTGGGTCTTGTAAAATTGGATTAAGTCCTAACCCTTCTTTAGGAACGGGAAATATATAATTAAAGGGATTTGATGAATCTAATAAAAAAATAAAAAAACCAATAATAATTAATTGATGAAAAAGAACAGTTAAAATTCTGTAATTTTTCCATAAGTTTTTTGATGTAATTAAAAAAAAGAAAATAAAAAGATTTAAAACTAACAACCACAATAATAAACTACCTTCATGATTTCCCCATGTCCCTGAAATCTTGTAAAATAAAGGTTTTGTTGTATGTGAATTATTGAAAACAGTTTCATTACTAAAATCGGAATAGATGAAAGATAAAACTAGTCCTAAAAAACTTGTCAATACCAATAATAATTGGATGAAAGAAAAATTAATTATTTTATAATCTAATATTTTATTATCTCTAAAATTTTTAATTGAAAAAAAAAATATAGGTAGAGAAATGGTAAGACCAATTACCAATGAATAATATCCTATTTCACTGTATATCATCTAATTTTTCTCTAAAGCAGCCTTTACTTCTGGTGGCATATAATTTTCATCATGTTTAGCCAAAATTTTTGAGGCTTCAAAAAAATTTCTATCCTTTAGATATCCTTCAGCAACTACTCCTTTTCCCTCTGAAAAAAGATTTGGAACTATTCCTGAATAGGTCACATTAATTTCATTTCTTAAATCAGTAATTATGAAATTTATTTGATCAGTCGACATTTGAATAGAATTTTTTTTTACCATTCCACCAATTCTAATTTTTTTATATTCAATTTCTTTAATTAATTTTATATCCGTTGGAGACTTAAAATAAACAACACTCTCTTCCAAAGATTTTAAAATTAAAAAAGCAGATAAAAATAGAGAAAGCCCAATAATAATTACAAATAAAAATCTTAATTTAACTTTTCGACCATACATGGGTTAAGGTTAGATAATCTGACCACTTGATAAAATTTCAATATTAATCTTTTGAGTCTTTGCTGCTTCTACTTGTTTAGAGTCTAAGGACCCAAATTTTAAGATAAATTTATTTCTTTCTTTTATGTATTGAGCCTTAATTACCAAATACAAGGACGTAAAACAAACAAGTGTAAATGAAAATGCTGACCATACATAGACACCATATCCATTCATATTTATAATTTCATTTATCATAATCTATCTAAGCCTTTAGTCTTAAGTCTTATCAGCTCTGTATTATATTTCATTAAAAAAATAAGCAATGAAAATAGTGCAAATGCCGCAGTCATTATTGTTAACGGAACTAGCATTGATGAATGTATAGAAGATTCAGATAATAGATTTATTGAAGCTGGTTGATGTAAAGTGTTCCACCAATTTACAGAATATTTAATTACTGGGACATTAATAATTCCGAAAATAGTTATTAAAGTTGTTGCTCTAATAACTTTTTCATCATCGTTATAAATTCTCCATGCAATTAGATACATTAAATAAAAAAGTGATAAAATTAACATGGAAGTAATTCTTGCATCCCAAGCCCACCATGTTCCCCAAGTTGGTTTTCCCCAAATAGAACCAGTAACTAATGCGATTATATTAAAAACTAATCCTGAAGGTGCTAGACTTTTTGCTATTAGAAAAAAATTTTTATTTTTAAAAATATAGCCACTTAAAGATAGAAGTGTAATTCCTGAAAAAATTCCCAAAGAAATCCATGCAGCTGGTACATGCACATACATAATTCTTACTGAATGACTTTGTTTATAATCTTCTGGAGATAATAATAAAGCTTCAATAAGACCAACTGAAAGAACAACAACAAATAAAAAAAATACGTATTTTGGAGCTCTCGATGTAATTGCAAATATCTTGTTTGGTTCTGGAATTTTAATCATACCTTAAATAAACTTTTAGTACGAAAGGATTATCTGATCAAGAATGTAGAGGGAGATAATGATGAGGGTTTTTTTCACACTCTTGATCAGATATCTCATATATCTACTTAACATCTGTGACTAAGATTTGAACCAAATGTGGTGAAATAATGTATTTTTAATTAGACGGCTTAAAATAACTAGAGCCCTTTTTACCCGAAAAAATCTCCTCAATAAGAGGGTGTTTTATAGGCTCGCCTGAGTCATCAGTTAAAAGATTTTGCTCTGATACATATGCCTCGTAAGTAATTTCATCATTCTCAGCTAACAAATGATAAAATGGTTGATCCTTCCTAGGTCTGACGTTCTTTGGAATTGATTGGTACCACTCTTCAGAATTATTAAACTCAAAATCAACATCATAAATCACACCTCTAAATTCAAAGTGCTTATGCTTTACAATATCGCCAATTGAAAATTTTGCTTTCTGTATTCCCATACATTTAATATGGAGATTTAAAATTAAAAATCAATAATAAAAAATATAAAGTTTTAATCATTACACTTATTATGTTAATATCTTTTTAGTGAATAAATCTTTTCTTAAATTTCTCACAGATTTTGGGCCTCTAGTAATATTTTTTTTCTTCTATTATAATAACGATAAAAGTTTATCAGTTGCAATTCCTCCTTTAATAATTGCGACAATTATCTCATTAATAATTGTTTGGATTATCGAAAAGAAAGTTCCTCCTATGCCGCTTCTAAGTGGTATTTTGATAACTTTTTTTGGAGGACTAACAATATACTTTAACGATCCAATATTTATTTACATAAAACCAACAATAATAAATATCCTATTTGCGCTTACATTATATTTCGGGAAATTTTTTATAAAAGAACCGATTCTAAAAAAAATTTTAAGTAATTCAATCTCACTCAATGATATTGGTTGGGAAATTTTAAATAAAAGATGGATGTTTTTTTTCTTTGGTTTGGCGATACTAAATGAAATTATATGGAGAACGCAGTCAGAAGAATTTTGGGTAAACTTTAAAGTTTGGGGGATGCTACCGATTACAATCATTTTCACAGGTTTTCAGGTCGGACTAATAAATAAATACAAAATAAATGAATAATAATTTAAGACTAGTAATTAATAATACTAACAAAAAAATTGAAGAGAAATATTTTTTTGAAAAAGAGGAACTAAAAATTATTTTAGATTTATACGCTAAAATGGTTTCAGAGGGATCTTGGAAAGATTATGGATTAAATATTTCAAGTAAACAAGTAAGTTTTAGTGTATTTAAAAATGCTACTGAAAACGCACTTTATAAGATTTGTAAAAATTTTAAACCGAAAAATAAAAACTTGAAATATCTGATTATTGACACAAACGGAAAAATATTAAAAAACTCATTCGAACTTACGAATTTGTTAAAAAAAATAAATTGGAAAAATTTTAAAAACTGATTATCTTCTTTGACCAAAAAGTCTTAAAAGCATAATAAATAAGTTTATAAAGTCTAAGTATAACGTTAAAGCACCCATTACAGCTTTTTTGCCAATCAGCTCACCTGTATCACTCGCAACATACATATTTTTTATTTTTTGGGTATCATATGCAGTTAGTCCTACAAATATTAAAACACCTATTATTGAGATTACAAAATACATCATTGAAGATTTTAAAAAAATATTGACAAGAGAAGCAATTATTATCCCTATCAATCCCATCATTAAAAAAGACCCCAATTTTGTTAAGTCTCTTTTAGTTGTATATCCGTAAATACTCATAGCTCCAAAAGTTGCTGATGAAATAAAAAATACTCTTGTTACACTTAAGCCAGTGTAAATTAGTAAAATTGATGACAATGATAATCCCATAAGAGCAGCAAATACCCAGAATGTAGTTTGTGCTTTAGAAGCGCTCATTTTGTTTATTCCAAAACTCATGTAAAATACAATTCCTAAAGGTGCAAGCATTACAACCCATTTTAAACCAGACAAATAGATTGCGTTTCCAAATTGAGTCAATGCAACAATTGAACCACTAGGATCTGTTACTACTGAAAATTTAAACGATAACAATGCTATTATGCCGGTTAATAATACCCCGGTTGCCATATAATTATATACCTTCAACATATAAGCTCTTAAACCTTCATCAGTTATCACTGTAGATTTTTGAGCAATTTTTTCTCTATTTAATATGCCGTGTTTATCTATTTTCATAAGGAGTTATATATAGTCTTTTACTATTAATTCAAGATACCATAAAATGTTTAACTTCTATGAATTTCAAAAAACTAGGAAATACTGACATTGATGTAAGCACAATTTGTCTCGGAACTATGACCTGGGGTGAACAAAACACACAAGCTGAAGGTTTTGAGCAAATGAATTACGCTTTAGATCAAGGGGTAAATTTTTGGGATACAGCTGAACTATACTCTATACCTCCTAAGAAAGAGACTTATGGTAAAACAGAACAAATAATAGGTAATTGGTTTGAAAAAAATAAGAAAAGAAAAGAGGTTATTATTGCAACTAAAATAGCTGGGCCTGGATTAGATTGGATAAGAGGAGGAGGAAATCAATATAATAAAAAAAATTTGAACGAAGCAGTTAATCAAAGTTTAAAGAGATTAAAAACTGATTATATCGACCTTTACCAACTTCACTGGCCAGAGAGAGAAAGTAATTTTTTTGGAAAATTGAGTTATAATCATAAAGATGAGAATGAATGGAATAATTTTGAGGAAATTCTTAATCAACTAAACAAAATTATTCAAAGTGGAAAAATAAGACACATTGGATTATCTAATGAAACAGCTTGGGGTTTATCAAAATTTTTAGAAATTTCAAAATTAAAAAAACTTCCTAAAATAATGTCTGTTCAAAATCCTTATAGCCTTGTTAATCGATCGTATGAAATTGGTTTAGCAGAAATTTCCATAAGGGAACAGAGTGGTTTATTAGCCTACTCACCATTAGCTTTTGGTTATTTATCTGGAAAATACAAAGATGGAAATTTACCAGAACATTCTAGAATGAAACTTTTTGGTGATAAATTTCAAAGGTATAAAACAAAAAATGGGCAAATCGCGATTGATCTATATCATGAAATTGCTCTGAAGCATGGTCTTGATTTTGCTCAAATGAGTGTAAAATTTTGTGAGATGCAACATTTCATGACAAGTGTAATAATTGGAGCAACAACAATGGATCAGTTGAAATCAAATATAGAAAGTGTAAATATAAAATTAAATGATGAAATTATCGATGATATTAATGAAGTTCAAAAAATTTATCCAAACCCATGCCCTTAATTAAAAAAAATCTAATTCTATTTTTTCTTCTAATTCTTTTTTGTTTTTCTTCTTCTCAAGCTCAAGAGCTTAAAGAAATTGGAAAATATAAAGATTGGAAAACAATGGTTTTAGTTGAGCCATCTGGCACTGTTTGTTTTGCACAGTCCTCTCCTGTTTTGCAGGCTCCAAAATCAAATAAAAGAGACGCAAGATTATTTGTAACTTTTAGACCAAGTGAAAAAATTACAGACGAAATTAGCGCAAGTCCAGGATACGAATTTAACAAAAACAATTCAGTAACTGCAATTTCAGGTAAGAACAAAATTAAGTTTGACATTGTTCAACAAGGGTTTGCTTGGATAGCTGATAATAAAATTGAAAAGAAAATGGTAAAGGTTATGAAAAAAGGATCCAGAATTATGATAAAGGGATATAATCAAAAAGGATCACAAACTATTGATCACTATTCACTTCTTGGTTTTACCAAAGCTTACAATGCAGCTAAAACTGCTTGTAGCTAATAAATGAAATCAGAGAAAAAAATTGTTTTAGCATATTCAGGAGGTCTCGATACATCTATAATTTTAAAATGGCTTCAAGAAAACTATAACGCAGAAATTATATGTTACACAGCTGATGTAGGGCAAATTATTGATAGAAGAAAAATTTATATAAATGCGAAAAAATTTGGTGTTAAAAAAATTATAATTAGTGATTTAAAAGATACTTTTGTAAAAGATTACGTTTATCCAATGATAAGAGGTCATGCAATTTATGAAGGTTTATACTTATTGGGAACTTCTATTGCAAGACCATTAATTGCAAAAGATCAAATTAGAGTTGCAAAAAAATTTAAAGCTTATGCTGTGTCTCATGGTGCAACAGGAAAAGGAAATGACCAAATTAGATTTGAATTAGGCTATCATTATTTTGATCCAAAAATAAAAATAATAGCTCCTTGGAGAATTTGGAATTTAAAATCAAGAACTGATCTTATCAATTATGCAA
>CACORJ010000006.1 GCA_902629575.1 uncultured Pelagibacteraceae bacterium
CTTTTTCAGAATAATCATGATGATCTGGAAATGATATAGTTTTTTTAACTTTAATATTGTTATCTATTAATAATTCAAAAAAATTTGACGGATTTCCAATTCCAGCAAAAGCTATGATTTTTTTATCAATTAATTTTTCAGAATTTTTAATTTTATAATTTGTATAAAATATTTCTATATCTGATTTAACTTTTTTTAATTTTTTCTCAAATTCAATATTTTTTTCTCCATTTATAAAAATACAATCAGCTCTTTTAATAGAAGATATTTTTTCTCTTAATGGTCCTGATGGAATCACTAAGCCATTTCCAATTAATTGTTTTGAGTTAAAACATAATATTGAAAAATCAGATTCTATTGAAAAATCCTGAAAACCATCATCTAAAATGGCAACATTATAATTATTTTCAATTAATGAGTAAATACTAGATGACCTATTTTCGGAGACAAAAACTTTGCCGCTATTTTCTAGCATTTTTATTTCATCATTTAAATATGGATAAGATTTTTTAATAAATGCAGGGTTTTTATTTAAAGAATTTAGAATATTAAAAATTTCTCTAGATAGCGGAGTTTTTCCTGTGCCACCAATATAAATGTTACCAATACAAATTATTGGCACATTAAACTTTTTTGGTCTTTTCAGAGATTTGGTTATCCAAAAAATAAATTGAAAAACTATACTAACTGGTAACAATATAATAGCCAAGAAGTGAGGTTTTTTTAAATCCCAAAACTTTGGTTTTGTAAAATTCATTTAATTTTATATTTTAATTTCTTTATAAGTTGACTCTAAAATTTTTTTTCCTATAATTTTTAATTTTAGTTGAATTTTTTTTGAATTTGATTTCTTTTTCAATAATTTATTTAAAACACTCGCCATTTTTTTTGGACTATTTATTCTTCTAGAAATATTATTTTTCTTTAAAAAATTATAGATTTCACTGAAATTTTGAATGTTGGGACCATGTATAATATTACAACCATATCGTGCAGCTTCCAAAGGATTTTGACCTCCATGGTTAATTAATGAGCCACCTAAAAAAACATTTTTACATAAATTATAAAAAGTTTTTGTTTTTCCATATGAATTTACTAAATAAATATCCATATCGGGGTCAATCTTTGTTTTTGGCTCATGTAATTGAACATTAAGATTAAGACTCTCTAAATCCTTTTTTATATCAAAACTTCTCTCAATATGCCTAGGTATTAAAATTGTTATCAATTTTTTTATTTTTTTTTTTAAAATTTTATGGGTTTGTCCAATAAATATTTCTTCAGTATTATGAGTGCTAGACGCACACCAGGAATTATTTGTTAATATAAAGTTATTAAGTTTTTGATTTAAGTATAAATTTTCAGTCTCGGCCTGAGAATATTTAAGGTTTCCAATAAATTTTACATTTTTAAAATTTAATTTTTTCAACAATTTAAAAGATTCTTTACTTGACGCAAGGCAAAGTTCAAAATTTTCAAATAATTTTTTTGAAAAGTTAGAGAATATGTTCCATCTGTTAAAGGTTTTTTTAGTAATCCTACCATTAAGAAGTATTATAGGAATATTTTTCTTTTTTAAATTAATAATTGTGTTGGGCCAAAATTCTGAGTCTATAAAAATTGCTTTAGATGGTTTCCAGTGATTTAAAAATTTTTTGATTAAAAAATTTGTATCTATTGGAAAAAATTGATGAACTACTTTTTTGAAATCATTATTATTTATAACTTTTGATGAACTTAGTGTATTTGAAGTTATTAATATTTGTTTAATAGATTTATTTCTTTCAAGTTTCTCTAATAATGGAACTATACTTTGTAATTCTCCAACACTTGCACCATGAAACCACACAAGTTTTCCATTTACTTTTTTTTTATTAAAGAAACCTATTTTTTCAATAAATCGTTGAGTATCCTCTTTTTTTTTTAAAAATCTTATTACAAAAATAATTGGTGACAAAATAAATACTAAATTTATTAAGAACCTATAAACAATTAACATCAGTCTTTTTTAACTTGTTTATCAAAGAAATTTTTATATTCTTTAGATGAAATAAGTAAATCTTTATGTTTTCCTTCACCAACAACTTTTCCCTCATTAATTACATATATTTTATCAGAATTTAAAATTGTTGAAAGTCTATGTGCAATTACGATAGTAGTTCTGCCTAAAGTTAAAAAATTTATTGCTTTTTGAATTTTATTTTCTGTATCAGCATCTAAAGATGAAGTTGCCTCATCTAGTAAAATTATTTTACTCTTTTTAAGTAATGCCCTAGCAATTGATAATCTTTGTTTTTGACCACCAGATAATCTTACCCCGTTCTCACCAATTATTGTGTTATATTTATCTGGCAATCTCTCAATAAATTCATCAGCAAAAGAAGATTTAGCAACTTCTTCTATTTCTTCTTCAGTAGCATCAGGTTTTGCATAAATTATGTTATTTTTAATTGTATCATCAAATAAAGTAGTGTCTTGGCTTACAAGAGAAATATTGTTTCTTAAGGATAGAAGAGTTGTGTCATATACTGGTTGATTATCGATTTTTATACTACCTGAAATCGCATCATAAAACCTGGGTATAAGATTTAAAATTGTGGATTTCCCAGCACCACTTTGTCCTACAAGTGCTGTCATTTTTTTACCTTGAAAATTTAGATTGATATTTTTTAGAATTTTACCTTCACCCTTTAAATATTGAAAATTTATATTTTCAAATGAAATTTCACCATTACTAATTTTAAGTTCTTTTGCTTCATCTTTATCTTTTATTTTTGGTTTATCATCAAGTACTGGCAGCACTCTTCTTGCTCCGGCTATCCCTTGATGTACTGTGATGTTTAGTGTAGCTAAAGATCTAACTGGTTGATAAGCAAGCATCATTGCGGCTAAAAATGAAAAAAAATTACTCACTTCTAATTCATTATTAGAGACTAGCTTGGCAGATATAAAGATTAACAAAGCGATCATTATTCCGGTTAAAAATTCCATTATTGGAGAAGCGCGTACGAGAACAATACTAATTTTTTGTGCTTTATCTCTTAACTCATTTATCATTTTATTGGCTCTAATTTTTTCATCATTTTCTCTTTGAAAGACTTTCATAAGTTTATGATTTTTAAAGAATTCAATTAGGTAAGATGTCAAAATTGCTGATTTATTCATTTGTTCAGTTACAGCTTTTCCGATTCTTTTTCCAAGAGTTCTTGCTGCAACACTCGCTAAAGGTATCATGATTATGGCAATTAAAGACAATTTCCAATTTTGATAAAACATTACCCCCAACAAACCAATTAATGTCAGGCTATCCTTAAACAAATTCAAAATAGCTGTACTAACAAGATTGGTGATCATACCAACATCATTAGTAAGATTAGTTATAAACTTACCGGAATGTTTATTATCTAGATATTGAACATCAGCTTTAATTAAAGCTGAAAACATATCCACCTGAACATCTCTCCTAACATCTTCTGAGACTCCTATCATAATTACTTTTGCTAAATACAATGATGCACCTTTAATTGAAAAAGCTAGGATAATAAGTAAAGGAATTGTGAAAAGAAGTTTTTTTTCTTGTTCAATAAACAAATGTTTGATTGCCGGATCTAATAAATAAGCAACAGCTGATGTGCTTCCAGCTAATAAGACTGTAAAAAAAACTGAAATCAAAATTTTTTTTAGATATTTTTTTGTATAATCTTTATATAACCTTTTTAAAATCTGAATATTAGTCATTATTATAATTTGCCTACAATTAATGAAATGAATACCAATAACCCAAGAAAATTATTTGACTTAAAAATTTTTAAGCAATTTTTTTCATCATCTATTTTCAGTTTATGAATTTGAATAAAATATAATTGATAACCTATAATAGCTAAAACTAAATAATAAAACTTGTTAAATTGCATAAGCAGTCCTAGCAAAAATAGGCAAATAATAAAAATTGTATAACATAGTATCAGAAATAACTGTGGTTTAGACTTAAATTTTATTGATGTAGATTTTAAACCAATTATCTCATCATCTTTTAAATCTTGAAACCCATAAATCGTGTCAAAGCCAAGTGTCCAAAATATGGCTCCTAAATAGAATATTATTGGAATGATATCTATGTTACTTTCAATTGAAGTCCATCCCAAAATTAAACCATAATTAAATGTGATACCTAAAAATAATTGAGGCCAATAGGTAAATCTTTTCATCAATGGATAACTAAAAGCTAATGGCATAGATCCAATAGCAAGTAATATAGTTAAATGATTGAATTGAACTAAAACTATGAGGGCTAATGTACACAAAGATATAGAATAAAAAATTGCTTTTTTTACAGAAATTTTTCCTGAAGCGATAGGCCTATCTTTTGTTCTGGAAACTTTTCTATCAAATTTTCTGTCCACAATATCATTAACTATACAACCTGCTGATCTCATTAAAACTGAGCCAGCAAAAAATAAAATAAGATAAAACAAGAAAAAATTAATGTCTCTAGAAAAATCATATGCCGTTGTTAAACCCCAGGCACAAGGCCAAAATAAAAGCATATATCCAATTGGTTTTTTTAACCTTGTAAGTTCAATGAAAATTTTTATTTGATCCATAAAATTTACTTGTAAATAACAAACACAACATTGATAATCAAACTGATTCGTATGAGTATTGATTACACAGTTACCGCCTTAATGTTTCCTGCGATACCTTTGATGATGGGTGTTTATAGCAATCGATTTCATTCTTTAAGTATTTTAATTAGACAATTACACGATGAACATGTTTATGAAAAACATATCCCTCCTGAGTGGAAAAAACAATTTCAGAATTTAAGTGGAAGAATAACTTTATTAAGATGGACAATTTTATTTGCCTCTTTTGGTTTCCTTTTTAATATGTTGACAGTTTTTGCGCTTTACTTTGAAAGTCTATTTATTGCTAGACTTATTTTTGGCTCTTGTTGCTTATCAATGATAATTTCAATAATATTTTTCATAAGAGAAATTCATATATCCACTAATGCACTTAAACTTCACATGTCAGATATGGATGTTGACGTTAAATAGGAATTATAACTGCAGGACCTAAAATTTTTCTATTTTCTAAATCTTGGTGAGCTTTTACTATATCATCTAATGAATATTTTTTATAAATTTTTAGAGAAAATTTTCTATTAATGTACATCTCAAAAACTTTTTTTGCAGCCTCATCAAGTTCACTCTTTGTTGATGTATAATGAGCTATGCTTGGTCTTGTTAAATATAAACCTTTTGGTGCTAAGGATTTTGCAACATTACAAGGATCTAAAGGACCAGAGGCATTTCCAAAAGAAACCATCATGCCTCTTAATTTTAAACATTCTATTGAATCATCAAATGTTTTTTTTCCTACGCCATCGTAAACTACAGGAACACCCAAACCACCAGTAAATTCTTTTACTTTCTGAGCAAAATTATCTTTTGAATAATTAATTACGTAATTACAACCGTTGTCTTTAGCTATTTGAATTTTTTCATCTGATCCAACTGTTCCTATCACATTACAACCCAAACTTCTTGCCCATTGACAAAAAATTTGCCCCACGCCTCCCGCTGCAGCATGAAATAATATTGTTTCACCAGATTTTACTTGGTAAGTTTTATGAAGAAGATAGAAAACTGTTAAGCCTTTAGTCATTAAGGTTACTACATCTTCTAATTCAATTTCGTTGGGCACTTTAACTAATTTTTCTGTTGGAAAAATTCTATGAGTAGAATAAGAGCCTATTGGCATTGATGCATAAGCAACTCTATCGCCAACTTTAAAATTTTTTTCGTCCGGTCCAATTTTTTCAATTATACCAGCACCTTCAATTCCTATATTGGATGGCAATTCAACAGGGTAAAGCCCTGATCTATGATACGTATCAATATAGTTTAGTCCTATGGCCTTATTTTTGATTAAAACTTCACCAGATTTTGGATCATTTAATGTTATATTTTTAATTTCCAAAACTTCTGGACCACCGTATTTGTTGATTGAAACCGCTTTCATTTAACGAAAGTACCATTATGATAATCTTGTACGGCTTTTAATATTTCATCTTTGGTATTCATAACAAATGGCCCACCTCTTGCAATTTTTTCATTTATAGGTTTTCCAGAAATCAATAGAAATTTTGTGTCAGTATTACTTTTTACTTTTAACATCTCTCCTTTTGAGAGTAATATCAATGTGCTGTCTTTAACTTTTTCATGTTGCTTTTCACCAATTGTGATTTCGCCTCTTATCAAATAAATAAATGAATTATGAGTTGATGGTAGTTTAAAATTAAATTCTTTTTTTTTATTTAGTTCGATATCAAAATAAATCGGCTCAATATTATGTCCTTTGACTGGTCCCTCTGCATTTTCAAATTTACCAGCTATAACTTTTACTTGCTTATCAGTATCTTTGTATATACTCATTTTTTCTGAGTCTATATAAATGTATTCGGGCTTACTCATTTTAAATTTTGCCGGCATGTTTATCCATAATTGAAAACCATGCAGTCTACCTTCCGACATAGCAGGCATTTCAGAATGTATAATACCACTTCCTGTCTTCATCCACTGCACATCCCCTGAGGACATTCGACCTTTAGCACCTGTACTATCCTCATGTTCAAATTCTCCTTGCAGCATGTAAGTAACTGTTTCAATACCTCTGTGTGGATGAGGTGGAAAACCTGCAACGTAGTCATCCTTATTTTCCGAACCAAATTCATCTAGCATTAAAAAAGGGTCAAAATAATTAGGTTCAACACCAATGCTTCTTTTAAGTTTTACCCCAGCTCCGTCGGATGCTTGAATAGGATTAATAATTTTATCTATTTCTATTAAATTCATTAGGTAAACTTAATAAATAAAATCAATTATTCAATGATACTTTTTTGTTTAAAATTTAAATAAAAAGTTTAATAAATGCGCTTATGGACCCTAAAGCACAAGCTATACTTGATTTTTGGTTTATCGAAACTCCATCTGAAAAGCGATTTAAAAAAGATGAAAAATTAGATCAACTAATTAAAGAAAAATTTTTAAGTGACTATGAAAAGGCTAGTGCAAATGAATATGACGATTGGCAAGATAGTGCGATGGGTAGCTTGGCTCTAATTATATTATTTGATCAATTTTCAAGAAATATGTTTAGAAATGATAAAAAGGCTTTTGAACAGGACTCAAAATCAAGATTAATTGTTCATTACTCAATTAAATCAGATTTTTTAAAAGACATGGACCAAAACCAGAGATTTTTTATGCTTTTACCATTGATTCATAGCGAGGAAATGTTCGATCATGAAATGGCTTATCACTTTTTGGATTTATTTTTGCAAGAACATCCCGAAATAATTAATATTAAAAAATCTTGGAAAGAACATACAAATGCTATCAAAAGATTTAGTAGATACCCTCATAGAAATAAAATTTTAGGTAGAGAGTCTACTAAAGAAGAAATTGAATACCTTAACAAACCTAACTCCTCTTGGTAATTTAAACTAGATTATTAAGTTCGTTTAAATTTTTAATCTCCTTTTTTGGTTTATAATCAAGATTATCAAATATATTTTTATTTCTATTTAACCAGATAGAATTATAGCCATAATTTCCACCACCTGAAACATCCCATGTATTGGCGCTTAAAAACATAACTTCATTTTTTTTAATTTGATACTTTCTAACCGGTATTTCGTAAACTCTTGGATCTGGTTTATAAATACCAACTTCTTCTATAGAAAATATATCATCAAATAAATTTTCTAAACCATTTTTTTTTACTAGTTGTTCCAGTAGTTTAGTCGTTCCATTAGAAAGAATTCCTAATTTATAATTTTTTTTTTTCAAAGAAATTAATGTTTTAGGCACTTCATCAAAAGTAGAAAGTTTTTTATATAAGTTTAAAAGTTCTTTTCTCATTGATTTTTCAATATCAAAAACATTCATTGACTTATCAAGACTATCCTCAGTAATTTTCCAAAAGTTTTCATGTCTATTCATTAAACTTCGAAGCCAAGTATATTCTAATTGAGTTATTCTCCAGTAATCAGCAAAACTCTCCCATTTCTTTCCAATTTTATCTTTGCATTTTTCTGCAGCTGAATTAACATCAAATAATGTTCCATAGGCATCAAATATTATTGCTTTAATATTTTTCATAATCTAACTTAACATATATGAGTCATATTAGATTATTTTTTTCCGAAACATTATCAATAAAGATGCGTGATAAACTAAATAAGTCTAAATCTCACTATTTAAATAAAGTGATGAGAATTAAAAAAAATGAGAATTTTTCATTATTTAATAAAAATGGAGAATGGGAAGCTAAAGTTTTAAATATTTCGCATGGCATAGTTGAATTTGAGGTTATTAATCAAATAAAACAGAAAAAAAATCATAAAGAGGTATGGTTAGCTTTCTCTCCCATAAAATCTAATTATCAAAATTTTATGATCCAAAAAGCAACTGAGCTTGGAATTACAAAATTTATACCAATTATATTCGATAGAACTATAGTCAGAAAAATTAATAAATCTCGTCTAGAAAAAATTATAATTGAAGCTAGTGAACAATCTAACAGGATTAATGTTCCAATAATAGAGGAGCCACAAAATTTAATGAAACTACTCACGTCTAACTCAATGGATTTAGTTTTTACAGACTTAAACTCAAAAAACAAAAAAGTAGATATTTCAAGATTTACAAAAAATCCGTTATGCATAATTGTTGGTCCTGAGGGTGACTTTTCAGAACAAGAGAGAAAAGAGATTCTTAATTTTAAAGGTGTTCAAGATATTAAAATTAATGATAACATTTTAAGATCTGAAACAGCTGTGATATCTGCAATTTCGATCGTAAATTATGCAATTAATTGATAAATTGTCGCGAAAACTAAAGTGTAATTTTTTGAAAAGAGCTTTATATAGCTATTAAAATGAAAAAAATTTTTTTGATAATTTTTAATATTTTTGTTGCAAACTTAGCATACGCTAATCAGCCAACAGATTGGCAACTTGGATTTCAGAAAGCGGCATCAGAATCTATGAGAGAAATAGTTGCTTTTCACAACAATCTTTTATTACCAATAATTATAGCTATTAGTGTTTTTGTATTGTTTTTGATGCTTTATGCATGTGTAAGGTTTAGAGCCTCTGCAAATCCAAATCCTTCAAAAAGAACCCATAATGTTGCAGTTGAAGTTTTATGGACATTAATTCCTTGTTTTATATTAATTGTAATAGCCGTACCTTCTTTTAAAATACTGTATAAACAAGATACAATTCCAAAGGCTGACTTAACTATCAAAGCCATAGGTTATCAATGGTATTGGGGCTATGAATATCCAGATGAAAATATCGTCTTTGACTCTTATATGATCGAAGAGAAAGACTTAAAAGCCAATCAACCAAGATTATTAGCTGTTGATAATGAGGTAGTTGTGCCTGTGAACAAGGTTGTTAAAGTTTTAATTACTGCAAATGATGTTCTACATGCATGGGCATTACCATCTTTTGGTGTTAAAAGAGATGCGGTCCCTGGAAGAATAAATGAAACATGGTTTAAAGCAGAAAAAGAGGGCACATATTATGGACAGTGTTCAGAACTTTGTGGGATAAAACATGCATTTATGCCAATTACAGTTAAGGTTGTTAGTGAGGAAGAGTATGAAAATTGGCTGTTAGAAGCTAGAGAAAAATTTGCTAAGGAAGAAATTATTAATGATAAATTAAAAATTGCGAGTAAATAATTATGTATACACAAACAGCATCAAGTCATGATCATCATACGCCAACAGGTTGGAAACGTTGGGCTTATTCAACAAATCATAAAGACATTGGCACAATGTATCTGATATTTGCAATTGTGGCTGGAGTCATTGGAACAGCTTTTTCAGTTTTGATGAGGATGGAACTCATGCATCCTGGGGATGGAATACTAGGTGGAAATTATCACTTATACAACGTCTTAGTTACAGGTCATGGTTTAGTTATGATTTTTTTCATGGTAATGCCAGCAATGATAGGAGGCTTTGGTAATTGGTTTGTACCTATTATGATAGGAGCGCCCGACATGGCTTTTCCTAGAATGAATAATATCTCTTTTTGGTTATTACCAGTTTCTTTAACATTATTAATTTTATCAATTTTTGCAGATGGACCTCCAGGGGCACAGGGTGTTGGAGGTGGTTGGACTATCTATCCACCATTATCTTCAAAAGCTGGCCAACCAGGACCTGCAATGGATCTTGCCATATTAAGTTTGCATCTTGCTGGTGCTTCATCAATATTAGGAGCTGTAAATTTTATTACCACTATTCTAAACATGAGGACACCAGGTATGACACTCCATAAGATGCCACTATTTGCTTGGTCAATTTTAGTTACCGCATTTTTATTATTACTCTCATTACCTGTGCTAGCTGGAGCTATAACTATGTTGTTAACAGACAGAAATTTCGGTACAGCATTTTTTGAGGCTCAAACAGGTGGTGATCCAGTCCTATTTCAACATTTGTTTTGGTTTTTTGGTCATCCGGAGGTCTATATATTAATTCTTCCAGGTTTTGGAATGATCAGCCATATAGTTTCAACTTTTTCAAGAAAACCTGTTTTTGGTTATCTAGGTATGGCTTATGCAATGGTAGCAATTGGAGTAGTAGGATTTGTTGTATGGGCACATCATATGTATACAGTTGGCTTAGGTACAGATACAAAGGCATATTTTCTAGCTGCTACAATGATTATTGCAGTACCAACTGGGATTAAAATTTTTTCATGGATTGCAACTATGTGGGGAGGTTCTATAACCTTTAAAACTCCAATGGTTTGGGCTCTTGGATTTATATTTATGTTTACAGTTGGAGGTGTTACAGGAGTGGTTCTAGCTAATGCTGGCGTTGATACCGCAATGCATGATACTTACTATGTAGTTGCTCATTTTCATTACGTTTTATCTTTAGGAGCAGTTTTTGCAATTTTTGCTGGTTTTTATTATTGGTTTTCAAAAATGTCTGGATACGAATACTCAGAATGGCTAGGACAATTGCACTTTTGGTTAACTTTCATAGGTGTTAATTTAATTTTCTTTCCGCAGCATTTTTTAGGATTAGCTGGAATGCCAAGAAGATATGCTGATTACCCTGATGCATTTGCTGGATGGAATTATATTTCTTCAGTTGGTTCATATATAGCTGTTGCAGGATTAGCAGTATTTTTTGTTAACTTAATTTATGCTTTTATTAAAAAAAGAGAAGCTGCCCAAAATCCTTGGGGATCAGGAGCCACAACTTTAGAGTGGACAGTTCCATCTCCACCCAATTTTCATACTTTTGATGAGCTACCAAAATTTGAGGATGATCAGGATGTACAAAAATCTCATAGCTAGATAAAGAGTAAATTAAATTAATGAATAATTTAAGAATTAAAAATAAAACCTTAAGTCAGGAAGATTTATTTAACTTTTCTGAATTATTTAAGTTAATGAAACCAAGAGTGATGTCATTGGTAATCTTTACTTGTGCCGTAGGTTTATTAACTGCACCAGAATCTGTATCGACAAAAGATGCTATAATAGGAATTTTATTAGTTTCCCTAGGAGCGGGTGCAGCAGGAGCACTTAATATGTGGTATGAATCTGATCTTGATGCTTTAATGACTAGAACTTGCTTGAGACCAATTCCAACAGGAAAGGTAAATAGAAACCAAGCTCTAATTTTAGGTGTAACACTATCTATTGTTTCAGTAGTAGCATTGGATTTTTTTACTAATAGAATTTCAGCTGCAATATTACTATTAACAATTTTATTTTACGTATTTGTCTATACAATTTGGTTAAAAAGAAGAACGCCTCAAAATATTGTTATAGGTGGAGCCTCAGGAGCTTTTCCACCAGTTATTGGATGGACTATTGCGACTGGATCATTATCAATTGAGCCATTAGCATTTTTTCTTATAATATTTATTTGGACACCATCACATTTTTGGGCATTAAGTTTATATAAATCAGACGATTATAAAAAAGCAAACATTCCAATGCTCCCACTAACAAATGGAGTAGAGAGTACAAAATTAAATATTTTAATATATTCTTTACTTATGTTACCAGTGATTATTTTTCCATATTTGATTAATTTTGTAAGTTTAATTTTTTTATTACCAGCTTTAATTCTTACGATTTATTATAATTACTTATGTTATGAACTTTACAATTATAAAAAAAACAAATTTGATCCAAAAAAAGCAAAAACAATATTTGGTTTTTCAATATTATATTTATTTTTAGTTTTTGTGTTTTTTCTGATAGATAAGATTTTATGATAGTTCCTGATAAAAAAACAAAAAGAAAAAATATATTTACTGCATTACTAATAATCGTCTTTATGATTTTTTTGTTTTTTTTTACTTTATACAACACAGGAGTTTTTGATAGATCTATATGATGCACAAAAAAAGCTTAACACCATTGATACTGACGGGTATTTTTATAGCCATGCTTGGACTTTCTTACGCAGCTGTTCCATTGTATGACTTATTTTGTAGAGTGACGGGATTTGGGGGAACAACACAAATTTCTAATAACGCTCCAAAGATAGTTTTAGATAAAGTAGTAAGTGTAAGATTTGATACAAATGTAAATAATTTGTCATGGGAATTTAAAGCTAAAAAAAATGTAATTGACGTGAAAGTAGGACAAGTAAATAAAATAGAGTTTGAGGTAGAAAATTATGGCTCAGAGCCGTCTGCAGGTGTCGCTAGCTTCAATGTTTCACCCTCAAGTTTTGGTAAATACTATAGTAAACTTGGATGTTTCTGTTTTGAAAAACAAATGCTTAAAGCTGGAGAGAAAGCTACATATGTTATGACTTTTTATCTAGACCCTGAAATGGTCAATGATGCCTCTGTAAAAAACTTGGAGGATGTAACTATGTCTTATACTTTTTTCTCGACAGACTACTATAAACAATCATAAATTCATAAAATGTCTGGTGAAAAAAAACATGATTATCATTTAGTAGACCCAAGTCCGTGGCCTATATATGTTTCTTTCTCGTGTTTTGTATTGGCTGTAGGTTCAGTTTATTATCTTCACTCAGATGTATCTTGGGGCATGTATTTAGGCTTTGCATTATTAATTTATGGTGCGTATATGTGGTTTAGAGATGTCGTAATAGAGGCTGAACACCAAGGCCACCATACTCCTGTCGTTCAAATTCATCATAGATATGGAATGACTTTATTTATCGCTTCAGAGGTAATGTTTTTTGTTGCTTGGTTTTGGGCTTACTTTGATGTTAGTCTTTTCCCTAATGAATTTGTAGGCAATGTATGGCCACCAAAAGATATAGAAACTTTTGATCCTTGGGATATTCCATTAATTAATACACTTGTTTTATTATTATCAGGAACAACAGTAACATGGTCTCATCATGCTCTTTTAGAAGATGATAGAAAAAGTTTTATTCAAGGCCTAATTCTTACAGTTATTTTAGGAGTATGTTTTACAGTTTTACAAGCTTACGAATATCATCATGCTACATTTGCTTTTTCGGATCACATATATGGGTCGGTTTTTTATATGGCTACAGGTTTCCATGGATTTCATGTCATTGTAGGCACAATATTTTTAGCTGTTTGTTTATTTAGAGGAAAAAGAGGGCATTTCAATAAAGACCACCATTTCGGTTTTGAGGCTGCAGCTTGGTATTGGCACTTTGTTGATGTTGTATGGTTGTTCTTGTTTGCAGCTATTTATATTTGGGGAAGTTAAATTAAATTTTTTGAAACATAAGTTTTTATTTTCTGTCTTTATATTCTTTTTTATTTCCGTTTTCATTGCACTAGGTAGTTGGCAAATAATTAGATTAGATTGGAAAAATAACCTGATTTTAGATATTGAAAATTCTTTGAAAATTCCTCCAATTGAACTAACAATGTTAAATAATAAAAATTTTCTTAGAATAAAAACGTCAGGTGATATTGATTTTGAAAAACAAATTTATTTATATAATTTAAATGACTCTGGCACTCCTGGATTTGAGGTAATAAATCCAATTATTATAAATGATGAAAATTATCTTATTAATCGTGGCTGGATACCATTCGATAAAAAAAATAATCAAGAGATTAATATAATAGACCAAAATAACATTATTGGGACTTTAAAGCTACAAGGCCGAAAAAATATTTTTAAACCAGATAACGATTTAAAAGATAATTATTGGTTTAGCTTAGATAGAGATGATATTTTAAAATTTACAGGAAAAAGTTTTTCAAAATATATTATTTATTTAGATGGAAATTACCAATTTCCTAAACCAAAAAAAATTACTGCTAATATTTCAAATAATCATAAAAAATATGCTATTACTTGGTTTTCATTAGCGATTTCAATTCTTTTGCTATATTTATATTTTAGAAAAAAGAATTATTAAATGAATTATATAAGCACAAGAGATAGTCAGAAAATTTTTACTTTTAAGGACGCTTTCCTTAAAGGTCTGGCAGATGACGGAGGTCTTTTTGTGCCTCAATCATTAAAAAAATTCAAAAAAGAGGAATTAGATAGATTAAATGGTCTTAGTTATAATGATTTAGCTGCTGAAATAATTTATCCATTTATTGGAGATTTCATGCAAAAAGATGAATTAATCTCTCTAATATCAAAGTCATATTCAAATTTCAGATCAAGCGATATTGTGAAAATCTCTGATTTAGGAGATTTAAAAATTTTAGAACTATTTCATGGTCCAACATTGGCTTTTAAAGATATTGCAATGCAAGTAATTGGAAATCTATTTCAATACCATCTCGAAAATGATCAAAAAAAAATAAATATTTTAGTTGCAACTTCAGGCGATACTGGCGCGGCAGCTATAGATGCGTTAAGAGGAAAAAGTAATTTAAATGTTTTCGTCTTGCATCCTAATAACAGAATTTCACCAGTGCAAAGAAAATTAATGACAATTCATGATGAGAAAAATGTATTTAATATTGCAATAGAGGGTAATTTTGACGACTGTCAAAATTTAGTAAAAGCAATGTTTAATGACAAAAAATTCTCTAAAACAATTAATATGTCAGGGGTAAACTCAATTAATTGGGCAAGAATTATAGTTCAAACAGTTTATTATTTTTATGCTTACTTTAAAGTTGGAAATGATAAACCTCTATCTTTTAGTGTTCCAACAGGTAACTTTGGGGATATTTATGCTGGTTATTTGGGGAAAAAACTAGGTCTTCCAATTGATAAACTAATCGTAGCTACAAATAAAAATGACATACTTCATAGAGCAATATCAGTAGGTGATTATTCTCAGAAGAAAGTTGAGGAAACAAACTCACCAAGTATGGATATACAGATAGCAAGTAACTTCGAAAGACTCTTACATAATGTGAAAAATTGTAACTCAGAAGTTACAAAAAAGGTAATGAGTGAAATTAAAAAAAACACTTATAAAATTGATAAAAATGATTTAAACGAAATTAAAAAAGATTTTGTATCCGAAACGCTTGATGAAAATGAAACTTTAAAGGTGATAAAAACGATTAACGAAAAACACCACAGAGTAGTTGATCCTCATACTGCAGTTGGAATAGGTGCTGTAAAAAAATTAGGATTAGAAAAAAATTGTGTTGTGTTATCAACTGCTCACCCATGTAAATTTCCCCAGGCAATAGAAGATGCAATTTCAAAAACTGAAAATTTACCAGGCAGTCTAAATTATGTTAATTACAAAAAAGAAAAATTTGAAGTCCTTCCAAATGATATAGAAAAAGTAAAAGACTACGTATTGAACTCAATATGAAACTAATAATAGGAGATCAAATACCAGACATAGAAATTTTTCACCTTGTTGATGGAGAATCTCAAAAAAATAAATTAAGAGAAATTCTTGGTAAGGATAAAATAATTTTATTCGGTTTACCTGGAGCATTTACATCAACTTGCTCAAAACTTCATCTTCCAGGCTTTGTTGTAAATGCGGATAGAATAAAAACAAAAGGAATAAAAAATATATTTTGTTTGTCAGTAAATGATCCCTATGTAATGAATGCATGGGGAGAAATTAATAACACTGAAAATAAAATTAAGATGTTATCTGATCCATATTTATCATTCACAAAAGCAATAGGTGCAGAAGTTGATAGGAACTCAAAAGGAATGGGAATTAGGTCAAATCGATATGCAATGGTTATTGAAAATTTAAAAGTGATAAGTATTCAAGTTGAAAAAGAGACTAAAGAATGTGGCTTAACCTCAGCAGAAAGTTTATTAAATAAATTATAAGTTTGCAGCATCTCTAGCAAGTAAATCTACTTCATTATTTAAATCATCTGTTGAATGTGCTTTTATCCAATTCCAACTTATCTTATATTCATTATTTAGAAGATCTAATTCTTCCCAAAGTTCTTTATTTTTAACTTCTTGCTTATTTGCAGTTTTCCAACCATTTTTCTTCCAATTAAGAATCCATTCTGTTATTCCAGACTTCACATATTTAGAGTCTGTAAAAATTTGAACATTACTACCTTTTGGAATTTTTTTAAGGGCTTTTATAGGTGCTAATAATTCCATCTGATTATTTGTAGTGTCTTTTTTACTTCCTTTTATTTCAGTTTTTTTACCATTAATAAATATTATTGCCGCCCAACCACCTTTACCTGGATTCCCAATACATGAACCGTCTGTGTATATTTTAATCATTAATTCAAGTAGTCTTTATAATTTTTTAAATTATTATGTATAATCAATTTTTGAAAATACTCATCTGGATTTTTAATTTTTATTAATGCAGTTTTAGGAGTATTCGTAAAATCGAAAAGTCTTGTGAACAAATATCTTATCGCTGCTCCTCGGCATAAAACATTAAGTGATTTTTTTTCTTTTAACGAGATCTTTTTAATTCTCTCATAACCATTTATTAAATTTTTAACTTTAGCTTTATTAAGTTTAAATTTTGATTTTGACTTGTCAAAACATAACGAATTAACACAAATTGCTAATTCGTACATAAAATAATCATTTGCAGCGAAATAAAAATCAATTATTCCTGATAATTTATTTCTTTTAAAAAATATATTGTCAACGAATAAGTCTCCATGAATTATTCCTTTTGGCAACACTTTTGGCCATCTATTTTGAATATCTTGTAAATTTGATTTTAAGAACTTACCTAATTTTGAAAATTTTTTAGATTTAAATTTTATACTTTTAAGCAATGGATTTAGTTTTTTAATACCCATTGAATTGTTTCTAAATAGCTTTAATTTTTTGGTAGACAGATGTAATTGACCTACAGCCTTTCCTATATCATAACAGTTTTTTAAACTCAGTTTTTTTTTATCTTTACCATCTAAAAAAGATACAATGCATGCAGATTTATTCTTTATTTTGATTAAATATGTTTCTTTTTTTGTTTTTAAGGGTTTAGGACAATTTATCTTTAATTTGTTAAGATTATCCATCAAATGTATAAAAAAAGGTAAATCTTTTTTTGAAACTCTTTTTTCAAAGATAGTCAGAATAAATTTTTTATTTTTTGTTTTTAATAAATAATTTGTATTTTCAATTCCTTTTTTAATACCTTTAAAGCTACGAAAATTTTCAGTATTAAATTTTTTGTTTATATTATTAAGGTCATTCTTACTAATCTTAGTATAAACAGCCATTAATTTAATTTTTTTGGAACTTTAAAAACTACGTTTTCTTTAATTATTTCTACTTCATCTATAGAAACAATAAATTTCTTTTTCAAATTTTTAATAAAGTTTTCTACCAAAACTTCTGGGGCTGATGCTCCCGAAGAAATTCCTATTACGTTTGATTTTTCAATTAAATCATACGGTATTTCACTTTGAGAATGTATTAGTTGTGCATTTGAGCAACCAGATTTTTTAGCAACCTCCACTAATCTTACGGAATTTGATGAATTTCTACTTCCTATTACAAAAAATATATCACAATTTTTGGCAATATTTTTAACTGCCATTTGTCTGTTAGTTGTTGCATAACAAATATCTTCTTTTTGTGGTTCTCTAATTTGAGGAAATCTTTCTTTTAAAATATCTATGATATCTTTTGTATCATCTACAGATAAAGTAGTTTGAGTTACGAAAGCTAAATTTTTATCTTTTTTAAAATTATAGGTTTTAGCTTCATTTTCATTTTGAATAAGATCAATCGAACCCTTTGGAAGTTGTCCCATTGTACCGATTACCTCGGGATGATTTTGATGACCGATTAGTATTAAGTGATAACCTGCTTTAAAAAGATTTTCTGCCTCTCTATGTACTTTTGATACCAGAGGACAAGTTGCATCAACATATGTCATTTTGTAACTTTCTGCATCCAAAGGAATTTTTTTTGGTACACCATGAGCTGAAAAAATTACAGGTCTTGTTTTGTCACTTATTTCATCAAGCTCTTCTACAAAAATTGCTCCCTTTTTTTTAAGATCATCAACAACAAATTTATTATGCACTATTTCATGCCGCACATAAACTGGGGCTCCATATTTACTAAGAGCTTTCTCTACAATTTCAATTGCTCTTTCAACACCAGCGCAAAAACCTCGTGGAGCAGATAATAAAATTTTAATTTCTTTGCTTTTCATTTTTTTCTAATAAATATTCGAGCAATATATGCGGAAAAGTTAAAGACGCCAAACCTATAAATATAACCTTTAATATAGCGTCATCTAAAACATAGAAATTTGTTAAAATATAAACACTTAATACAAATAATATTGCAGTTATTAAAGTTAAGGGTAGAGCTTGCTTAATAAATTTATTAAAGCCTACTTTAATTTCACTCTTATCAAATTCATATATCAATGACAAAGAATGTCTTACTGAATGTAAAAAACAAAAATATATAGTAAAGGCAACGAGTGGTGATAAAAAAATATTTAGAAATAAAACTGTTAACCAATCTGCTAGAAAAAAACCCTCATTATTTGATTTATAAACTATTATAATATTTGCAATTAAACTTATTAAAATAAAACCAAATAAAAAATTTTCATTTGGTAAAATCATATCTACATTAAGAATTTTAAAAATTTCTAATGTTTCATTCGTATGAAAAGTCAGGGGCGCAATTACCACTAAAGACCCCTTTAAAAAATATAAAAGATTTTCAAATTTCATTTTTATAACATTCCCAACACAGCAATCTTCTTTCCCAAAGTGATACGAAGCAACAATTAAAAACAACAGTAAAGTTAGTAGGGGAATAAAAACCCATAAAAAAATTATTAATAATGAAATCATTATATAAATCGGAAAAAATAAAAATTTATTTTGTATTTTATAAATCTTCATTAAATTAAATCCTTTAACATGATCAAGTGCACCATGTGAAATACCAACTATAGATATTAGAAAAAAACACAATATTGTTTGAAAGGGTACAACAATTTCTTTTCTATCTAAAATTTCAGACAATGAAAAAACTATTAGTAAGCAGAAAAAAAATAGAAAAAGGGAATATTGTTTATTAATTCTATATAAATTCATTTAGTAAAATAAGGCTTTAATAAAAGTCCATTTTGGCATTTTTAAAATTATTTTCAAATCTTCAAAAAAATTACTTTTATTTGATAAAAATTTTATAACAGTCTTTGGTGAAACCTTAAACATCTTAAAAAATATATCAGGCATCATTTTGGGATTTTTATTTAAAACTCTTAAAAAAATATCGTCTAAGAATTGGTATTTTTTACTTATCTCAAATTTTCTAATTTTTGAAATGTTTTCAATGTTTTTACAAATATATTTACTATGTTCTTGAATATTTAAAAAAGTATAACCAGTGCTAAGTCTGGTCATACCTCCAGCAGTTCCAATATTTATTTTATTTTTTGTTTCTTCATATGCTGGATAGAATAGGGGTATAGCACCCTCTTCTTTATAAGTTATTTTATAATTCTTTAACTTTAAATGATTTTCTACATAATCCTTTATTTGATTGTCATAATCTTTTTGAGAGTTATCACTCATTTTTGACAACCAAGTTGTTTCAACTAAAGCCTTTGTTTTTGAGTAGGGAAGAGTATAAAAAAAATGAACACTTTCTCTTTGATCACAATCAAAATCCATAAGATTAAAAATTTCATCATCAAAAAAATTATTTTCAGTTTCAATTTCTACTCCACAAAAATGTTGCCAAAGGTTAAGATGATTTTTTTTAATAGACGGAACACTATTAAAAATAAAAGAATTTTTTGAATTGATTTCGCTTATATCTTTAAAGAGGGAAATATTTTTATTTTCTTTTAATCTATTGTTAATTTTTTCATAAAATAAACCACTATCAATACTTTGGTATGGATAATTTGCGCACTCTAAATGATTAGTTTTTTTAGGTGTATTAATTGTAAAATTTTTCCAACTTTTCATAACACAATCATCAAAGTTATGAGAGATCACTTTCCAAAAGGACCAAGTTTTATCCTTTTTATACTCTATTCTTGGCTCTATGATAGCTAAAGTTTTAGCTTTTAATTTATCATTAATTTCAAGCTCATATGCTAGTGATAACCCTGCACAACCACCACCAATAATTATATAGTCAAATTCTTTCATCTAAATTTATTTCTTCATTAATTAAATTATGATTATGTTGCATTTGATCATATTTTCCATTTTTAAATAATAATTTAATCAAGTCAAAAATTGAGAGAAAAGTCTCAAACATTTTTTCTAAGTTTGAAACATATATCTTTCCTGAATTTTTATAATTTTCTAAATTTTTTGTGTTTAAAATTTTATGTCCTATTTTTCTATAAACTCTCCTAGCAACTAAAATAGAAAAACGGAAACCTATTGGTATATCCTTAATTGAATAAAATGAATTTTCATAAAAAGTTTCAGCAAGTTTGATAGTTGATGAAATTTTTTCAAAACTTTCATCAATGTAAAAACGATTATTTTTTGCATCTTCAATAACATCTCTTGATATATTGGTAAGCTGCATTGCAATTCCAAGATCAATAGCCGATTTAAGAGAATTTCTTTTATTAACTTTTAAAATTTTTGCCATCATTAACCCAACAGTTCCGGCTACTTGATATGAATAAATTAAAAGATCTTTTTTTGAGTCTAATTTTACTTCTGTTTTTATGTCTGATTTTATACCTAATAATAAATCTTGAACAACTTTTATAGATATCTCGAACTCCTCGATAAGACTCCACATATTTTTGATTATAGAATTTTTAAAATTTTTTTTATGAAAATCGTTTTCGAATTGAGTAAATTTTTTTAATTTATTTTCTATTCCCTCTTCATCATCTGCAATATTGTCTGCAACTCTACAAAAATCATACAAAGCTGAACATTCTTTAAATTTTTCTTTAGGCAAAAAATAACCTGCCCAACTAAATGATTTAGCGTAAACTGATAGATAGCTTGTATTAGACATTACAGAATTTTATCTAATACTTTTGCTGACGAAAGCACTCCAGGCACCCCAGCACCTGGATGAGTGCCTGCTCCCACAAAATAAAGTCCATCGTATATTTCAGATTTATTGTGAAATCTAAAATAAGCAGATTGTGAAAACTTTGGTTGGATTGAAAAACCAGATCCATGTTTGGTATTTAAATCATTTTCAAAGTAATCTGGCGTTAGATAAAAATCTTCAACAATGTTTTCACCAAGTTTCGGCATAAGATCCCTTTCCATTTTATTAATCACTAAATTTTTCATTTTTTCACCTTCGATTGACCAATCAATTTTTGATTGATTATTTGGAACCGGAACCAAAACATAAAAACAATCTTGTCCTGAGGGAGCCATTGATCTATCAGTTGCAGATGGACGGTGAAGGTAATAACTAATATCGTTATTTAGTTTTTTGTTGTCAAATATATCATCGAGATGTTCTTTATATTTATTTCCAAATTTTATTGTGTGGTGTTCAACGTTTTCATATCTTTTTTTAGTTCCAAAATAATAAACAAATAGTCCCATTGAATATTCCATCCGATTTTTTTTCCATTTAAAAAGAAATGAATTGTTAGTATTTTCATTTAACATTTTTTCATAAACTGCAGGTGGGTCCGCATTACATATTACATTATTAGAATTTATAATAGTTTGATCATTAAGTTGAACACCAGTAATCTTTTTTTTATCTGAAATAATTTTTGTTACTTCATAACCTTTGATTACTTCAATTCCCTCTTCATCCATTAATTTTTCAAAACCTTTTATTATGTTTCCAGTTCCCCCCATTGAATAATGGATTCCCCATTTTTTTTCTAAATATAAAATTAGTCCATAAATAGAGGTGGTTGTAAATGGATTTCCACCAACTAAGAGGGGATGCATACTTAACATTCTTCTTAATTTCTCATTTTTTATATAGGATGAAACTAATGAATAGACTGATTTGTAACTTTTAAGTTTTAAAAGAGCTGGTAATTGTTGCATCATCACAAAAGGTTTGTCAAATGGGACGTCTGCTAGTTCAGTGAAACCTTTATCAAAAATTTTTTTGGTAAAATCCACAAGTTTTTCGTAGCCAACTACATCTTCTTTGGAGATTTCCTTAATCTGTCTTTTCATTTCTATTTCATCTCCAGAGTAATTAAATTTAGTCTTATCCTCAAAAATAAACTGATACCAAATCTTCAAAGGAGCTATATCTATGTAATGTTTTGGATTTTTATTAAATAATTCAAACAATTCTTTAATTAAGTAGGGTGCTGTAATTACTGTTGGCCCTCCGTCATATATGAAGCCATTTCTTTTAAATACTCTTGCTCTTCCACCTAGATCTGGATGTTTTTCAATTAAAGTTACATCATGGCCTTTTGCTTTAAGTCGAAGAGCAGCTGCTATTCCTCCAAAACCTGAGCCAATTACAATAGATTTCATTTTTATAATTTATAGTTTTTTTAGAAAAAATGTAAGCGTATTATGAGTTTATTTTTTTAAACTCTTCTTTTGTCTCATCTAAATTTTTTTGAAATAGTACATCTAACTTAGACTTATCAACTGAAGTAGTGATAATCTTTTTAACTGAATCAACGGCCACTTTGACTGAGGCATCTTTTATTTCTTTAATCGCAGCTTCCTTCATTTGACTGATTTTGTTCTCAGCTAAATTTTTTTTAATCTCAGATGATTTATGAAAATTATCGTTTAAATCGATTATAAGTTTATCACTATCTTTCTTAGCTTCCTCAAGAATATTTTTACTTACTGATTCAGCCGTGTCTAATTTTTTTTGGGCTTTATCTAATAATGTTTTGGCCTCAGCTCTTAATTTTTCACTTTCACTAATTTCATTTTTTATATCAGAAATTAATTTATCTAAAATTGAATTAATCTTTTGAGGAATTTTTAAATAGATAAGTCCACCAAAAAATATTATGAAAGAAACTGCTACCCAGAAAGTTGCATCAAGAGCCATAATATTTATCCCCACTTTTCTTTGTTAGATCTTCAATAATTGCGGAAAGGCTGCTATTATTTATATCGGCTCCAATCAATTTTTTAACAATTTCAGAAGACGTTTCAATTGCAATTTTATTAATTTTTTCGGGAGCTCCTTTTCTTAATAATTCAATTTCTTTCTCAGCCTTTTTAATTTCATCATCAATTTGATTATCTAAAACTTCTTTTTTAGAATTTATATCTTTAAGAGCTTTATCTCGTGCATCCCTAAAAATATCTTTTGCTTTCAACTTTGTTTTAAGAATAATTTGATCGTATTCTTTTTGTTTATTTTCGCTACTTTCTCTTTGTTTTTCTGCTGCCTCAATATTCTCTTGTATTTGTGATTTTCTAAGTTCTAGATTTGCACTTATCTTTGGTAGAATTAATTTAGATAGAATTATATATAAAGTACCAAAGGTTAACGTAAGCCAGAATATTTGTGAAATCCAAAACTCAGGATTTAATTGAGGCATACCACCACTTTCAGCACCAAAAACTTCTTTCAGAAAAAAGAAATTAAAAAATATAAACTGAAAAAATATTTTTTTAATCATTTTTTAAAATGCAAAAAGAATGATTAACGCTACTACTAATCCAAACAATCCAGTTGCTTCTGCAAGAGCAAATCCTAAAAGCAAATTAGGAAACTGTTTCTGTGCTGCAGAAGGGTTTCTCATTGCTCCTGATAAATAATTTCCAAATATTATTCCAATACCAACCCCGGCACCAGCTAGAGCAATGGCTGCTAAACCTGCCCCTATCATTTTTGCTGCTTCTAATTCCATTATATCCTCCTATGTTAATTAATGGTGTAAATTTAATGCATCATTTAAATAGATGCAGGTTAAGATTGCAAAAACATATGCCTGAAGAAAAGCAACTAAGATCTCCAAACCAGTTAAAGCAACCGAAAAACTCAGTGGAAGCCATCCACCAATTATTCCGAGACTTACTACAAAGCCTCCGAAAACTTTCATCATAGTATGACCTGCCATCATGTTCGCAAAAAGCCTTACAGATAAGCTTATAGGCCTACTTAAGTATGATATAATTTCAATGATAATAATTAATGGCAATAAAACTATTGGAACACCGCTAGGCACAAATAATTTTAAATAGCCAAAACCATGTTTGATAAAACCAATAATTGTTACGCCAATAAAAATAAAAGCTGCTAGAACGAAAGTCACAATGATGTGACTTGTAACAGTAAAAGTATAAGGTATCATTCCGAACATATTGCAAAAAAGGACAAACATAAATAATGAAAATATAAAGGAAAAATAAGGTTTAGCTTTAGACCCCGCTGTATCGTTTATCATTTTTGATACAAAAGAGTAACTTAATTCGCCAAGAAGTTGGATTTTATTGGGTAATATTGAGTTTTTTTTAGAACCAAAATTAAAGATTATTAAAATAGCCATAGAACTTATAACCATGAATAAACTTGCATTTGTAAAAGAAATATCAAATGCGCCTATTTTTATTTCGGGTCCAATTCTATAAACTTCGAATTGGGTCATTGGATTTGCTGCCATAAATAAATCTATTTTTGCATGTTTTTAGCTGATCTAACTACATTTATTATACCTGCAATTACACCAACAAAAAAAAAAATTATTATTAACCATGGCTTAGTACCAAAGGTCTTGTCTAAAATAAACCCAATAATTGTCCCCACCACAACGGCTGAAACGAGTTCTGTACTGAGTTTAAAAGCAGCACCAATAGACGATGAATTTTGGTTCTTTGTACCTTGATTTTTCCTCAAAATCTTATTTTTTGCAATCTGTAAGCGAGTTTTAAACTGATCTTTAGTCATATATTTTAAGCGACCATACTCTCAGCTTTTTGAAGATCTACTGCTACTAACTGACTTATGCCTTTCTCCGGCATTGTCACTCCATAAAGTCTATCCATTTTTGACATTGTTAAGGCGTGGTGGGTTACAATAATGAACCTAGTATTTGTAATTTTAGTTAATTCATCTAATAAGCCACAAAATCTTGTAACATTTGCATCATCAAGAGGAGCGTCAACCTCGTCTAAAACACAAATAGGCGAGGGATTTGTTAAGAAAACTGCAAATATTAATGATAGCGCTGTTAAAGCTTGCTCCCCCCCAGATAATAATGTGATTGATTGTAGTCTTTTACCAGGAGGACTCACTAACATTTCTAATCCTGCCTCTAAAGGATCATCCGAGTCAACCAATTCTAGCTTTGCATTACCTCCATTAAATAGTTTTGTATAAACTTCATTGAATTTTCTATTAACTTTTTCAAACGCTTCGATTAATCTTTCCCTGCCTTTTTGATTTAGTTCATTGATACTTTCTTTAAGTTTAACTATAGCTGTTACCAAATCTGATCGATCTTGCTCCATTTTTTTAATTTCTATTTCATACTTATTAGTTTCTTCATCAGCTTTTAAATTAACTGATCCTAATTTTTCTCTTACTTGTTTTTTTTTGTCTAATAAATCTTCTTGGTCAACATGATTTGGTAGCTCATCAATACCATTTAAATTTGAATTTTCTAGAATGTTATCTTCGGTTAAATTAAGTTCCGAACTTATTCTATCTAATAAATCTGATTTTCTTTTATTCAAACCTTCAATAGTGGCACCAGAACTTGCTTTTCTTTCTCTTATTTGAATTGATTGTTCTTGGATTTCATTCAGTTGCGCCCTTAAGATCTTTATATTTTCATCAGTTACATCTATTATTTTTTCAATTTCAGTTTTTTCTTGATTAGAAATTCTTAGACTTTCTGAAATTTGACCTTTTTTTTCTGCTTGTATTTTTGGCTGATTATCTAATTTTTCTAATTGAATATTAAATTTATTTTTTCTTTCTGAAAGTTCGTTAACCATTTTTTCAGAATTTAAAAGTAAGTTTTTCCAACTGTCGATTTCTTTTTCGATAATCTTTATTCTTTCATTTCTTTTAATGGACTCATTTTTAATATTACGATTTTTGCTATATGTATCAGCATAGATTTCTATACTACTCTCAAAAATATTTAGTGCACTCAGGGCATCCTGGTTTTGTTTACTAGAAATTAGGTTTCTTAGATTATCTATTTCTTTTTTTAATTTATTTTTTGATAAATCTAAATCTTCGTTGGACTGTTTTTCGGTTTCATAATATTTTGAGTCAATTTGTATAAGGTCATTTTTTTCTTCTTTAAGCCTTTTTTCATTTGAATTTGCATCTATTATTATTCCATTTTCTCTAGAAATATCTTCATCTAATGTTTGTAAAGATTTTTTACTATTTTCTATTTCTTGTTGTGTCCTAGTATTTTCTTCATCAAGATTTTGAAGTTCTAAATTAAGTCTTTGAACTTTTGATAAATTCTCAATATTTTTTTCTCGGAGTGGCCTTACTTTTTCTGTTTCTAATTTTATTTGCTTTTCAAGTTCGCTAATTTTATCATTATAGCCTGACACTTCTCCCTCAGCTTCTGTATTGATTTCATTTTCAATCCTAATCTCCTTATCAATTTCAATTAATCTCAAATAATAAAGTCCTGCTTCAATTTTTTTTATTTCTTCAGAGATTAGTTTATATTTTGTAGCCTCTTCAGCCTGTTTTTGAAGATTAGCTAACTGTCTTTCTTGTTGTCTCCTTAGCTCATCAGCTCTTTTTAGATTGTTTTCTGCTGCACCTAATCTTAATTCCGCTTCATGTCTTCTAACATGAAGTCCAGAAATCCCAGCAGCTTCCTCTAAAATTGCCCTTCTATCCGTTGGTTTAGCAGTTACAATTGCTCCAATACGACCCTGACTGATCATGGATGGTGAATGAGCGCCAGTTGATAAATCAGCAAAAAACATCTGAGTATCTCTTGCTCTAACCTCTCTATCGTTTATATAAAACTTTGAGCCTTTGTCTCTCTCAATTTTTCTTCTAATATTTATTTCATTTAATTCTCTATATTGGATAGGCCCATCATTATTGTTATTACTAACTGAGACTGAAACTTCAGCAATATTTTTTGAGGCTTTATTTGAAGTGCCGGAAAATATCACGTCCTCCATACCAGAACCCCTCATACTCTTCGCAGACGTTTCGCCCATAACCCATCTTAAAGACTCTACAATATTTGATTTACCACATCCATTTGGACCAACAATACCAGTCAAACCGTTTTCAATTAAGAAATTAGTTTTATCAGCAAAAGATTTAAATCCATTTAATTGGATTTTTTTAAACTCCATAAGTTAACTTATATCAGTTTTTCTAAAGTTTTTTTTAAATTTTTGTAATTAAGAGTTTTTTCAAACTTTTTGTTATTAATAATTATCGTAGGAGTAGCATTTACCTTAAATTTCTTAGCTCCCTCGATTCGATCGTTTAAAATAAAGTTCTCGATATTCTTATTGGTTGTGCACTCATTGTAGTTTAGATTAAATCCTTCTGACTTTACAACTTTTTTTAAGTTTTCATTAATATCCTCTATTGATTTGCCTTTGACCCATTTTGATTGGTTTAAAAATAAACTTTCTAAAATTTTTGAATTACCATCATTTTTACATTGGGATAATTTTGATGCATTAAAAGCTGCTATATCTAACGGAAAATGTCTAAATTCTATTTTTGCTAATCCAGTATCTATATATTCTCTTTTTAATTCAGGAAAAATATTGATATGAAAGCTTGCACAATGACTACAAGTTAGAGACTCATATGCAATAATTGTAATCTTTGCATTTTCATTTCCTATTTTTATTCTCTTTATTTCTTTCGAGCCATCAGCTACACTAAGAGAAATTTGAAAGAATAAAATTATTAATATTATTATTGTTTTTTTCATTTTTGTTTAAAGACTCTTGCAAATTCTATTAAAGACTTTTTAATTTTATCATTTTTAATATCTTTAATTTTACTTTGATATTTCTTTAATGTCACATTAATTTCTTTATTCTTATTATTAGATAATACTTCTTTGCTATCGTCAAAGCTAATAGCTTTTATTCTTTCTACAACGTCATATCCAAAAAAACTGTTCATCTTATCTAAGATTGTTTTTTTTGAATATTCCATCTCAACCTCATGCCCTCTTTTTACCATTACCACTAGAGTACTTACCCCGAATCTGTTAGAATTTTTGAATGATTTAGGAAAACAAATTTTAAAAAGATCTTTTCCAACTAAATATTTCCAATTATTTAAAGTTTGAGAATAAATATGACCTTTTTTATTAATAATTTTTTTTATATTTTTTGGTAAAGTATCTTTAAATGATCTTAAGCCTTGAAAGGCAGCACTTCTCTGCTTAGAATATTTTTTAAATTGCATATGAAAGAAGAAATATTAGCAAAAAAAATTCTAAATTGGTATGATTTAAATAAAAGATCATTACCGTGGCGTAAAAATGTTTCACAATCAAAAAAACATTATCATACGTTAGTAAGTGAATTTATGTTGCAGCAAACACAGGTTGTAACTGTAATCCCCTATTTCAATAGATTTATTAATAAGATTCCTAATCTTAAAAAACTCTCAACAATTCAAGATATGGAATTAATAAAACTTTGGGAGGGTCTTGGATATTATTCAAGAGCAAGAAATCTAAAAAAAACTGCTCAAATCATAATTACTAAACATAATGGAAAAATTCCAAATAATTATGAGGATTTAATATCTTTACCAGGTATCGGTAATTACACTGCTAATGCAATCTTAGCTATTGCCTTCAATAAATCCTATATTCCTTTAGACGGAAATATTGAAAGAGTTTTAAAAAGATATCTTTATTTAAAAAAAGATCAGGAAATACAAAAAAAAAATCTTATACAAAAAAAATCTATTTTTGGAAATTCATCAAGAGCTAGTGATTATGCCCAAGCCTTGATGGAATTGGGGGCAATGATATGTAAACCAAAAAATCCTGAATGCAGTGGATGTCCTATACCGAAAAATTGCAGGTCTTATAAAAAAAAAGATTTTGATTTGGCTAAAGTTTCAAAAAAGAATAAAGAAAAATATTTTATTCTAAAAGTTTATAAGAAAAATCAAAAATATTTATTAGTTAAAAATACAAAATTTAATTTTCTTAAAAATTTGGTAATTTTTCCTATGGAAGAGCTGTCTAAACCTAAAAATTTTCATGAAAATCTAAATTTTAAAATGTCAAATATGAATATGAACATAAAGATTCAATATTCTAAAAATGTAAAAGGATTTTCCTCATCTTATTGGTTTGATAAAAGAAAATTAAATAATTATATGCTTCCAACATTTACAAAAAAAGTAGTTAAATACTTAGAAAAAAATTAATGAAAAAAGTAGCTGTAATTGGTGCTGGTATTTCTGGGTTATTTATTGCTAATTTATTCAAAAAGAACACAAAGTATAAAGTTACAATCTTTGAAAAAAACAACTTGATTAATTTAAAGGAAGGTTACGGTATTCAATTATCTGTTAATAGCATTAAAATTTTAAATAATATTAATTTTGATAGATTGAATTTTAACGAGAAATTTAATCCAGATAAGATCAATTTTTATTCAATTAAAAATTCTAGTAAGATATGTGAACTTGATTTATCAAATTTTAACACTGAAAATTGCAAATATACTACTCTTAAACGATCATCACTAATTAATTTCTTGAAAAAAAATTTAGAAAAAGAAATAAAATTTGACCACAGTATCTCAAAGATAGATCATCAAAACCAAATTATTAAAATTTCTTTTAATAATGGTGAAATTTATGAGTGTGATTATCTTATTATATCAGATGGAGTTTTTTCAAAGGGTAAAAATCTTATTTCAAAAAATCAAATTGAGCCTCAATTTGATAATACATTAGCAATTAGAGGAATAATAAAAAATTCCTCAGATCTAATTGATAAAAAAAATATTTCATTGTTTTTGGGTTCAAATTTTCATTACGTTATTTATCCAGTATCTCCTAATGGGGAACTTAACTTTATAGCTGTAATGAAATATAAACTTTCTATAAAAGAACAAAATGATAATTCATTATTTGATAATGATAATTTTATTAAAAAAATTTTAGAAAAAGTCCCAAATGTAAAAAAGAAATTTTTTGACAATATCAGGGATTTAAAGATATATCCTGTATTTGTTAGTAATAATTTTTTTAAAATCAAAAACGATAATATTCATCTTATAGGAGATGCTTTTTTTGCATTTCCACCGTCATTTGCTCAAGGTGCATCACAGTCAATAGAGGGTGCATATGAATTATTTCAGAATATAGAAAATAATACTGAAAGTAACTTTTTTAGAAATAGAGTTGATAAAACTAAAATGGTTAATAATCGCTCAAAACTTAATCAATTTGCATTTCATTTATCTAATCCTTTAACAACTTTCATAAGAAATATTTGTTTAAAAAGATTGGTAAAAAATAAAAAGTTTTTAGAGAGCTATCTTGGTAAAGTATATAAAAATTAATTATTAGAAATTAATCTTTGTCTTAAATGATCTATAGGGACCATATTTCCATTTAAGTTGTAGTGCCAATAAGTCCATCCATTACAGCTATCTGCACCTAAAATAGAGGCTGCTACTTTATGTATAGAACCCTCGGTATTTGCATGTTTTATGCTGCCATCAGCCATGATTTTTGCATTAATCTTCATTTTATTATCAAAAATAGTAGTACCTGGTTTAATTATTCCTAACTCAACCAATGATCCAAACGGTATTCTTGGCTTAGTTCTACCGTTTTGCAAAGTATCTAAATAATCATCTTCTATAGGTTTTGCTTTCTTTAGTCTTTTTTCAGCAGCTTTAAAATAGGTTTTTTCTTTTTCAATTCCGTAATAATTTCTACCCAATTTTTTGGCAACTGTTGCTGTTGTTCCAGAACCTAAAAAAGGATCTAAAATTAAATCATTTTTATTTGAAGTTGCTAATAAAATTCTGTGAAGTAGAGCCTCAGGTTTCTGGGTAGAATGCACTTTTTTACCATTCTTTTTTAGTCTCTCAGAACCATTACAAATTGGCAATTCCCAGTTAGATCTCATTTGAAGATCGTCATTTAAACACTTTAGGGACTGATAATTAAAAGTATATTTTGATTTTTCAGATTTAGATGCCCAAATTAAAGTTTCATGGGCGTTTGTAAAACGTGTCCCTCTAAAATTTGGCATGGGGTTTTTTTTATTCCAAATGACGTCATTTAAAATCCAAAAACCTAAATTTTGAATAGCTGTACCAACTCTAAAAATATTATGATAACTACCAATTACCCAAATAGCTCCATTTTTTTTCAAAATTCTTTTACATTCGCTTAACCATGAATAAGTAAATTCATCATACATTTTAAAATTCTCAAATTGATCCCATTTATCATTTACTGCACTTACTTTAGATCTATCAGGTCTTGTTAATTCACTTTTTAATTGAAGATTATAAGGAGGGTCCGCAAAAATTAAATCAAAAGTCTCATTGGGAATTTTTTTAAGTTCCTTTAAACTATCTCCATTAACTAATTTATTTTTTATGTCAAAATTCATTTTATAAAAAGAAATTAGACTCCAAAAAGATTCTTGGGTCAACCTGCGATTGAATTATTTTAATTTAAATTGTGTAATGTATTTTGATGGTAACAAGATCTTGTGGTTCCACGTGAAACTTATTTTTTTATTGGGTTAAAACTTTTTCTATGGTGATTACTTATTCCAAGTTTCTTAATAGCACTTAGGTGTTTTTTTGTTCCATACCCAAAATTTTGATGCCAAAAATAGCCAGAATTTTTTTTTGCCAGGGCAGTTATAAATTTGTCTCTTGAAACTTTTGCTAAAATTGATGCTGCCGAAATTACCGGAATTTTTTGATCTCCTTTAACTATAGCTTTCATTTTGAAATTTTTTAAATCCGGAATTCTATTTCCATCTATTAAAATATAAGACGGTTTTTTTTTCAATTTTTTGATTGCCCTTTTCATAGCAAGCATACTAGCTTGTAAAACGTTAATTTTATCAATCTCTTTATTTGAAGCTTTTCCGATTGCCCAAATAGAGTTTTTTTTTATATATCTATATAATGTCTCCCTCTTTTTTTTTGTAAGGCTTTTTGAGTCTTTTAAAATTTTCAAATTGACAGACTTCTTTAAGATGACTGCTGCGGCATAAACTGGACCAATTAAACTTCCCCTACCAACCTCATCAACTCCGGCAATTATTTTCATCAAATTTGAATTTTCAAATCTTTAATTTTTTTATCGATTTTTTTTAAATCTTCCCAGGAATATTTTTTATTCTCTGGAAATCTTATTAAGTAAGAAGGACTAAAAGTAATCATAATAGGATATGTTTTATTTTTCAAAATTATCTCTTTCCATTTACCTCTTTCATTTGAAATTTTAGAACTCGAGGCTGTGACCGACTCCATCGCAGAGCTACCAAATAAAATTATTATTTTTGGATCAATTATTGATATATGATCTTTCAAAAACAAAGAGTATCTTCTTATTTCATGTGAAGTAGGCTTTCTATCTTCAGGAGGTCTGAAATTTACCGCATAACAAGAATAAATATTTTCTTTTTTTAAATTTATTGCCAGAAGCATCTTTTTTAATAGATTACCAGATTCTCCCTGAAAAGTTTGACCACATTCTTCCTCTTTTTCACCTGGAGCCTCACCAATTATCATAATTGAACTGTCTAAATTCCCATCTCCTAAAATTAATTTATCTGGATTTTTTTTTAAATTACAATTTTGAATTGAATTTATATTTTTTTTTAAATTAGTAAGTTGATCAATTTTCTTTTTATTATTATCTACACTATCAATTATTTCTAATTTAATTCTATTCAAAGGTTTTTTATTAAAAATAAAATATGGTTCTATTGAATTAATTAACTCTTCTTTATATAATTTATTTTTGTCGGAAAGCTCTTTATTCATTAATTTATATGTTAAAAAAAATTATTATTTTATTAATTGCACTTACATTATATCAGAGCTCGGTATTTTCTAAAAGCTCTAGTTTTGATGAGGTTAATTCTAAAAATTTATCAAAGTACTTTGCTGGCATAGTAGCATTTGAAAATAAAAATAACTCAGATGCTCTAAGTTTTTTTCAATCATCTAAAATATTAATTAATCAACATGATCCTTATTTAAAAAGATTTGTAATGTCTTTAATTTTAGAGGATAAAGTGTCTCAAGCTATAAATATTCTCAAAATTAACAGGAAAAAAACAAATTCAAATTTTTTTGAGGCACATGTATTGTTAGCCCTAGATAATTTAAAAAAAAATGATTTTGATAAGGCTGAAAAAATTTTAAATAGTGTACCTGAATCTATTCAAAAAAACCGTTTAGACTTCATAATCTTAGAGACTTTAAAGCAATATGTTTATGTTTTTAAAAAACAGAAAATAGATAACAAAAAACAAAATTTTGGCAATCTGACATTAATTTCAGAAACTTTTCAAAGATGTTATTTGGATGACAATAAAACTAATTCTTTTTTTTTAAGATTAATAAATAATCCTCAGTCAGATTACTCGCGATATTTATACTTTTATCTTAGTTATCTTATTGAAAAACAAAATATAACAGAGGCAAAAATATTAACTGAGGATTTAGATTATATTAATCTTACGCTTTTACTGTCACAGGGAAAAAGCTGGATAGATAAAAAGGAGTTTAAAGAATTTAAAAAAACATTTTCATGTAGTAATCATAATGATATTTTAGCAGAGTTTCTTTTCCTAATATCAAATCTTTATTCTTCAGAAAATGAGTTTGAAAAATCAAATTTTTATTTGAGTATATCAAATTATTTAAACCCTAAATTTGTATTTAATTTATCGCTCGTTGCGGAAAATCTCTTTCTCAATGAAAATTACGAAAAATCTAAAAAAGTATTGGAAAAATTTGATAAAAATCAAGATTTTTATTATTGGTATAGATTAAAAAAAGAAGCTCAAATCATTTCACGTACAATTGATCAAAAAGCATCTTTAAATTATATTTCATCAAGATTTGAGCAAATACAAAAACCTAACGAAAAATTTTTATATGATATTGCAAATTTCTATAAAAGATCAAAAGAATATGAACAAGCAATAAAGTATTATACATTAATTATTAATTCTTTTGATAATAAAAATACTGTAAAAGCTGAATTGCTATACCGCAGAGGTGGTAGTTATGAAAGATTAAAAGATTATTCAAATGCAGATAAAGATTTATTAAAGTCCCTAGAAATAAATCCTGATGATGCCTACGTCCTAAATTATCTAGCATACTCATGGTTAGAGAGAGATAAAAAAATTAATGAAGCAATTAAGATGCTTGAAAAAGCGTATCAACAAGAAGAAAATGATCCTTATATTATAGACTCAATTGGATGGGCTTATTATTTAACAAATGATTTTATTAGGGCAGAAAAACTTTTGAAAAGAGCTGTCGAATTAATGCCAGATGACCCAATAGTCAATGATCATTATGGTGATATTTTATGGAAATTAAATAGGAAAATACAAGCTCGATATTTCTGGTCAACAGTTTTAAAGATGGAAGATGTTGATAAAGAGCTTATTGAAGACATTGAACAAAAGTTAATTGATGGACCAAAAAGCTCTTAATGAGTTACTTTAAAATAAAATCACATGCTAAAATTAATTTAGCTCTAAATGTGGTAGGTAAAACAAATTTATTACATAAAATTGAGAGCATTATTTGTTTCGCTCATTTTCATGATGAAATGATTATCAGAAAAATTTTTAGTAAAAGTCATAAAATAAAATTTATAGGAAAATTTTCAAAGGCCGTAAAATCTAAAAATACTATTTTTCAATTACTTAAAATTTTAGATCAAAAAAAATTACTTAAGAGTAAATACCAAGTCATAATAAAAAAAAATATCCCACCAAAATCTGGCCTTGGTGGAGGATCTATGAATGCTGCTAGTCTCTTAAATTTTTTGGTAAAAAAAAAGGTTATTCGTTTAAAAAAAAAAGAAATGATTAAAATATTAGATAAAATTGGGTCTGATACAAAATTAGGACTTTACTCTAAAGATTTAATTCTGAAGTCTAATAATTCTATAAAAACTTTCACAAGAAAAATCTTTTTTCATGTTTTGATTGTAAAACCTAATTTTGGTTGTTCTACACGTGAAATTTTCTCTGAAGTTAAAAAATTTTCAAAACCTAAATTTGATAACCCCTCAAAACATATGCTTAGTCTCAGCTATTTGAAAGATGAAAAAAATGACCTAGAGCCAATAGCAATGAGCAAATATCCGAAATTAAAAATTTTAAAAAATTTTTTAGAAAAACTACCTAGATCTGAATTTGCGAGAATGACAGGATCAGGATCAGCTATAATTGTATACTTTAACTCTAGTAAAAAGTCTAAAGAGGCTGAAAAAAAAGTTAAAAAAAAATTTAGAAATTACTGGTGTAAAACATCAAAAACTATATAAATTTATTTTTTTTGTGTTATATCAAAGTGATATTGGGGCGTAGCCAAGCGGTAAGGCACGGGTTTTTGGTACCTGCATCCTAGGTTCGAATCCTAGCGCCCCAGCCATATATGATTAATTTTTTATATAAATTTTTAAAAAAAACAAATAATTCTGATTATGTTACAGATGGAATAAAAAATTTATCAAAAATAACTCCTGTAAAAAAAATTTTTGAATCAATAAATGAGTTTTCCTTAGATAGTGAAATCAGGTATGTTGGTGGATGTATTAGAAAGATAATTAAAAAAGAGCAAGTTGATGATATTGATCTTGCAACTAATTTGGATCCAAACCAGGTATGTTTAGCTTTAAAAAAGAGTAATATAAGTTTTTATAAGACTGGTATAGAGCATGGAACTGTAACTGCTATTATTAATGATTATAAATTCGAAATAACCAGTTTAAGAGAAGACGTTGAAACAGATGGACGTCACGCGATTGTAAAATTTTCAAACGATTGGAAAAAGGATGCTTCTAGAAGAGATTTTACAATCAATTCTATTTATTCTGACTTAGAAGGCAATTTATTCGATCCATTTGGCGGAAGAAAAGATTTAGAAAATGGTATTGTAAAGTTTATTGGTAATACCGAGTCAAGAATTAAAGAGGATTATCTAAGAATAGTTCGCTATTTAAGGTTCTATTTAAGTTATTCTAATGATTCACATAATCTTAAAACTTTGAGATTAATTAAAAAAAATATTGAGGGAATTTCATACCTATCAAAAGAAAGATTACTTGATGAATTAAAAAAATATGTGAAAGCAAAAATTTTAGTTCAACTTTCAAGAGATAAAGAATCATTAGATTTATTTGAAAATATATTCCCTCAAGTAAAAAGAATAAAATTATTTTCAAATCTTAATAATTTTGCAAAAAATAAACTCGAGGAATTAGATTTTGTTTTTATATTATCTATATTAATAATTGATGGTTCAGATAACACTGATTACTTTATTTATAAATATAATATTTCAAAAAAAGATCAAAAAAGATTGAAGATAATAGATAATTTTTATAAAGAAAAAATTTCTGTAAAAAGTTTTTCTGAAAAAAATTTAAATGAGCTTTTTTATTATAATGGAAAACAATCTGTAATGGATATTTTAAATTACAGATTATTTACTTTAAAAAAAATTGATACAAAATTACTTAAATTTATTGATAAATTTCATTCAAAGGTTTTACCAGTTATGCCCGTGAACGCAAAATCTCTGATGAAAAAATATGATATTCCGGAGGGAAAGAATCTTGGAAATAAACTTAAAATTATCGAGGAGGAATGGGTGAAAAATAATTTCGAATTAACAAATAAACAAATTGACGAAATAGTTAGTCGTTAAATATACTCAACATCTTTTATTTCAAAGTTTTTAACTCCAGCCGGAGTATTGATTTCAACAAGATCCTTTTTATTTTTTCCTATTAGCCCTTTTCCAATTGGAGATTGAAAGTAAATGAGTTTTTGTGTCAAATCTGCCTCATCTTTTCCAACAATTTTATAATTTATCTTTTCACCTGTGTCGAGGTTTTCAAGATAAACAGTAGATCCGAAAATTACTTTACCATCGTTATTAAGTTTCGTTACGTCTATTACATTTGCTCTTGCAATAATATTTTCAATTTCAGTAATTCTTCCCTCATTATGGGACTGTTCCTCTTTAGCAGCATGGTACTCGGCATTTTCCTTGAGATCTCCATGAGATCTAGCTTCAGCTATTGCTGAAACTATCTGTGGTCTTTTTTTTTCTTTTAAAAATATCAATTCCTCTTTTAATTTTTCTAGGCCGATAAGTGTTATTGGTTCCTTTTCCATTTTATTTCCATTTAGCTAATGGTGGAAGCGACATCAAAATCCCTTCCACATTTCCTCCAGTTTGCAATCCAAATTTTGTACCTCTATCATAAAGTAAATTAAATTCAGTGTATCTACCTCTTTTAATATATTGAATTTCTTTATCTTTAATTGTCCATTTTTTATTTATTTTATTTCTTATTATTTTATTAAAAAGTATTTGAAAGGTAATTCCAAGATCTCTTATAAACTCAAAATCTTTTTCAAAATTATCATTTTTATAATCAAAAAAAATTCCGCCAATCCCTCTTCTTTCTTTTCTATGAGGAAGATAAAAATATTGATCGCACCATTTTTTATATCTTTTGTAGTAATTTTTATTATGTTTATTACACATATTTTTAAGGGTATTATGAATATCTTTTTTTTCCAAATCATCTTTTTTGGATGGGGTAACATCCATACCGCCTCCAAACCATTGTTGAGTTGTTGAAATAAATCTAGTATTAAAATGCATCGCTGGAATAATTGGATTTTTCATATGCATTACTACCGATATACCTGAAGCCCAAAATCTAGGATCTTTACTTGCTCCAAGTATTTTTTTTTGGAATTTTTTTGGGAATTTTCCATAAACCTTTGAGTAATTTACTCCAACTTTATCAAATACTTTTCCATCTTGAAGAATTCTAAACTCACCTCCGCCTTCATCTTTTTTATGATTTTTTTTCCAAGTTGTTGATTTAAAATTAATCTTTTTATTTTCTAAAACGCTTATGTCATTACATATTGCATTTTGTAATAACTTAAACCAATTACTTGTTAAATCTTTTTTAATTTCTAAGTCCATGTTGTTTGCTTTAAACATTCTGATAAGATAATAGCAACTGATGATGCAAGATTTAAAGAACGCTTATTATTTTTCATTGGTATTTTTAATTTATTACTAATAATCTTATGTACTTTGCTAGGAACACCTGCACTTTCTCTTCCAAATAAAATAGTATCATTTTTTTCAAATTTAAATTCAGTATAAGCTATAGTTGCTTTGGTAGTCATCAATATTATCCTTTCATTTTTTTTGGTTTCAAAAAAAATATCTGCGCTTTGATAAAAATTTATATCTTTCTCACACATATAATCCATTACGACCCTTTTAAATCTTTTATCAGATAGCAAAAATCCACATGGCTCAATTATTTCAAGTTTTGCGCCTAGGCATGCGCATGTTCTGATAATAGCGGCAGTATTTTGGGGAATATCTGGTTCAAATAGTGCAATTTTTGGCCCTAGATTTGCAAGATTATGTGTCATTCTTTCAGTAGAAAAATAATACTTTTTTATTATATGTAATCATATAATAACAAGCTAAATCAATATATGAAATTATAGACTTATTTAAAATGGCGGAAAAAAAAACTAAAAGAAGAGATTTTTTATTTACAGCGACTTATGCTGTAGGAGCAGTAGGGGTTGGAGCAGTAGTTTGGCCTATGATAGACCAGATGAACCCAGATGCATCTGTTAAAGCATTAGCTAGTACCGAAGTAGATGTCAGTTCTTTAAATCGAGGTAAAACAATTACCGTGTTATGGAGAGGTAAACCAGTATTCATTAGGAGAAGAACCCAAGAAGAAATTGCTGAGGCAAAATCTGTTAAAATGGAAGAATTAAAACATCCCGAAAAAGATGAGGATCGTGCAAAAGACCCCGAATGGCTTGTCATGTTAGGTGTTTGCACTCATTTGGGTTGTGTTCCTTTAGATCAAAAGGGTGATTACAATGGGTGGTTTTGCCCTTGTCATGGTTCTCATTATGATACGTCAGGAAGAATAAGAAAAGGTCCAGCTCCTACAAATATGGAAATACCGGAATACAAATTTGTAGATGCTAATACAATTAAGATTGGATAATTTAGTATGAGTGAACACGAATATATACCAAAATCAAAAGTTGGAAAATGGTTTAATGATAGGCTGCCATTACTAACTTTAGCAAATCATTTAACAGATTATCCAACTCCAAAAAATTTAAATTATTGGTGGACGTTCGGTGGAATTTTAACTTTTTGTTTAATAACTCAAATTGTTACAGGTTTAGTTTTAGCAATGCATTACATAGCTCATGCTGATATGGCATTTGAGAGTGTAGAACATATAATGAGAGACGTAAATTATGGATGGTTGATTAGATATATTCATGCAAACGGAGCTTCAATGTTTTTCTTAGCAGTGTACATTCATATTTTTAGATCTTTATTTTATGGATCTTATAAGTCCCCTAGAGAAATTATTTGGATTATTGGTATTATAATCTACCTTTTGATGATGGCTGCAGCTTTTCTTGGATATGTCCTTCCATGGGGACAAATGAGTTTTTGGGGAGCGACAGTAATAACTAATTTGTTTAGTGCCATTCCATTAGTTGGTGAGGGGATAGTCACGTGGTTGTGGGGAGGGTATTCAGTAGATAACCCAACGCTTACAAGATTTTTTACATTGCATTATTTGATTCCTTTTTTAATTTTAGGTTTAGTTGTTTTACACATTTGGGCTTTACACGTGCCTGGTAATAATAATCCAATTGGTATTGATATTAAAAAACCTTCAAAAGATACAGTCCCGTTCCATCCTTATATTGTTATTAAAGATGGTTTTGCATTATTAATGTTCATGATTGTTTTTGCTTTTTTTGTGTTTTATACGCCAAATATTTTGGGACATGCTGATAATTATATCGAAGCAAATCCGCTCGTGACACCAGCACATATAGTTCCTGAGTGGTATCTTTTACCTTTTTATGCAATATTGAGATCAGTTCCGGACAAACTTTTAGGTGTAATAGCAATGTTGTCAGCAATTTTTATTCTAGCAGCACTTCCCTGGCTAGATACTTCAAAAATTAGATCAGCAGTATTTAGACCACTATTTAGACAATTTTATTGGATCCTAGTAGCTGATGTTTTAATTTTGGGATATGTTGGAGCTATGCCGGCTGAAGGGCTATACTTATTAATCGCTAGAATTGCTACTGCATACTATTTTATACATTTTTTAGTTATACTTCCGGTTTTAGGATTTAAGGAAAGAACTATACCTGTGCCCTTAAGTATAACTGAACCTATTTTAGGTGGCTCTCCAAATCTTGCCACGGCAAAAAACAAAGATAGTTTGATAAATCAGTGAAAAATTTCATAAGAATAATATTCTTGATATTATCATTTATTGGTCATCAATTTAACTCTTATGCAGCTGAAAAAGTTGAGTATTTAAAAACAGACTGGAGTTTTAAAGGTCCTTTTGGTAAATTTGACCGAGCAGCACTTCAAAGAGGATACCAAGTTTACAATGAGGTATGTTCATCTTGTCACTCAATGAAATATTTAAGTTATAGAAATTTAACTCAGACAGGGGGACCCGAATTTTCCGAGGCGCAAGCTAAAGCTATAGCAGCATCATTTGAGGTAAAAGATGGACCAAATGCGGATGGAGAGATGTTTTTAAGACCTGGAAGATTATCAGATAAGTTCGTAATGCCTTACGAAAATGAAAAAGCAGCTCAAGCTGCAAATGGCGGTGCATATCCTCCAGATATGACTGTATTAGTTAAAGCTAGAGGAGGTGGAGTCGATTACATTTATTCTCTACTTCAAGGATATGAAGATCCTCCTACTGGTGTGAGTTTAGATGATGGAGTTTATTATAATAAATTTATGTATGGAAATAAAATAAAGATGTCTAACCAACTTTCAGATGGTTTAGTGGAATACTCTGATGGTACTAATGCTACTGTAGAACAAATGGCAAAAGATGTGACAACTTTTTTAATGTGGACTGCCGAACCTCATTTAGAAACACGTCATAGAATGGGCTTTAAAGCAATTGTATATTTAATAATTTTGACTATTCTAGTTTATTTTAGTATGAAAAAAATCTGGTCACGTATTGAAACGGAAGTTTAAAACATCACCATCCTTAACAATATAATCTTTACCCTCCAAACGCATTTTGCCATTATTTTTGGAATTAACCCAACCATCATTTTTAACAAAATCATTATACGAAACTGTCTCTGCTCTAATAAAGCCTTTCTCGAAATCACTGTGGATCTCACCAGCTGCTTTGGGTGCAGTACAGTTTTTTTCAATTGTCCAAGCTCTTGTTTCCTCAGGTCCAGAAGTAAAGTACGTATCTAATTCAAGAATTTTATAACCTTTTTGTATTAATAAATCTAATCCAGTATTCTTTAAACCAATCATTTTCATATAATTTTTTTTTTCCTCATAATCGAGTTCATTTATTTGATTTTCTATGTCTGCTGAAATAATTAGAGTGTTTTCTTGTCCATATTTTTCAATAAAAGTATTCGTATAATTATTACCGTCAATAATACTCTGTTCATCAACATTACAAACAAAAATTTTTGATTTTATTGATAATAATCCACTTTGATTAAGTTTTTTTTTATCAAAATGATTTTTTAAATCAGATATATTTTTATCATTATTGATGTATTCAAGGGCTGTTTCAAGGATTCTTAACTGATCATCGTCAATATTTTTTTTTTGATTTTTCTCTAATCTTTTATGTATAGATTCTAAATCTGCAAGCATCATTTCAGTTTCAATTATCTCTAAGTCTCTAATTGGGTCAACTGTGGAATTTACATTTTGAATATCACTAGAATCAAAACACCTTACCATATGGATAATAGCATCTACCTCTCTAATATGTGAAAGAAATTTATTTCCTAATCCTTCACCTTTAGATGCACCTTTGACTAATCCAGCAATATCAACAAAAGAAATAGTAGTGTTGATGATTTTTTTCGATTTCGAGACTCTTGCAAGATTATTTAATCTTTCATCAGGTACCGATACAATACCAATATTAGGATCTATTGTACAAAATGGAAAATTTGCAGCTTGGGCTTTATTTGAATTTGTCAGTGCATTAAATAAAGTAGACTTACCAACATTTGGTAAACCAACTATTCCACATTTAAAACTCATTATTTATTATTTACTGTACTTGAAAACAAATCTAATTTTTTGTCAACTAACTCTTTTATAGATTCAGTAATATTTTGTGAAATTTTATCAATTCCAATTAGCTCATCGTTATCAAAATTTTGTAAAACATAATCTGATATTTCAATAGGAGCTTTTGGTTTTCCTATACCAATTCTCACTCTCGAATAATCTTTTCCAATGAATTTGTCGATAGATGCTACCCCGTTATGACCTGCATTTGAACCACCAAATTTTGTTTTAATTTTACCGAATTCCACATCAAGATCATCATGAAAAACAATCACGTTTTCAACATCGAATTTAAAATATTCTAGTAATTCCCTTATGCATATTCCAGAATTATTCATAAATGTAAGAGGTTTTATGGCATAAACTTTTTTTCCTTCAATATTGCCAGTGGTTAACAATCCTTTGAATTTAGGTTTTTGTTTTGAAAGACTAAACTTTTTATTAATAGCATCAATAATTTTAAAACCAACGTTATGTCGATTGTTTTCACTGTCTGGTGTCGGATTTCCAAGACCTACAAATAAAATCATAAATTTAATCGAAATTTGAATTTCAATTTAATTGATTATTTTTTTGGTTCAGATGCTTTTTTTTCAGTCGGCTTTTTGTCATCAGCATCTTTTTTGTCGCCATCTTTTTTATCACCTTCACTTGCAGATTTTTCTCCGTCTGCTGCAGCTTCTGCTCCATCAGTTCCTTCTGCACCCTCCGTTGCCTCTGCTTCAGCCGGTTTTTCAGGTTCTTTCATAACCGTTGGGGCAGCTAGTGTTGCAATCACGAAATCTCTACCCTGAATAGTTGGAACGACATCACTTTCTAATTTTACAGAAGAAATTTTAAAACTCTCTCCAATATCTACTCCGTCGAGATCTATAGTCAATTTGTCAGGAATCTTTTCACTTGGACATTTAAGCTCAACTTTTCTTCTAACTATGTTTAGTACACCACCTCTTTTTAGACCAGGGGATTTTTCGTGGTTAATAAATTCAACAGGTACTTCAATTCTAATCTTAACGCCTGGCAGAACTCTTAAGAAATCAACATGAATTGGTTCATCAGTTAGTACATCATAGGTTACTTCTCTAGGCAGCACATTTTGATCTTTACCGTTTAGTTTTAGAGTAACGATATTTGATAAAAAGTTTTCTTTTTCAATAGTTAACTTTAATAATTTTTTTGAAATAGAGATTTTCTCGTTTTTTTCTTTTCCACCATAAATTATGGCTGGCACATCACCATTATTTCTTATAGAACTTAGTTCACCCTTAGTTTTATTATCTCTGGTATTTGCATTTAGTGAAATCATAAAAACAGAGGTTTTTAACCCATGTTGATAAATAATCAAGGTAATTATTTAAATAAATCTGATACTGACGTCGAATTAGAGATCCTTTTAATCGCTTCACCCATCAAGCTAGAAATTGACAAAACTTCAATATTTTTAGCACTTTTAACTTTACCTCCATTATCAATGGTATCAGTGATTACTAAATTTTTAATAACTGAATTTTTAATTTTTTTTACGGCATCTCCACTTAGTACGCCGTGAGTAATATAAACGTAAACTTCTTTAGCCCCTCTGATCTTTAATGCTTTTGCTGCATTAACTATGGTCCCTCCAGAGTCAATTATGTCATCAACAATAATACAAACTTTACCTTTGACATTACCAATTACATTCATTACTTGAGATTGACCTGGTTTAGGTCTTCTTTTGTCAACAATTGCTAACTCAGCATTTAATAGCTTTCCTAAAGCTCTAGCTCTTTCTGTTCCACCAACATCGGGCGCGACACAAATAATGTTCTTACTTTTTATTTTTTTCTTCGCATGTCTCGCAAATATCGGAGTTGAAAAAAGATTATCTACTGGAATATCAAAAAATCCTTGAATTTGACCTGCATGCAAATCAACTGTTACAATTCTATCTGCACCAGCTTTTGTAATTAAGTTCGAAACTAATTTTGCAGATATAGAAGTTCGTGGAACAACTTTTCTATCTTGTCTGGCATAACCAAAGTAAGGAATAACTGCAGTAATATTTTTTGCGGACGATCTTTTTAATGCGTCAATACAAAGAAGTAATTCCATAAGATTATCATTTGCGGGAGATGAAACAGACTGAATTATAAAAATACTATTTCCTCTAATATTTTCATTAATTTCAATATAAATTTCTCCATCTGAAAATTTTCTGATACTTGAATTTACAAGTTTAGATTTTAAATACTTTGCAATACTTTTGCTAAGAGGTTTATTACTATTTCCAGATAATAATTTCATTAAATGCTTAATTAAGCATAATTATTGATATATTTCTACCATAATCATTTTGATTAAGTTTTAATGATCTTCTAGCACTAAAAAAATTATTTTTTTTTATAAAAGTATCAATATTTACCATATCAATATTTTTAATCCTTGCTGATTTAACTTGTTTTTTTATAAAATCAACTAAATCAAAATAAATCTTATTTTTCATTACTTTAAAATATTTTAAATATTTTTTATCTTTTTTTATAAATTTTTCTTTAAACTTATCTTTTACTTCATAATTCATTCTTGATATACTAGGTCCAATTGCAGCTGTCATATTTTTAGATTTGCAACCTTTTAAAATCATATATCTAACAACTTTTTTAACTATCTCTTTATACGCTCCTCTCCAACCTGCATGGATTGCAGCAATCATTTTTCTTTTTTTGTCAAAAATTAATATCGGAACACAATCTGCTGTAAGAACTGCTATTGGAAGACCTTTTTTTTCACTGATTATAGCATCTGCACATTTAACTCTTGATTTGATATTTGAGTTTTTTTTTAGGTATATAAAATGACTACTATGGATTTGTTTAACAAAAAAAATTTTTTTAGATTTAATTCCCAATTTTGATTTAACAATTTCCAAATTTTTATTAACATTCAACTTATTGTCTCGAGATCCAATTCCACAGTTTAAACTTTTATAAATTCCTTTTGATACTCCGCCCCTATTATTAAAAAAGAAATGACTAATTTCTGGAAATTGGGATAATTTTTTTGAGTTTGGCACTACTTAAATCCAATTTGAAATTTATTTTCAGAATTTTTAATTAGCATAACTTTAAACAATTTTCCCATTTCACTATCATTTGTTAGTCTTTTTAATCTGTAAAAAATATCTGCTTTTTCACTAAACCTTTTATCTTTGCTCAATATTTCAGCTCTTTGAAAGATACCTAAATTTGTTAAAAATTTTCTTTGAGTTGTATAATTTATATTCAGCCTATCTGAATTATCTATAAATTTTTGAATTAAATGAAAGTTAATATTGTATGTAATGTCTGATTTGCAAACATTATCTAAAACTTTTGAATAATTTTTTTTGTATAAAGCTTTAAGTGTATTGTTTATTTTTTTTGTATTATAACCATAATCAATTATTAAAAGTCCACCTTTGTTCTTTTTTATTGTATTAGAAATATTTTTTAAATATTTAAATCCCAGTGGGGAATATTCTATAAAATTTTGCTTATAAGAAATTTTGAATTTTAATTTTTTTTCAAGCTTTAAGATATCAATTTTTTTCTTGGTAAAATTAAATTTTTTATCATTTTCTTTTTGAACTAATTTTTCATACCAATTATTACTATTTTTAAAAAATTGTTTAATTGGAATTGCATCAAAAAATTCATTAGCTAAAAAAATGCTAGGTAATTTATTTATTTTTAAAAAATTTTTTTTCCAAGTTATATTCTTGAAATTAATATTAAGTTTTTGTTTTTCTATTAAGGCAGGACTTTTTTCATAGATTATTATGTTACAACATTTTAAGAAGTAGGGAAATTTTTTGAAACTTTCAATCATTATTCTCATCATTTCACCATTTCCACCACCTAATTCAATAAGATTAAATTTTTTAGGAGAACCGAGACTTTTCCAAAAACTTATTGTCCATATTGCCATCATTTCAGAAAATAATCTCGAAATATTTGGTGAAGTTGTAAAATCCCCATTAACCCCAAAAGGGTCTTTGGTCATATAGTAACCATTTTTTTTATCGTATAAACAATATTCAATAAATTTATCTAGGGGTATCTTATGTTTTTTTTTCAGCATTATTTAAAAAATTGTATAACAACAGTCCTATAATAAAAAAAATAAAACTTAATAGTTGACCCATTGTAAGATTGTAAAGTAACAAACCAAGTTGTTCATCAGGTACGCGAAAAAATTCTATACAAAATCTAAAACCAGAGTAGAAAATTAAAAATAAGGAAGATAATTTGCCGGGAAATTTGAAATTTTGTTTATTAAAAAAAAATAAGAGAATTAAAAATAATATCAATCCTTCAAAAATTGCTTCATAAATTTGAGAGGGGTGACGGTATAGATTATCAATCTTAGTAAATTTAACAGCCCACGGTAAATTAGTTTGGTGACCATATAATTCAGAATTCATAAAATTCGATATTCTACCGAAGAATATTCCTATAGGAGAAACTAATGCTACAACATCTAAGTATTCAAAAAAATTACTATTTTGTTTTTTAGCAAAAATTATGCTTGCAATTATAATACCTATAACTGCTCCATGGAATGACATTCCACCCTGCCATATTTTAAAAACATCAAAAAAATTATTTATATAGTATTCTAAATTATAAAATAAAACGTACCCAATTCTCCCACCAATTATTAAACCAATTATTAAATAAGTTATATAATCATCAAAATTTTTTTTTATATTATTTCTACAAAAAAAATTTTTTCCTAAATACCAACCAAAAAGTATCCCAAAAATATAAGATAAAGAATACCATCGAATTTCTAATGAAAAAAATTCAATTGCAACTGGGTCAAAATTGTTAATAAACATTACAAACTATAATTATATTATGTAATATTATAAATATATGAAAAATTCTAAATTCATAGTTGATAAAATTACTAAATTACTCGAACAAGGCTTGATTTCTTCGAGAGATTTAGCAACAGAAATTATTACAGTTCTGAAATCAAAAAGAGATGAAATTGTTTTTAAGATGAAGATTACAAGTAAAGATGAATTTGATATACTATCTAAAAGAGTGGAAAATTTAGAAAAAAAATTTGAAAAATTCGACCTTTTAAAAAAAAAAAAAACTAAGCGGGTAAAAAAATCCTAACCTCAAGCCCATTCATTTTAGATTTTTCTAATTTAATATTACCGCCATGTGATCTTATAATATCTGAAGCGATCGATAGACCAAGACCAACACTGGACTTTGACTCTGCTCTTCCTTTATCTATTTTGTAGAATGGTTTAAAAACATTATCATATTCTTTTTCAGGAATTCCAGGTCCATCATCTTCGATTTTTATGAAAATATTTTTTACAGTTTTTGACAGTTGGACATTAACTTTTTCTCCATACTTTAGGGCATTATCAATTAAATTATTTATACATCTATTAATCAGGTTTTTCCTTCCATTAATATAAATTCCATCAATTAAATGAATAGAAATATTTTTATTATTATATTTTTTGATTATTTGTTCAGTTAATTCACTCAAATTAAATACTTCATCCTTTTCAAGATAAGATGAGCTAGTAAATTGAAGATATTCATTTAACATTTTTTCCATTTCATTAATATCTTCAGTTAATTTGTTAGAAATATTTTTGTCTTTAATAAAAGCAGTTTGTAATTTCATTCTTGTTAAAGGAGTTCTGAGATCATGACTTATACCCGAAAGCATCTCAGATCTTTGATTAAGATGTCTCAATATTCTTTTTCTCATTTTATCAAACTCAAAACCCGCTTGTCTTATCTCGGATGCACCAGACGGTTTAAATTCTCCAATTTCTTCTCCTTTTCCAAATTTTTCAGCTGCTTTTGCTAAAGCTGTTATTGGTCTAGTTTGATTTTTTAAAAAAATAAGAGAAATGATTATCATTATAAAAGCTGGAACAGTTATCCATAAACCAAATATTCTTGCTGATGAACTAGTTAGTCTGTCTTTTGGAATTAGAAACTTAAAGTATCCACCCTGAAACTTTATCCTTAAATCAATTAATTCTTTATAATTTGTAGTGTTGAACCAGTATTGATTATTACCAAATCTTGACTTTAGTTCTCTTCTTAAAGTTCTATCAGTTGGACTAAACCATCTTTCATCATAAGTATACTTAAATTCAGTGTCTTGAATGAATTCAATATTTAAGTCCTGATAAACTGAAAATAGATTTTTTATTTCATCTTTGTCATAATTATCATTATTGTAAACTTCTATAAAAGTTTTAATTTCACTAACTAGTGCACGAGTCATTCCTTTATTTGTTTTAATCCAAAGGCTGTCAAAAAAAACAATGGTAATAATCAACTGAATCACTATTACTGGTGTAGCAACAATAAGTAATGCTCTATAGAACAATCTTTTAGGCATTAAATCTTTTATATATTTACTCAATCCATAAAACATAACCAGCTCCTCTTATTGTTTGAAGAAATTTTGGTTTTTTTGGATCTAACTCAATTTTCTTCCTTAATCTTGTTATGATAACATCTATCGATCTTTCTTTGTCTAACTCTATTAGTTTGCCTATTTCAATTCTATTAAAAGTTTTACCAGGATTATTTATCATTTTTTCTAATATAATTTTTTCTGTATTGTTGATTTTAAATTCAATATTATTTTTAAAAATTATTTGTTTATTTAGGTCAATCTTAATATTTTCAAATTTAATTACTCTTTTTAAATTAACTTTTTTTGTTTTATTTAATATATTTTTAATTCTTAGAATTAATTCCTTAGGCTCAAAAGGTTTTGGCAAATAATCATCAGCTCCGATCTCTAAACCTTCAACTCTTTCTTCTGTCTGACCCTTAGCTGTTAAAAGTATAATAGGTGTATCTAAATTATTTTTATTTTCCTTAATAAATTCTAGTCCACTTTTTCCAGGCATCATAATATCTAAGATAATGATATCAAATTTAATTATTTGAACCTTTTCAAATGCATCTTCAGCACTTTCTGCTGTTGTAATTAAATAATCATGTTCATTTAAATATTTTTTAACTAATAATCTTATTCCTTCATCATCATCAACGACTAATATATGTGCTAAATATTCATTCATTTATTATCTTATTTAATACATTGTCAAAATTAATTACTTCTTCAGATTTCGAATTCAATAACGCATTATAAATTCTTTTTTTTTGTGTTTGAAAGATTTCATTAAATATTTTTTTGCCCTTATCATTTAAAAATATATGTTTAATTCTCGTGTCTTGCTCGTCTCTTTTAAATTCAATAATTTCTAGTTTAATTAAATCTTTAAGTACTCTATTAAGACTTTGTTTTGTAACTTTTAGTCTTTTAATTAATTCCGAGATTGAAATACCCTCATACATAGATAGTAAATGTATTACTTTGTTATGAGCCAGTCCGATTGAGTATCTATCCAGTACTTTTTTTGAGTCTGAAAATATTTCTCTGTAGCCAATAAATAATTTTTCAATTAAATCCTTTAGCTGTTCATCTTTTAAATAAAGCAGTTCTTTCATTTATTGGTAAGTTATATTGACATATTATAGATACAAAGATAATTTTCAGTAATAATTTTTTCAAAATGATACCTTATGATAAAAGAAACGGTAAAATTTGGTATAATGGCCAATTAGTAGATTGGTCAGATGTCAAATTGCATGTATTAAGCCATGGTTTACACTATGCAAGTTGTGTGTTCGAAGGAGAGCGAGTTTACGATGGATCAATTTTTAAATTAGAGGAACATACTTCAAGATTTTTTCACTCAGCTAGAAGAATGGGTTTTGAAATTCCATACACTGAGAAAGAAATTAATATTGCTACTAATAAAATAATTTTAACTCAAAAAGTTGAAAATGGGTATGTAAGACCAGTTGCTTGGCGAGGAAGTGAAATGATGGCAATATCAGCACAACAAACTAAAATTCATGTTGCAATAGCAACCTGGGAATGGGGATCATATTTTGATCCAAGTTTAAAAGTTGAAGGAATTAAATTAAATATTTCAAATTGGAGAAGACCAGCACCAAATACTATTCCTTGGGATACAAAAGCTTCAGGTCTTTATATGATTTGTACACTCTCAAAACACGAGGCTGAAAAACAAGGATTTACCGACTCACTAATGTTAGACCATGAAGGTAATGTAGCAGAGGCCACTGGAGCAAACATTTTTTTTAAAGATAAAAATGGAGAGATTCATACACCAATACCAGATTCTTTTTTAGATGGTATTACCAGGCGTACAGTAATTGAAATTGCAAAATCCAAAAATATTAAGGTTCATGAGAGAAAAATACATCCATCTGAACTTTCAAATTTTGTTGGATGTTTTTTAACTGGAACAGCAGCAGAGGTAACGCCAGTCTCATGTATTGCTGAAGATCAATTTAAAGTTTGTGAATTAATTATTGACTTAAATGAAAGTTATCAAAAATTAGTAAGAAAAAAAAAAGCAGCTTAGTCTTTGTTATCCTCAGAGATTGCATGATCGATACCTTTTCTCATATAATCATATCCTGTAAAAAGCGTCAAAAATGCTGAAAGCCATAATAAAATTATTCCGATTGTTTGTGCATTATAATCCTGAAAGTTAATAATTTTGTTTCCAGTTTCTCCGGAGAGCAAAAGTCCAATCGATACCATTTGCAATACAGTTTTTAATTTAGCAAGATTTGAAACTGGAAGTTTAATCTCACCTTTCGCTAAAAATTCTCTTAAACCAGATATTAATATTTCACGAGTTAAAATTATAATTGCAGCAATGACTTCGTAATTTCTAATCGTTCCATCCATTACTAGAAGGATTAATGCAGTTGCAACTATAATTTTGTCTGCTATTGGATCTAATAGCTCTCCAAGTTTGGATTCTTCCCCAAGTAATCTAGCGAGCATTCCATCTAAAAAATCTGTAAAAGATGCAACAATGAACAATATTAAAGCAGTCAGATCACCATAGAAACCAGGTAAATAAAAGGCCAAAACAAAAAAAGGAACAATTAAAATTCTACCTACAGTAAGAATATTTGGAATTTTTCTAAGCATAATTTTTTTATTCGTGAAAGAAGTTATATATCTTTTTTGCTACTTTTTCCTCTACACCCTCAACTGATTTTATTTCATCTAAACTCGCTGACTCAACAGCCCTAGCTGATCCAAAATGATTTAATAATGCTCTTTTTCGAATGGAACCAATACCCTCTATTTGATCTAATAAAGATTTGCTTATTCCTTTTTTTCTTTTTGCTCTATGCGCACTGATTGCAAACCTATGTGCCTCATCACGTACTCTTTGTAAAAAAAATAGGGTAGGGTCGTTTTTTGTAAATTTGAACTCTTTCCCATTATGAAAAAAAGTTTCATCTCCTTTATTTCTAAATTTTCCTTTTGCTATAGCTATTATTGGAATTTCATTCAATCCTAGTTCATTTAAAGTTCCTCTAGCTGATGAATATTGACCTTTTCCTCCATCAACTAGAATCAGGTCTGGAAATGTCAAATAATTACCTTTTTCTTGAATTGCACGCTTAAACCTTCTTCCTAAAACTTCTCTTATCATTCCGTAGTCGTCCTGTTTGAAGTTTTCATTCTTAATATTAAATTTTCTATACCTTTTTTTCAAAAAACCTTCTTCACCATAAGTTATTAATGCACCTACGCTATTTGAACCCTGAATATGACTGTTGTCATACACCTCGATGAGACCAATATTATTTTCAATCTTAAATTTCTTTGCAATATTATATAATAACTCTTTATTATTCTGACTTTCATAAAGATTTCTGTTCAAACTATTTTTAGCATTCTTAATTGCTAAATTTATTACTTTTAGTTTTGAGCCTTTTTTCGCAATTGAAATATTTATTTGTTTATTTTCCTTTTCAGAAAGAGTTTCCTCTATCAATTTCTTCTCCTTGATCTCCTCACTAAGTATTATCGATTTTGGAACAGCCTTATTTTCATAGAACTGAGATACAAAAGAATTCAAAATATTATTTAGTTTTTCATCAGGATCGTGTTTTGGAAAGAAAGCTTGATTACCCCAATTTTGTTTTGAACGATAAAAAAATACTTGAATACAAGTTTTACCTGACTCTTTATATCCTGCAATTACATCTGCTTCAGTTAAGTTTACATCACTTATTGTCAAAGAAGATTGTATTATATTTAAAGATTTGATCTTATCTCTTACAATAGCAGCTTTTTCAAAATCTAATTCCTCACTTGCTTTTTCCATTTGAGAAGAAAGTGTTTTTTGTATTTTTCTAGATCTACCTTTGCTCAAAAATTCATCAGCTGCTTCTACTAGTTTACTATAGTCTTGTTTATTAATCTTTCCCCCGCATGGACCGGCACATCTTTTTAAAAAATAATTAAAGCAAGTTTTTTCTCCTGCTTCTACTTGCTTATCTGTGCAAGATCGTAATAAAAAAATTCTCTGAAGAGTTTTAATGGCACTGTTAACAGCTAGGGAGCTTGCAAATGGTCCATAATATTTCCCAGATTTGTTTTTTGCACCTCTGTGCCTTTCTATTCTTGGGAATTCATGGTCAGATATAAAGATATAGGGAAATGATTTATCATCTTTAAGTAAGATATTAAATTTTGGTTTATGTTTTTTAATTAAATTAGCCTCTAACAATAAGGCCTCACTTTCATTTGTAGTTGTTGTAATTTCAAGTCTCACAGTTTGAGACAACATTCTCTCAGTTCGAATAATATGATTTTTCTCAGAAACATAACTTTTAAGCCTATTGGGTAAATTTTTCGCTTTTCCAACATAAAGAATTTCATTTTTGTTATTTAACATCCGATAAACACCAGGCAATTTTGGTATTAGAGGGAGCTCTTTTTTAATTACTTCTTTTCCAGAATCAGGACTTAACATAGCTTCTTATCTTAGAAATTTGTATTCCAACTGATGAACAATTTTTAAGAATTTCTAATTTTTCAATTTTTAGCATAATTTTACCTATTCTTTTGTCCTTGAATAATTCATCAAAAACTGACTCTGCAAGAGTTTCTAAAAAGTTATAATGCTTTTTTTTCACAAGTTTTTTTATTAATTTAACAATAGTTCCATAATTTACGATTGATCTAAGATCCTTATCATTTGATGGTTTTTTATCTTGGTAATCTATTTCAAGACTAAATTTTACTTTCTGAGAATTTTTTTTCTCAAAATCATAATAACCAAGCTTTAAATCTAAAATTAATTCATTTATTAGAATTTTTTTCTCATAATTAAATAAACTTTTATTTTTATCTATTTTAACAACTTTGAAATTATTTTTTTTCACTCTTTTCCTCTCATAATATCAGGTGTCTGCCAATTTAAACTTTGCCCACCATCGATTGCTAAAATTTGTCCTGTAATAGAACTATTTTTTATAAAAAAGTCAACTGCATTACAAATTTCATTTACATCAACTTGTTGTTTTAGCGGTGTAGCTAAATATTGATTTTTAAAGTGTTTTTCAGACTGTCTTTTATTTTTGATTGTAGGACCTGGTGCTATTCCATTAACTCTTATTTTTGGTGAAAGGCTCATTGCACTTGTTTTGGTTAAAGTGTAAAGGCCAGCTTTACTTAAAGTGTATGAAAAAAAATAAGGAGTAAGCTTAAATACTCTTTGATCAATTATATTTACAATATTGTTATTTTTATATCTTATATTCTTTGAAAATTCTTTTGATAAAAGCGCAGGGGCCTTAAGATTTATAGAAATATGATTTTCCCAGCTTTTAGAGGTAAAATTTTCTAATTTATCATTTTCAAATAATGAGGCATTATTAATTAAGCAATCAAAATATTTCATTTTTGATTTACAAAATTTAATTATTTTATGTATATCTCTCTCTTTTCTTAAATCACCATTGACCAAATGAACTTTTGTTCCAAATTTTTTTAATTTTTGCTTTAAACTTTCTGCTTTAGATTTTGATTTGTTGTATTGAATAGTAATTTCTATATTTGGACCAGATAATTTTTCGGCGATTGCAGCACCTATTCTAGTAGCTCCGCCAGTAATTATTATCTTCCGTGCTTCCACTTTTTATCTCTTTTTTTTGTAACTCTCGTACCAGGCATACCTAAAGTAGATCTACCTTTTGGGTAAATTTTATTTTTTACATCATACTGTCTAATTTTAGGGTTTAAAGTTATTTCAAGTTCTGTGCTTTGTAATTTTCTAATTTCGTCTCTTATTTTGGCTGCTTCCTCAAATTCTAGGTTTGAAGCTGACTCCTTCATTTTTTTATCTAAAGCTTTAAGATGTTTTTTTAGGTTTCCACCAACGTTTGATCCTTCACTGATTTTTACATAGTCTTTTTCATAAACGCTTTCTAAAATGTCACTTATTTCTTTTTTAACAGTTTTTGCATCAATTTTATGTTTTTTATTGTAAGCTAATTGAATAGATCTTCGTCTATCAGTTTCAAGAATTGCTTTTTTTATACTTTTAGTCTCTTTATCTGCGTACAAAATAACTTTTCCATCTACATTTCTTGCAGCTCTACCAATAGTCTGAATTAAGGAAGTTTCAGATCTTAAAAAACCTTCTTTGTCAGCATCTAAAATTCCCACTAAAGCACATTCTGGTATATCTAAACCTTCTCTCAAAAGATTTATACCAACTAGAACATCAAAAACTCCCATTCTTAAATCTCTCATTATCTCAATTCTTTCAAGTGTATCGATATCAGAGTGGAGGTACCTTACTTTAACACCATTTTCATGAAGATACTCAGTTAAATCCTCAGCCATTTTTTTTGTGAGAGTTGTTACTAACACTCTATGATTTTTTTCGATTACTTTTTTACACTCATGCATTAAATCATCAACTTGATTTTTAGCCGGTCTTATCTCTACTGGAGGATCAATTAATCCTGTAGGTCTAATAACCTGATCAATAAATTTCCCTTTAGTTTGATCTAATTCCCATGGGCCGGGTGTAGCTGAAACAAATATTGTTTGTGTTCTCATCAAATCCCATTCTTCAAATTTTAAAGGCCTATTATCCATACAAGATGGAAGTCTAAAACCATATTCTGCCAATGTACTCTTTCTTGATCTGTCACCCTTGTACATTCCATTAAGTTGAGGAACTGTTACGTGACATTCATCCACAAAAATTAATGTATTATCTGGAAAGTATTCAAATAAAGTCGGCGGCGGTTCACCTGGCTTCCTTCCAGACAAAAATCTTGAATAATTTTCAATTCCTGCACAAGAACCTGTTGCCTCAATCATTTCTAAATCAAATTTAGTTCTTTCTTCTAATCTCTGTGCTTCAAGTAATTTGTTTTCAGCCTTATGTTTTTTCAGAGTGAGTTCTAATTCTTTTTTTATATTTATTAATGCCTGCTCTACAGTTGGTTTTGGAGTAATGTAATGACTATTCGCATAAACTTTAATTAAACTTAAATCTCTGACCTTATCACCAGTTAAAGGATCAAATTCATCAATTTGTTCAAGCTTATTCCCAAACAAACTTAATCTCCAAGCCCTATCTTCTAAATGTGAGGGAAAAATTTCTAAATATTCACCTCTTGCCCTAAAGGTACCCCTAACAAAATTTTGGTCATTTCGTTTGTATTGAAGGGCGACCAACGACTTAATAATTTGTTCTCTATTATAATCATAATTTTTTTGAAGAGTTAGAGTCATTTTACTGTATGCCTCAACCGAACCTAGTCCATAAATACATGACACACTCGCAACGATTAAAACATCATCTCTCTCAAGTAGAGACCTAGTTGCAGAATGCCTCATTCGATCAATTTGTTCATTTATAGAAGCCTCTTTTTCAATATACGTATCTGATCTTGGCACATAAGCTTCAGGTGTGTAGTAGTCATAATAAGATACAAAATATTCAACGGCGTTATCTGGAAAAAAGCTTTTCATTTCACCATAAAGTTGCGCTGCAAGCGTTTTGTTGGGCGCTAAAATCAAAGCTGGTCTATTGGTTGCTTCAATCACTTTTGCCATTGTAAAAGTTTTTCCTGAGCCAGTAACTCCAAGTAAGACTTGATTAAATTCCTCTTTATTTGCACCATTAACTAATTTTTTAATTGCTTCAGGTTGATCACCTGCAGGTTTAAAACCAGATTTGATTTTAAATTTTTTACCCCCTTCAAGTTTTCCACTGATTTTTGGATTTTTACTCTGTATATCTGTAATTAAATCTTGATATGTATTTTCCATATATTAAAGAACGTAGTAGAATTAATTTATATTTCAATGAGCATAATATCAGACAGTTTAAAAAGAATTAAGCCATCCCCGACAATAGCAGTTACTCAGAAAGCTAGAGAATTGAGAGCGGCTGGAAAGGATGTAATTGGATTAGGAGCTGGAGAACCAGATTTTGATACTCCAGAAAATATAAAAAAGGCTGCGATCAAAGCTATTAAAAGAGGAGATACAAAATATACAGTTGTTGATGGCACACCTGAACTTAAAAAGGCTATTATCAAGAAGTTTAAAAGAGAAAACAAACTAAACTACTCTCTAGATCAAATAACTGTTGGCACAGGTGGAAAACAAGTTCTTTTTAATGCTTTTATGGCAACTCTTAATAAAGGTGATGAGGTAATTATACCAGCCCCTTTTTGGGTATCATATCCAGATATGGTTTTATTAGCTGGAGGAAAACCAAAAATAGTAAAATGCACTGAACAAGAAGGTTTTAAATTAACTCCAAAAAAATTAAAAAAAGCAATATCTAAAAAGACTAAATGGATTATTCTGAATTCTCCTTCAAATCCAACAGGAGCAGGATATTCAAAAAAAGAAATTAATGACTTAGCTAAAATTTTGATCAGAAATAAAAAAATTTTTATCTTAAGCGACGATATTTATGAACATGTTAGATATGATAATTTTAATTTTTTTACAATTGCTCAAATTTCAAAATTAAAAGATAGGACACTTACAATGAATGGAGTTAGTAAATCATATGCCATGACTGGTTGGAGAATAGGTTATGCTGCTGGTCCAAAGGAAATAATAAAAGCTATTAGAAAAATTCAATCTCAATCAACTTCAAATCCGTCTTCTATAAGTCAGGCAGCAGCTGTCGAGGCATTAAATGGAAAACAAGGATTTATAAAAACAAGAGCTAAATCATTCAAAGATAGAAGAAATTATGTTGTAAAAAGTCTAAATAGTATAAAAGGCATAAATTGCTTAACTCCAAATGGAGCATTTTATGTATTTCCAAGCTGTAAAGGATTATTGAATAAAAAAACAAAATTAAAAACAGATAGTAATTTTGTTCAAAGATTACTTGAAAAAGAAAATGTTGCTGTTGTCCAAGGTTCTGCTTTTGGTTTAGATGGCTATTTTAGGATTTCTTATGCAACATCGATGAAAAATTTAAAAAAAGCAATGTTGAGAATTAAATCTTTCTGCGAAACCCTAAATAAATAATTATTTTTGCTTCAAAATTTTTTTTGCTGGAATTGTTTTTTTAATCCAATTATTTGGAATAGAATTTATACCTTTTAAAGCTGCAAAGTATGCTCCAGTAAAATTTGCTCTTGAACAATTGCACCCACCAGCTTTTATTGTTTTCAAAATAGCATCTTTGTAATTTTTTGAGTTAATAATTGTATATATTGAGCTATTAAAGGTTCCAGGATAGCTACAAGCCATACCCAGTTTCCTTATAACAGTTGGATCAAACTTAGATTTAAATTTTCTTATTTTTTTAATGTCGTTAACAATTGTCTTAAAAAAAGAATTTCTGTTAAATTTTTTAATAAATTCTTTGATAGGGTCTTTAGCACCCTTTAATGCAAAATCTATTAAATATAATTTTGCCAGAGCATATTTAAAACTCATTTTTGAAATTGTTACAATTTTGAAAATTTTTTCTAAACTTTTAAAATCAAAGCCATATAGAAAATAAGGAAGGGTAGCGCAAAAACCATCTGACTCATTAACTTTTATACCACCAGAAATCTTCTTTTTTAATTTAATGTTTTTTACCGTTTCAATAATATTCTGATGTATCCACGGTCCCTTAACCATACCACGCCAGTCTTTGACTTTTTTATATTTAGATCTCAGTTTTAAATTTTTCCAATATTTACTTCCAGGGCCAAAGCCTTTAAGGATATTATCTTTAAAACGTTTATCTATATTTTCGTGTCCCTCCAGAAGTGTGCGAAACATAACTTGGCCAATTTCATTGTAACCAGAAACTTTTCCAGTTTTTATATTATAGAAAGGGCTTCTATTTTTTTTTAAGAAGGTGAAGTCGTTTTTACCCTTAATATAAATACTCAATTTTTTTTGATTATACACCCAATGTAATGGCCTGGCTGCTGCATCTGCAACTGTAGCGCCTAAGAAAACGTGGAGATTATTTTTCACTTTAATGAGATAAAAACTTTTCAGCCTCTAGTGCTGCCATACACCCCATACCAGCAGCAGTTACCGCTTGCCTAAATGTTTTATCCTTTACGTCTCCAGCTGCATAAACACCTGGTACATTAGTTTCTGTTGAGTCTGGTTTTGTTATCAAATAACCTTCATTATCCATACTAAGTTGATCTTTAAATAACTGGGTGGCAGGGTCATGACCAATAGCAATAAAAACACCGTCTAATTTTATTTCATCTATTTTATTTGTTTTAACATTTTTAACTTTTATTCCTTTTACATTCTTTGGATCTTTATCTCCAATTACATCCTCAACAACTGTATCCCAAATGATTTCAATTTTTTTATTTTCCATAAGTTTTTTTTGAAGCATTTTTTCAGCTCTCAAACTATCTCTTCTATGAATTAATTTTACTTTTGACGCAAATTTTGTAAGAAACATTGCTTCTTCAACAGCCGCATTACCCCCACCTACAACAGCGACTTTTTTATCTTTAAAGAAAAAACCATCACATGTTGCACATGCCGATACACCAAATCCTCTAAACTCTTGTTCAGATTCTATATTTAACCATCTAGCCTGGGCACCTGTAGAAATTATTATACTATCAGCAGTATATTTTTGACCAGTGTCACCTAAAGCCTCAAAGGGTTTTGTTTTTAAATTTACTGAACTTATGTGATCTTCAATCATTTCTGTTCCAACTGTTTTTGCTTGTTCTTTCATCTGATCCATAAGCCATGGTCCTTGAATAACATCAGCAAATCCAGGAAAATTTTCAACATCTGTTGTTGTAGTTAGTTGGCCTCCAGGCTCTGATCCATAAACTAAAATTGGATTTAACATTGCTCGCGCCGCGTAAACTGCAGCAGTGTATCCAGCGGGACCAGACCCAATTATTAACACTTTTGTGTGTTTAGTTGGATTTTGATTCATAAGAAAGCTATATAGTGATTAATGACTAAATTAAAAGGTTTATTATTGACCGAGGGCATGCATGGCATGATCAGCCAAGTCGAGGGTCTTGCAAAAGCTCTTAATCTTGAATTTATACACGAGAAAATTGAACTAAATAATTTTTGGAAAATGATTCCCCCAAAATTAACGCCTGTAAAAAACTTTGTTTTCAAGAACAATATATCAAAAAAATTCAATGTAGTAATTTCTTGTGGAAGAAAAAGTGTAGTTCCATCCATTTATTTAAAAAAAAAGTTTGGAAATAAAATAATGAACATTCATATTCAGGATCCAAAAGTATCATTAAATAATTTTGATTTTGTTATTGCACCAGAGCATGATGGTCTTGTGGGTATGAATGTTATAAAAACCAAAGGAGCAATTCATTATCTTACTGAAAGAGAGTTAGAGGGAAATATTGATTATCTAAAACCTCGAATTAAAAAAAAAAAAGTAATAGTGTTTATTGCCGGTGGTCCAAATAAGTATTATGATTTTAATGATGAAATAATCGAAAAAATTTTTGTTAAAACTAAAAAAAATTTTATCAATCAAGGTTATCAGCTAATTTTTATACCCTCTATGAGAACACCCCAGAGAATAATAGATAAAGCTCAAAATTTTTTTGATAATGACCAGATTATAATTCACGATATTGATAAGAAAGCTTATTTGTCATCACTTAAGCTAGCTAATCATATTATTGTAACCTGCGATTCGACATCTATGATATCCGAAGCAGCTATGTCAGGAAGACCAATATATGTGGCTCAAATGCCAGCTATTAAAAAAAATATTCGTTTCAAAAAATTTTTTGAGCTTTTTAAATCTCTAGATATAATCAAAAACTTAGAGGACAAAGTGGAAGAATGGAGTTATAAAAAACTTAATGAAACTCATAGAATATCGGGATATATAGAGAAACAATTTAAAAATTATGACTTTTCTTAATTCTATACAAAAAAACTCAAAAAAGTATGAATTTCCATTTAATCACTGGGAATATAATTATGCTTTAAGTGAAGCGGCTATTAAAGAAATAGAGAGCGCAGATATTCCTGATGTAAGCAAACATAATCTCAATTATGACGGCACAAGAGCAATTGATGGTGGTGCTGCCGAATTTAGAGAAGGTATAGCTTCAGGTGGTAAGGCAATAAAATTTAGATGTTTTATTACAAAAGAAAATGCCCCCCAATTTCCAAATTTAGTAAAATTTATTAATGAACTTCAATCTAAAGAAACATACGAAACGATCTCTAAAATGATTAATAAAGATTTATCTGGTTCATATGTCAGACTTGAAGTTATATGTGATCGTGAAGGTTTTTGGCTAAAGCCACATTGTGACATTAAAGAAAAACTTATGTCGGGTTTAATTTTTATAAATAATGCAAATGAGTCAGAAGAATTGGGCACTGATTTTTATAATGAAAAATTAGAAAAAGTTAAAACAGTTCCCTACAAGCATAATTATGGTTATTTATTTACAAGTGGTCCCAATACATGGCACGGTATGGAAAAGAAAAAAATTGTTAAAGAAAGAAGGTGTATTCAAGTCAATTATGTTACATTTAAAACTGATTGGAAAGTCGATTAAATACTTTGTAGAGACGTCACCTCTAATTTTTTTGTTTTAAGTGATTTAATACCTTCAATACATGCAAGTGCTGTTGACATATTTGTGCAGTACGGCACTTTGTTTTTCAGTGTTGCTCTTCTTAAAGCAATAGCATCGCTTAATCTATGTTCTGTGTTACCACCACCAGTATTAATTACTAATGCTATTTTTTTAGAGTCTAGAACATCAACAATATGAGGTGATCCACTACTTACTTTATTAATAATTTTACACTTCATGCCGTGTTTTTGAATATATTCAGCAGTTCCTTTTGTGGCACACAAATTAAATTTTAGTTTTAAAAGTTCTTTTGCAAGCTCTATTCCTTCATCTTTATGAGAGTCTTTTAATGACAAAAAAGCAAGTCCTTCTGTAGGTAATGAATTGTAGGATGCTATTTGGCTTTTTGCGTATGCCATTCCAAAATTTTTATCAAATCCCATAACCTCTCCAGTTGATTTCATTTCTGGACCTAACAATAGATCACTATTAGGAAATTTATTAAACGGAAAAACTGCTTCCTTAACTGCAAACATTCCTTTCGATTTATCTTTTAGGTTAAATTTTGAGAGTTTCTCACCAGCCATAACTCTTGAGGCTATCTTCGCTAAAGGTAATCCCTTTGCTTTTGAGACAAAAGGAACAGTCCGACTTGCTCTTGGATTTACCTCTATCACGAAAATTTCATCTTTTTTTATTGCGTATTGAACATTCATGAAACCTTTTACTTTAAGCGCTATAGCTAAATTTTTTGTTTGCCTCTCAATTTCTTTTATTAGAAAAGGTTTTATTGAAACAGGAGGTAAGCTGCAAGCAGAGTCTCCAGAATGAATTCCAGCTTCCTCAATATGTTGCATTATCCCCGCCACATGTACTTCTTTACCATCTGATATAGCATCAACATCTACCTCCATTGCATGATCTAAAAATTTGTCAATAAGAATTGGATTTTTTTCTGCTACTTTAAAGGCTTCCTCTACGAAATTTTTTAATTGGCTTTTTTCATAAACAATTTCCATCGCTCTTCCACCAAGAACATAAGAAGGTCTAACCATCAAAGGCAAACCTATTTTTTCAGATATTTCAATTGCTTGTTTGAAGTTTTTTGCAATTCCACTTTCAGCTTGATTTAAATTTAATTTTTCTAAAAGTTTTCTAAATCTATCTCTATCCTCTGCAAGATCAATAGATGAGTATTGAGTTCCTAAAATCGGAAGATTATTATCATGTAAAAATTTTGCCAATTTAATTGGAGTTTGACCACCAAATTGCGTAATGATTCCGATTAAATTCCCTCTATCTTTTTCTCTCTTGATAATATTGAAAACATATTCTTCTTTTAAAGGCTCAAAATATAATCTATCGCTAGTGTCATAATCTGTTGAGACAGTCTCAGGATTACAATTAACCATTACAGTCTCAAAACCAGCAGTCTTTAGCGCAAAACTGGCTTGACAACAGCAATAATCAAATTCTATTCCTTGTCCTATTCTATTAGGCCCCCCACCTAATATTATAATTTTTTTCTTCATAGACGGGTCAGCTTCACATTCTGAATTTATCGAGAAATTTCTTTGATATGTTGAATACATATACGGTGTAAAAGATTTGAATTCTGCAGCACAAGTATCCACTTTTTTAAATACTGGCAAAATTTTAAGCGCAGTTCTTTTTTTTCTCACTATATCCTCAGATAAATTTGAGAGCTCGGAAAGCTTTTTATCTGAAAAACCTATTGATTTTATTTCGTTAAAATCATCAAAAGTTTTAGGTAATCCATTTTTTTTGATCTTATTTTCATTTTCTATAATTTCTTTAATTTGGTCTAAGAACCACGAATCAATTTTTGATAAATCATAAATTCTTTTAAGCTTGATTTTTTTCCTCATTGCCTCAGCAACAAGTAAGATTTTATTTGGAATATTTTCTTTGAGTTTTTTTTCAATTTGTCTTTTATTTAGATTAAATATTCTGTCCAATCCTGAGAAACCAGTCTCAAGAGAAACCAATGCTTTTTGAAGAGACTCTTTAAAATTTCTTCCAATTGCCATTGCTTCACCTACAGATTTCATTGACGTACCTAGAATTGCTGGAGAAGTCGAAAATTTTTCAAAGGTAAATCTTGGAATTTTGGTTACTACATAATCTATACTCGGCTCAAATGATGCTGGAGTAACTTTGGTGATTTCATTTTTTAATTCATCCAGCGTATATCCAACCGCAAGTTTTGCAGCAACTTTAGCGATGGGAAATCCGGTTGCTTTTGATGCAAGGGCTGATGATCTTGATACTCTAGGGTTCATCTCAATTATTACCATTCGCCCATTTTTGGGATTTATTGCAAATTGAACATTTGAACCACCTGTCTCCACTCCGATTTTTCTCAAACAAGCAATAGAAGCATTACGCATTACTTGATATTCTTTGTCAGTTAATGTTAATGCAGGAGCAACTGTAACTGAGTCACCTGTATGTATTCCCATTGGGTCAACATTTTCTATTGAACAAATAATTATACAATTATCTTTTTTATCCCTTATAACCTCCATTTCAAATTCTTTCCAACCTTCTAAGCACTCTTCAACAAGTACTTGGCTCACAGGAGACTCGTGTAAACCATTTTTGATAATTTTTAGGTAATCTTTTTTATTTTTTGCTATTCCTCCTCCTAAACCTCCGAGCGTAAAAGCAGGCCTAATTATTGCCGGCAAACCAATTTTTTTTAAAACTTTTGATGCTTGATTTATATTGTTAACAATTTCAGATTTTGGAAGATCTAAACCAATATCAATCATATTTTTTCTAAATTTCTTTCTATCTTCCGCATTGGAAATAGCTTTTGAATTTGCACCAATTAACTCAATTTTAAATTTTTTTAAAATTCCTTTTTTTTCTGCTTCCATTGCAAGGTTAAGAGCGGTCTGACCACCCATGGTTGGAAGAATTGCATCTGGATTTTCTTTTTTGAGAATTTTTTCTAAAACTTCTAAAGTAATAGGCTCAATGTAAGTTTTATCAGCAACATCTGGATCTGTCATAATTGTTGCTGGATTTGAATTAATCAATACAACTTTATAACCTTCATCTTTTAATGCTTTACAAGCCTGGGTTCCTGAGTAATCAAATTCACAAGCTTGACCAATGATAATTGGTCCAGCACCTACAACTAAAATTTTTTTAAGATCTTTTCTTTTTGGCATTTTTTTTCATGTTGTTAATAAATTCCTGGAATAAATAGACACTATCTTGTGGTCCGGGGTTTGACTCTGGGTGATATTGAACTGAAAACACAGGATTATTTTTTAATCTTATTCCCTCGATACTATTATCGAACAAAGATTTATGAGTAATCTGAATGTTTTTTGG
>CACORJ010000007.1 GCA_902629575.1 uncultured Pelagibacteraceae bacterium
ATCTCAAAAAATCTAATATTGGAAACTCTTATGAGGAAAGAGAAATCATTGTAAATAAAATGTGGGGTAATTATGGTAGAATTTTATCAGAATATATTTTTTTAAAACAATTTAGAAAAAATAAATTAAGTAAGTTTTTAGTAATAGAAGGTTCAAAAATCTTAGAGCAAATTAAAAAGAATAATGAACAGGTTATATTTATATCTGGACATTTTAGTAACTTTGAACTCATGGCTATGGAAATTGAAAAATCAGGTATCAATTTATGTGCAATCTATAGACCTCTAAATAATCCTTTTTTAAACCTAGTAATGGAAAAAATAAGAAAAAATTATATTTGCAAAAAACAAATTAAGAAAGGCAAAAGTGGTACAAGAAATTTAGTTGATTTGCTTCAGAAAAAATTTTCTGTAGCCCTAATGATTGATCAAAGAGTAAGTGAAGGAGCCTCTATAAATTTTTTCAACAACCAAGCCAAAACTACTACAATACCTGCACAATTAGTAAGAAAATATGGATATAGAGTTGTACCTGTTTATATTGAAAGAGAAAATAAATATAATTTTAAAATCTCTTTTCATAGCCCAATAAAATTTGACAATAATAGCTCTGTTGAGGAAATATCTCTCGAGCTTAATCAAATTTTAGAAAAGATGATTTTGAACAATCCAGAGCAATGGATATGGACGCATGATAGATGGAAATAATTTATTTTATTTTTTCTCTTTTTTTTGAAGCCTCTATATAAGAAAAATAAGCCTCTTGTAAATCTACGTTCCAATAAGTTAATTTTTCCAAGGGAATTTTTTTTCCAGATATAGCACAAATAACATGATCTCCATCTTGAAGAATTTGATAATTATTCGGTAAATATTTTATTTTAGCTAATTTTTTAAACATTTTTAGTTTATATATTAATATATGAAAGTTGGTGTAATAGGAAGTGGTGGTAGAGAACATGCTCTATGTCATGCTCTAAAAAATTCAGAAAAAGTTAATAAAATTTATTGTATTCCAGGTAACGCTGGTACAAATTTATTCGCAGAGAACGTAGAAATAAATCTAAGTGATTTTAAGAAAATAAAAGATTTTATATTAAATAATAAAATTGACTTGATTGTTATTGGTCCTGAGAAGCCACTAGTTGATGGGATGGCTGATTATCTTAAAAATTTTAATATTAAAGTTTTTGGTCCCAATAAAATTGCCTCTCAACTAGAAGGTTCCAAAATTTTTACAAAAAAACTGTGTGAGAAATACAAAATTCCAACTGCAAAATTTGGAATTTTTAATAATATTAAGGATGCAAAAAAGTTCTTAAGCCAAACTATTTTCCCTTTAGTTGTTAAAGCTGATGGTCTAGCGGCGGGTAAAGGTGTCTATATTTGTAATAATATTCAGCAATCAATTACTGCGATTGAGGAAATTTTTGAAGGAAAATTTGGTGAAACAAAAGAAGTTTTAATTGAAGAATTCTTAAAAGGTGAAGAAATGAGTTTTTTTATAATTTCAGATGGAACAACTTTTAAAACTTTTGGAACTGCTCAAGATCATAAAAGAGCTTTAGAAGGTGATGAAGGAAAAAATACTGGAGGAATGGGGGCTTACTCTCCATCGAGACTTGAGACTCTCTCTTTAAATAAAAAGATAATAGACAAAATTATAATACCTACATTTAAAGGTTTAAAAAATTTAAATACTAATTTTGTTGGTTTTTTATATGCTGGGCTAATGATAATAAACGATGAACCTTTCTTGATTGAATATAATGTAAGAATGGGCGATCCAGAGTGCCAAACTATTTTACCTAAACTTAAAACAGATTTTTTTAAAATCGTTGATGCTTGTGTAGATCAAAAGTTAAATTCAATTAATTTTGAATGGAAAGAGGAAAAAAGTATATGTTTAGTTCTCTGCTCTAAAGGATATCCAGATAAATATGAGAATAATGTAGAAGTTAAAAACTTAAATAATATTTCACTAAATAAAAATGAATTTATTTTTCATGCAGGAACAATAAATAAAAACTCAAAAATTTTTTCAAATGGTGGGAGAGTACTTAATTTTGTCATATTATCAAAAGATTTTAAAGTTGGCAGAGAAAAGGCTTTAAGTTTAATTGAACAAATTGATTGGCCAAACGGTTTTTTTAGAAGAGATATCGGATACAAAGTAATTAATAAATGAGAATTATTGGAGGAAACCTAAGAGGGAAAAAAATTTTCCTTCCTAAGGATAAAAACACAAGACCTTTAAGAGATTTAGTAAAAGAATCTATCTTCAATTTGATACAACATTCAAAAAAATTTAATTGTTCTTTAGAGAATTCAAATATTTTAGATTTATTCTCAGGTGTAGGTTCATTTGGTTTAGAATGTATTTCCAGGAATTCTAAAAAAGTAATTTTTTTTGAAAATTATAATGAAGCTTTGAGTATTTTAAAAAAAAATCTTAAATTGCTAAATATTGAGGATAAATATGAAATCATTAAAAATGATTGTTTTAAATTTTTTCATTCTAAAATCTTAATTAAAGAAAAGTTTGATATTATTTTTATAGACCCACCTTATAAAGAAACACGAACAAATAGTTTAATTAATGTATTAATAGAAAAAAAAATTTTAAAAAAAAATGGTATTATAATTATACACAAACATAAAAAAGATGATGTTACGATTGATAGTAAACTCAAAATCTTAGATCAAAGAAATTACGGATTATCAAAAATAATAATTGGTAATTAGCTTTTATTTATTATTTTTTGAGTTTCATTCTTAATCAATTCAACAGCTGGTTGATTGTAAGGATCAACGTACATGGCCTTACTCAATAAGATTGTCTCCAAAATGAAGAATGAAAATAGTTCACCTAGAGTCTCTTCACTCCTTTTGTTTATAATAAAACTTCTGAAGGGGATATTTTTTTTTTTAAAAACTTTCTCCGTAGCACAAAATTGTGAAAATGAGATTTCATTTAAACTTTTACCGTTCAAATAAGCGTATGACTCCAATAAATTTTTATTGAAAATTTTTTTTGAATTTTTTTCTTTAACAAAAAATAAAGTATAAAAATTATTTTTTAACCCCCCTAAATAATGTTGCATAAGACTATGATTATCCTTAGGCATACTTGATATTATTGGCATTATTCCCTTATTTTTTTTGCCTAAACTTTCTGCTACGAGTTGTTGATACCAACTAAATAAATCGTTTGACTTATCATCATAATTTAAAATTACTGAATTTGTTTTATTTTTTTTTAATAAATATAAAATATCCGAAACATTCTGTATTAATATCTTTGTGAATTTATTATCATGAATTAATTTATTAAATCTTCTAAATTTTTCTGGTTTGTATCCCATTAATTCAGCGGGTAACATTCCAACTTCCGATAAAACTGAATATCTTCCTCCTATAAAATTATTATGATGAATTACCTCTGATTTAAGTTTTTTTGCTAGATCTGTTAAATAACTTTTTTTGTTTTCTGTTAAGAAAATATTTTTACTATTTTTAATTAAAACATTAGAATTCGAGATTGTTTCTAAAGTATTACCTGATTTTGAAATAATTATATTTAGTTTTTTTTCACTTCTTTGAGAAAAATTGATATTTGAAAAATTATCAAAAAAATTAATTTTTTTTCTCTTTGAATATAAAAAATTATATATAGCTTTACTTCCAAGGACTGAGCCCCCCATTCCTATTAAATTGATATTTTTAAATTTCTTTAATTTTTGTATAAATTTTTTACTATAAGAATCTTTATAATTTTTTTTCATCGAGAGTAAAATATGATTATCACTTTTTATAAGTTCCTCATAAGAAGATAAAAGAAATTTTTTTAAATTTGCTGAATTATGTCTAAATGAAAAACCTTTAATATTGATCGAATGACGTATCATTAAATTTAATTCATTTTTTCCAAAATTAATTTTTCAATTGTTGAATTATTATTTTTTTCTTTTTGGTTTGATTTTTTTTGTTTATCGTTTCCAATTAATGACTCAATAGAACCCTCTTTTAAAGAGATCTCATTATCATCAACATTTTTTGGTGATGGTAGTTTCCCAAAGTTAGGTGGCATCACTAAAGGATTCTTTTTTTCAACGAGAAATTCGTCAGTAGTGTTTCTTTTTTTAAGTGAGAAGGCCTCATTTGCAGATTGACATGATGTTAAAATAATTAAAAAAGAGAAAATTATAAATATTTTTTTCATTTTTGTTTTAATCTTAATATTTCTAAAATAATTAACATTATCACACCAATAGTTATAAATATATCAGCAACATTAAATATAAACCATTGAAAATTGTTATAATTAAAATCAATAAAATCAATAACTGAGGAATAATAAATTCTATCAAATATATTCCCCAAAGCACCACCTAAAATCATCAAAAAACATATTTTCTCATATCCTTTAGATTTAGAGGCAAACCATAAAACTAAAAGTGTAACAATTATAATTATTATAGTTATAAGATTGTAATATAAATTGTCTTTAAAAGAAAATAAACCAAACGCAATACCACTATTCCAAATCAAATTTAAATTAAGAAATGAAGTTAATTCAATATTTAACTTACCAAGAGGTTTTGCAAGTTCTAATATTGTAATTTTACTTAGTCTATCTAAAATAAAAATAAGTATTACAAACGCAATGTTTAGCGATATTTTTTTTATCATTTTTCAATCAATTGTGTCTTTCGCAGGGATAAACACTTACTTTCCAACACACAGGACATTTTTTTCCTTCGGCTTTTGTAGTTTTGACAACGATCTCATCGCCATTGATATTTTCAATTTCAACTGATGAAGTAATACATAATTCTGCTAAGTCTTTTTCGTTGATAATTTTTTGATAATCTTTACCTAATTTAACTAATAATGCTGCCTCTAGACTTGATCCAATAACTTTTTTTGCTCTTTTTTCCTCAATACTAAGATTACACAAATCTCTTATTTTAAGCAATTTTTCCCACTTTAAGCTTAGTTTAGAGTTTTCAAATTTCTGGGGAAATTTCAAAAATTTTTCCAGATGAACGCTTTTTTTTTCTTTTGATATTAATTGATAAATTTCCTCTGTTGTAAAAGATAATATTGGTGCAAACCATCTCATTAAGGAATTCAGAATAATATTTAATAATATTAAAGTAGACTTTCTTTTTTCTGAATTTTTTGGATCACAGTACAAAGAATCCTTTCTAATATCAAAGTAAAAAGCTGAGAGATCAACTGTACAAAAATTTAATAATTCCTTATAGAGATTATGGAAATCGTAATTTCTAAAATACTTTTCAAAATTCAAATTTAGTTTATAGATTTTATGAAGCATTAACTGCTCTAATTCAGGCAATTTATCTATTTGTAATTTTTCTAAATCTACACTTACATATAAATCGTTCAAATTCCCCAACAAATATCTAAATGTATTTCTTATTTTTCTATAAGATTCAGCATGCTGATCTAATATTGAATAATCTATTCTTAGATCTTCTGCATAATCAGATGATGCAACCCAAATTCTTAATATGTCAGCTCCATATTTTTTTAAAATATCCTCAGGTGCAATTACATTACCCAAAGATTTTGACATTTTTAAACCCTTACCATCAACAACAAATCCATGAGAAAGAATAGCCTCAAAAGGTGCACGACCTCTTGTCCCACAAGATTCTAACAGAGAAGAGTGAAACCAGCCTCTGTGTTGGTCAGAGCCTTCAAGATACATGGATGCAGGCCATTTCAAGTCTTCTCTTTTTTCCAATACAAAAGAATGTGTTGATCCACTATCAAACCAGACCTCAACAATATCTTTTAACTTCTCAAACTCATCTGCTTTATATTTTTTTCCAAGAAATTTTTGAATATCATCAGAAAACCAACAGTCTGATCCTTCTTTCTCGTATATTTTTGCTATATTTTCAAAAACATCCTCATCAACCAAAATTTCATTATTTTTTTTATTTATGAAAATAGGTAATGGCACTCCCCAAACTCTTTGTCTTGAGACACACCAATCGGGTCTTGTCTCTATCATTGATTTTAATCTTTCTTTTCCTTTGCTGGGGTAAAAAATTGTTTGATCGATTGCTTTTAAAGCTTTGTTTCTAAGTTTATGACTATCCATAGAGATAAACCATTGTGGTGTCGCTCTGTGGACCAGCGGTGCTTTAGACCTCCATGAATGAGGATAAGAGTGAACAAGTTCACCATAAGATAATAGTTTTTTTTGATCTTTTAATTTTTCAATTACTAAAGGGTTCGATTTAAAAATGTGAATTCCCTCAAATAATGCAACATTTTTTGTATATTTTCCATCTCCATCAACTGTTTCTATTGCTTTAATTCCATTGTTTACACATAAATTAAAATCATCTGGACCATGGCTTGGTGCACAATGGACTATTCCAGTTCCTTGTTCTGTTGTTACAAAATGTGCCTCAAGCATAGGTATGTCATGTTCGTAACCAAGTTTTGAAAAAGGATGATAACAAATTGTTCCCTTAAAATCCTTACCCTTAAATTTTAATATCCTTTTAAAATTTTTAATTTTACATTCTTTAATTACAGAATCTAACAATGCGTCGGCGAGAACTATTTTTCTATTTTTAAAATCACCATCATCATTAACCTCAACTAATAGATAATCCAAGCCTTGATTATAAGCTAAAGCTTTATTAGCTGGAATTGTCCACGGGGTAGTTGTCCAAATTATTATCTCACTATTATTTAAATCTTTCAAATTAGATGTTTTGACAGGAAAGGAGGTATAAATTGTATCTGACTTATGATCTTTATACTCAACTTCTGCGTCTGCTAGAGCTGTTTTTTCAACAGTAGACCACAAAACAGGTTTAAAACCTCTATATAAACTTCCCTCTTTTAAAAACTTTCCAAGTTCCCTTACAATTTGTGCTTCAGCATCAAAACTCATTGTAGAGTAATAATTTTCCCAATCCCCGACAACACCTAACCTTTTAAATTGGTCTTTGTGAACATCTATCCATTTTTCAGCAAAAGCCCTACATTCTCTTCTGAATTCAACAATTGGTACTTCATTCTTATTTTTTTTATTCTTTTTATATTGTTCTTCAATCTTCCATTCTATTGGCAACCCATGACAGTCCCATCCTGGTACATAGACTGAATCTTTTCCATCCATTTGATGAAATTTTACAATTATATCTTTTAAAATTTTATTTAAAGCAGTCCCCATATGTATGTTTCCATTTGCATACGGTGGACCATCATGAAGAACAAATTTTTCTTCTCCTTTTCTTGATTTTCTTAATTCATAATAAAGATTTATGTTTTTCCACAAATTTAAGATTTCTGGTTCTCTGGTAGGCAAATTTGCCTTCATCGAAAAAGCTGTTTTAGGAAGATTAATTTGAGCTTTACTCATTTTATTTTTTTGCCATTAATAAATCTGTTTTAATTTGTTTTCTAAGTTGATCTATATTTTTAAACTTTTTTTCTTTTCTTATAAATTTTTTAAATTCTACTGTTAAATACTTATTATAAAGATTTCCAGAAAAATTAAATAAATGAACCTCTAATAATATTTTTTTTCCATTAAATGTTGGTCGATAGCCTAAATTTGCAATCCCTTTTATGTAATTGTTTTTGCCATATTTTTTTGCTTTTACTGCATATACACCAGGGCTGGCTAAAATATAATCTTTGATATCAATGTTTGCCGTTGGGAAACCAATTTTTTTTCCTAGCTGTCTGCCTTTTTGGACTTTGCCAACAATCGACCAATTTCTATTCAGAATTTTATTAGCTTTTTCTAATTGTCCTTTTTGTAAAAGTTTTCTAATCAACGATGAAGATGCTATTTTTTTATTGGTTAACAGTGGTTGTGGCTTAATAACCTTATAACCACATATTCTTTCAAATTTAACCAACTGTCTAACGCTACCTTCTCTCTTATTCCCAAATCTAAAATTATTACTTACAAAAATGAATTTTGGCTTTAACTTTTTACCTAATATTTCTTTGATGAATGATGTAGATTTTATTTTTGAGAATTTCCGATCAAACTTTTTTATTATCAAAAAATCTATATTCAGATTTTTGAGATGTTCAATTTTTTGCTGTAAATTAGAGATTCTAAAATTATTTAAATCTTTATTAAAAAACATTTTTGGCATTGGTTCAAAAGTCATCACACCAATTTTTGATGAATATTTTTTTTTATATTTCTTAGCCAATGAGAATAATTTTTGATGCCCTTTATGAACTCCATCAAAGTTACCAATTAATATTATTGATTCTTTATATTGTGGATTGATATTAAAATTTTTATATATTTTTTTTGATTTTACCATTTCATTTCTGATTGAGTATAATTACATATTGCTTCGTAAGATTTTGAAACTTTTTCAATTCCATTTTCTTTAATCTCATCCTTATGAATTCCATTTGAAATTATCAAAGAGTCATAATTTAAAAGGTTTGCTCCTTTTATATCGGTATTAAAATTATCACCTATGGCAAGAATTTTTTTATTTTTGTTATCGATAGATTGATTATAAACTTCAGGATAAGGTTTTCCAAAGTAAACTACTTCCCCACCCATTTTTTCAAAAACCATTGCAACAGAACCAGCACAAAATTCTCTTGTGTTACCTCTGTCAACAATTAAGTCAGGATTTGTGCAAATCATTTTTTTTTTTATATTTTTTTCGAACAGATCTTTATAATAATTTAAGTCATCATTATGATCATCAAATAATCCAGTGCATAAAATATATTCGCTTTTTTTTATATTATCTAATTTCATTTTTTCAAAGTCTTTAAATAAATCAAAATCTCTTGGTGGACCCACGTGAAAGAAAGATTTATTAATTAAATTTTTTTTTAAATACATGAGAGCTGCCTCACCAGAGGTAAAAACATGGTCTCTAATTTCTTTCTCCATGCCTAGTTTTTCCAAAAAAGATTTAACTGCATGATTGGGTCTGGGTGCATTTGTGAGTAGAACATAGTCCTTTCTTTTTTTATTGATTTCTCTCAGAGCTTTTATAGCTTCTAGGTGTAGAGAAACTCCATTGTGGACCACCCCCCATAAGTCAATATAAAATAGCTGATAATTGTCTGCTATGGAACTTAGACCTTCATTATCTAAATTTTTAGTCATGAAATTAATCTATAAACCATAAAACCCACAAATTCCTTTATTTTTTAAGCAACTAATTTTTAACTATATCTTGAAATAGTAAGGCCAATCTCTATATGAAGAGCATACTAATAAGGAGAATTTATGAAATTTAGACCGTTACACGATAGAGTTTTAATAGAAGTTTTAGATAGCAGCGAAAAAACTGCTGGTGGAATAATCATACCTGATACAGCGCAGGAAAAACCTCAAGAAGGCAAAGTAGTTGCAGTTGGTGGTGGTGCAAAAACTGAAGATGGCAAAACGATACCAATGGATGTAAAAGTCGGAGATAAAGTTTTGTTTGGCAAATGGTCAGGAACCGAAGTCAAAATTGATGGCAAGGAATACAGCATAATGAAAGAATCAGACATTATGGGTATTTCAAGCAAATAATTTAATTTAAAGGAGAAAATAAAATGGCAAAAATAGTTAAATTTGATGCAGAAGCAAGAGCAGCAATGATTAGAGGAGTAAATATCCTTGCTGATACGGTTAAAGTGACCCTAGGACCAAAAGGAAGAAATGTAGTTATGGATAAATCTTATGGTGCTCCAAGAATTACAAAAGATGGTGTTTCAGTTGCTAAAGAAATTGATCTTGAGGATAAATTTGAAAATATGGGTGCACAAATGGTTAAAGAAGTTGCTAGTAAAACAAATGATGAAGCTGGGGATGGAACAACAACAGCAACTATACTTGCACAAGCTATAGTAAAAGAAGGTGTAAAATATGTTACTGCAGGTATGAACCCTATGGATGTAAAAAGAGGAATTGATGCTGCAGTAGATGTAGTTAAACAAAACCTAGTATCTTCAGCTAAAAAAGTAAAAGATAGTGATGAAATTGCACAAGTTGGAACGATTTCTGCTAATGGCGATAAGGAAATTGGTACTATGATTTCCAAAGCAATGCAAAAAGTTGGTAATGAAGGTGTTATCACAGTCGAAGAAAATAAAGGAATTGAAACGGAACTAGACGTTGTTGAAGGTATGCAATTTGATAGAGGATATTTATCTCCATATTTTATTACGAATAGTGATAAGATGACAACTGAACTAGAAAATCCTTTTATTCTATTACACGAAAAAAAATTAACAAACCTACAACCAATGGTTCCTCTTTTAGAAGCAGTTGTTCAAGCAGGAAGGCCATTAATGATTATTTCTGAAGATGTTGAAGGTGAAGCATTGGCTACTTTAGTGGTAAACAAATTAAGAGGTGGTTTAAAAGTTGTAGCTGTAAAAGCACCAGGATTTGGTGACAGAAGAAAAGCTATGCTTGAGGATATTGCAATTTTGACAGGTGGTCAGGTTATTTCAGAGGATCTTGGAATAAAGCTTGAAAATGTGAAACTTGATGATCTTGGTTCTTGTAAGAAAATAAAAGTAGATAAAGACAACAGTACTATTGTAAATGGTAGTGGTAAAAAATCTGACATTGAAGCAAGATGTTCATCAATTAAACAACAAATTGATGAGACAACATCAGACTATGATAAAGAGAAATTGCAAGAAAGGTTAGCAAAATTAGCAGGTGGAGTAGCAGTAATCAAAGTTGGTGGTGCCACTGAAGTTGAGGTTAAGGAAAGAAAAGATAGAGTGGAAGATGCTTTAAATGCTACCAGAGCTGCTGTTGAAGAAGGGATAGTAACTGGTGGTGGTTGTGCATTATTATATGCTGCTCAAGAACTTGATAAAGTTAAAGCCAAAGGAGAGGATCAAAAAGCGGGTGTTGATTTAGTTAGAAGAGCATTAGAATCACCTATAAGACAAATAACTAAAAACGCTGGAGTAGATGGTTCAGTAGTCGTAGGTAAACTATTAGAACAGAATAAGAAAACCCACGGTTACGACGCTCAAAATGAGGAGTATTGTGACATGTTTGCTAAAGGAATAATTGATCCTGTTAAGGTGGTAAGAACCGCACTTCAAGATGCTGCCTCAATCTCAGGATTACTAGTAACAACTGAAGCAATGATAGCTGATAAACCTGAGGAGAAAGACTCAGCTCCAGCTGGTATGCCTGGTGGAATGGGCGGAATGGGCGGAATGGGTGGAATGGGCGGAATGGGAATGTAATCCCCATAAATCTCAAACAAAAATTCAAAAAGGGCAGTTTTTACTGCCCTTTTTTTTATGCAAGAATTAATAATAGATTAGTTAGCAAAATTTTTTGGTACTGATCTACTATAATTATACCTATCAAATATATATTTCGCTTCTGTTTTAATTATTTCAATATCTTTTTTGCCAAATCTTATTTTTTTTTGGATATTGGGATTTATACTTAATCTTTTTAAATTTACTTTATCAATCGAGATTTTTTCTTTTTCTAAATTTAACAATTTTTTTAATTTTTTAACATTCTCTTTATATTCTTCATATCTAAAAATATTTACTTTATATTTTTTACTAAAAATTATTTGTTTAATCTCGTAAAAAATTCCTGCACATCGTGTAGTTAAAAATAGTCTGAATAAAAGATTAATTTCTTTTTTACTTAATTTGTTTATCTGTTCAACATTAAAAGTTTTATAAAAAAATAATTGCCAAAGAAAAAAGCTTACTATCCAATTATAAGGATTCCTTATAAACGCGAAAATATAATAATTATTTAAATTTAGCTTAATATCATTTTCTAAAACTTTTAAGCTTGAATGGTCATTCAAAACAACTTTTCTCAAAATTTTGAACTTCTTAAAATTTTTAAAATTAAATTTTTTAATTTTATAATTTCTGCTATTTAATAAAGATAATTTTTTTTTACGTTTCTCTTCGTTTGGTAATAACGGTGTAATTATATCATGCTTGTCGCAAAATTGAGATAGATAAAATTCCAACGAACTTCCTCCAGTTTTCGGTGTTTTGAGAAAAACAAATTTATGTTTTTTTGATACTATCACTTGAAGATTTTTAAAGTAACCTACTTTATGTAAAAAAATTTTACGATAATATTTTTTTTATTTCAATAAAAATAAACTAGTTTAATGTTAAAATTATGTCTAAACGATACAGTGGAAAATCTTTTAAAGACTCAAGTAGGAAAAAGAAACCAAAATCAAGCTTGAAAGAAAAAAGAAGAATCAAAAAACTTAAGCAAAAAAAATGAATTAATACAATTTTTATCGATTAATTAAAGAATTTCAGGGGTTTTTTTAAGTTTTCAAAGCTATTTATTTATGTATAACACCACAGTTCATGAGCCAAGAAATTAGAAACATTACTATAATCGCACACGTTGATCACGGTAAAACTACCTTAATTGATAATTTGATGAAACAAAGTGGTTCTTTTAGAGAAAATGAGATTATTGATGAAAGATTAATGGATTCTGGAGAATTAGAGAAAGAAAGAGGTATAACAATTCTTGCGAAACCAGCTTCTATCAATTGGAAAGATTCAAGAATAAATATTATTGATACACCGGGTCACCGAGATTTTGCGGCAGAAGTTGAAAGAGTTTTAAGTATGGCAGATGGTGCCCTTCTACTGATTGACTCAGCTGAAGGTGTGATGCCACAAACAAAATTCGTACTTGCTAAAGCTCTAAAACAAGGTTTAAGACCAATTGTTGTAATCAATAAATTAGACAAATCAGATCAAAGAGCCAATGAAGTTTTAGATGAAACATTTGATTTATTTGTAAGTTTAGATGCAAATGAGCAACAACTAGACTTCCCTGTTTTATATGCAAGTGGAAGATCTGGTTGGGCTGATAAAGAAATTGATGGTCCAAGAGAAAATTTAAATCCTTTATTAGATCAAATTATTGATCATGTAAAACCAGCCGAACTTGATAAAACAAAACCCTTTGCAATGCTGTCTACTCTTCTTTATGCAGATAATTTTTTAGGCAGAAGCTTGGTCGGAAAAATTGCCCAAGGAACTGCAAAAGCAAATCAATCTATTAAGGCAATAGATCTAAAAGGTAAAAAAGTGGATGAAGGAAGACTTACTAAAATTTTCAGATATGAAGGCACAAAAAAAGTACCAATCGAAATCGGTGAAGCTGGAGATATTGTGGTTGTAGCTGGTTTAGAAAAAGCGAGTGTTGCAGACACAATTTGTGATCTTGAAGTAAATGATCCTATTAAAGCTACTCCGATCGATCCACCAACAATGTCCATTACGATTACTGTAAACACCTCTCCTCTTGCAGGAACCGAAGGTAAAAAGCTTACAAGTACTCAGATAAGAGATAGGTTAATTCAAGAGGCGCAGAATAATGTTGGAATTACTTTTAAAGAAAATGAAGGTAACGATTCTTTTGTTGTAAGTGGGAGAGGTGAATTGATGTTAGAAATTTTACTCACTCAAATGAGAAGAGAGGGTTTTGAAATGACTGTAAGTCCCCCAAGAGTTCTTTATAAATCCGATGATGACGGCAACAAGCTTGAACCAATAGAGGAAATTACTATGGATCTAGATGAGGAACATTCATCCAAAATTATTGACTCAATGAATAGGAGAAAAGGTAAATTAATAGAATTAAAAGATACTGGTAAAAACAAAAAAAGATTAATCTTTCATGCACCAACAAGAGGTTTGATGGGATATACAAGTCGATTTTTAACACTTACAAAAGGTAATGGTGTAATTAATAGAATTTTTCATACGTATGGACCATTTGAAGGTGAGATGGAAGGTAGAAGAAATGGTGCGCTTATTTCAATGGAGAAAGGAAAAGCGGTCGCATTTGCAATATTTAATTTACAGGCCAGAGGTGAAATGTTTGTAACTCATAATGATCCTGTTTATCCAGGTATGATTGTGGGATTATCACCTAAACCAGGAGATATGATTATTAATGTTATGAAGGGTAAAAAATTAACTAATATGAGAACACAAGGTACAGATGAAAATGTTGTTTTAACACCAGTAAGAAAAATGTCCATTGCAGAGCAATTAAGCATGTTAAATACTGATGAGGCTTTAGAGATCACTCCAGACTCTTGTAGATTAAGAAAAGCAATTCTTGATCCGCATGAAAGAAAGAGAAGTGAAAAATCAGGCGCTGCTGCCTAATTGAAAATTTTTTCAACTATATAAAGACCTAAAGCAACACAAGGGCCAATTCCAAAAGCAAATAATAAGGTCCCCACTCCCACAGTTCCTCCTAAATACCACCCCAAACTTACAACCGAGATCTCTAAAAATGCTCTTACAGCAGCAACTGGTAAATTCGTTTTTTTTTGTAAACCAATCATCAAACCATCTCTTGGTCCTGCTCCAAGATTAGATACTAAATAAATACCTCCACCAATCCCAACTGTTATTACTGAAACTATTGCTAAAATTAATTGATATAAATAGTTAGTTGGGGTTGGAACGAATTTTATACAAAGATCAATCATAAATGCAATAATGATTGCATTAAGTATAGTCCCAATTCCTGGTTTTTGACCAAGTGGTATCCATAAAATTAAAACTGCAACACTAATCAAAAATGTTATTGTTCCTATACTCAAGTTAATATTTAAGGAAATACCTTGTGCTAAAACACTCCATGGGGAAGCGCCAGTAAAAGATACAATTAATAAACCTTCTCCAAGACCAAATAACATCAAACCAAAACATAAAAAAAAGAATGTAGAGAATCTTGGTTTAAAATTATATGGCTTATCAGAACTCCAATTGACTCTTGGTATTTTCTTAATTTTTAAAAACATTTCAATAAGTTATTTCTATTGTTAATAAAGTCTATTAAACTAGTTGTTAAATGAAAAAAATTATAGTCATTTTATTTCTCTTAATTTATCCAACAAATTCAATCGCGCATATTGAACATTACATTAAATACAAGAAAATTGAGATGGAGATTTTTCGAAATGGTGAACTAATTGGCTATAATCATTATTTTTTCAATAGAAATGGAGCAGAAACTATTGTCACCAATCAAATTAAATTTGCAGTTAAACTCTTGGGAGCAACAGTTTTCCAAGTTGAGGGCTATAGCGAGGAAAAATATCTCAAAGATCAATTGGTTTCTTATAATTCTAAAACTTTACAAAACGACAAAAAAAAGTTTGTTAATCTAACATTTAATAAAAAAAATAAAAAATTTGAAATTAAAGGCTCTTCATATAATGGAGAAGCTTCAGCTGATAACGTAATTGGAAATTGGTGGAATCATAAAATTTTACAAGCAAGTTCTCAAATAAGTCCTATCTCAGGCAGTATTAAGGATCAAGTTGTAACTTTTCTAGGTAAAGAAAAAATAGATCTTTATGGAAAGGTTTATGATGTTGATCATTTTACACTGAAGTCTAAAGATATGAGTATAGCAAAAGATAAAAGATTAGATTTTGATATTTGGTATGATCAAAAAAATTTAATGATATTAAAAGTATCCTACTCAAGAATGGGTAACTGGGAATATAAATTAAAAAATTTTGATTAATTTATCTTGAGATTTTTTTAAATAAATCATGTGCACTTATCCATCCTGACTCTAATCTAGGTCCTACAAACCAATCAGCACAAACACCTAGTCTTTTCTTAGGATCCCAATAGCTTTTAATTTTAAATGGTATAGAATTTGAAGAGTATCTCCAACCGTGATTAAGTGAATAATAAATTTTTGTTTTTTTGATGTTTGAAAGTTTAAAAAATTTATCAATCATAATTTTCGAATTTTCTTTTTTGTTATTCTTGTTTTTTTTAATCTTTTTATTTGCCCACTTAAATGTACTTTGAAGAGTCCATAAATCATAATTTGATTTAAACCTTTTTTTTGAGTTTTCGTTTCCAGCCCATCCAAGAATTGGGTCTTCAAAAAGATAGCTACTTTTTGAATTCTTACTTTTTTTTATAGCAATCATAGTAGTAATATTTGCATCCATTTTTATAGATTTTTTCAAAAAAGGATTATTTATGAATTTTTTAGAGAGTTTTTTTAATTGCGGGAAAGGGCAAGTCAATATTAGGTTTTTAAAAGATCTCAATTTTCCATTATCAAATAATAAATACCAGAGTTTATTTTTATGATAGATTTTTTTTAATTCACTATGATAGTTGCAATTAATTTTTTTTAGCAAATATTTGCTAATATCATTGTTTCCATTTTTTCCAATTATTTTTAAATGTTTTTTATTCTCTTTTTTTTTTGAATTAAGAAAAACATGTTTGCCACCCCATAGTTTTAGAATTCTTTTTTTTATTAAATCTTTAGTAAATTTTTTAAATTTTCTAGTTTTTGGTGAAATATACTGAGTACCATGATCAAAACCTATTTTGCCTTTTATTCTTTTAAAAGATGCACGACCCCCAGGACCTCTTGCTTTGTCGAACAGAATTACCGAATATCTTTTATTTAGAAGATTTGCAATTGTCGCTCCGGAAATTCCAGAACCAATTATACAAAATTCACTCATTTACCAGCAACAACCATTCCCTCTATCAGCATTGTTGGTGAGTTAGTTGCATATTTGAATTCCAAATCATTTGCTAAAGTAATATTTTGAAATATGTCTTTAAAATTCCCTGCTATGGTAATTTCATTAATTGGATACTTAAACTCTCCATTTTCAACAAAAAACCCAGTCGCCCCTACTGAATAATCTCCGGTAACAATATTACTTCCATGGCCTATGGTTTCTGTAATATAGAGACTTTTTGAATTTAAATTCAATAAATCTTTGAAACTAATATTTCCATTTTCAAAATAAAGATTACTTGTTCCTCCACATCTACCATTAGATTTAAGATTTAGTTTTTTTCCATTGTATGTATCAACCAGATAATGTTTTAAAACTCCTTGATCCACTAGTTTAAGTGTATCTGTCTTTACTCCCTCGATATCAAAATTTCTTGAACCTAAACCTTTGAGCAAATCAGGTTTGTCAAATACATTTATTTTATCTGAAAATATTTTTTGACTAACTTTATCCTTTAAAAAAGAAGTGCCTCTTGATATCGCTGATGAAGATATGGCACTTGCAAACGTGCTTAATATTCCTTTAGCTATTCTTTTATCAAAAATTATAGGAATTTTTTCGCTCCCGATTTTTTTTGGACTTAATTTTCGAATAGTTTGAATAGCAGATGCATTTCCTAATTCATTTGCATCATCTAGATCTTTTAAAAAACATTTGCTGGAATATTCGTAATCTCTTTCCATGCTTTTTTCGTCTTTTGCAACTGTTACACTTGAAGCTGTAAATGAAGACGTTTTGTAACCACTGCAAAAACCTTCACTATTAGCTAAAACAAAATTCGTTTTTCTTTGAGTAAAACTTGACTCTGTATTAACAATTTTTTTATCATTTGATGCAGCTAATTCTAATTTTTTTAAATAATCTATTTTTTGATCATTTTCTATATGAGTATCATCATAGAGATCTAAATCTTTAACTTCTTTTGCTAATAAGTCCTGGTCCGGCAGAGAATTAAATTCGTCCTCAGGGGTATTTTTTGTAGTCTCAACACATTTTTCGATCAAAATGTTTAAATTATCGTCAAGCAAATTAGAGGAAGATATCGAAGATTTTTTTTTACCAATATAAGTGGTTATGCTTATGCCTAGATCATCAGACCTATTAGACTCGTCTAATTTTTTATTTCTAAAATTAACAGTTTCAGAAACAGAGTTATCTACAATCACACTTGAGTCAGTTGCACCTAATTTCTTTGCTAAACCTAAACAATATGATGCTTTTTTTTCTAAAAATTCTTGATCTTTAACCATTTAAAGTTTCGTACCACCCACAGTCATCTTATTGATTAATATAGATGGCTGCGCTACACCTACGGGGACACCTTGTCCAGCTTTACCACATGTTCCGATTCCAGGGTCCATCATCATATCATTTCCTACCATAGAAACTTCTTTTAAAATTGAGGGACCATCTCCAATTAATGTTGCACCCTTAATTGGTGATCCAATTTTGCCGTTAACAATTTCATAAGCTTCAGTGCAATTAAATACAAATTTACCAGATGTAATATCAACTTGTCCACCACCAAAACTAACTGCGAAAATACCTTTGTCGACAGCTTTAATCATTTCTTCTTGAGTTTGCTTACCGCTTAACATCATCGTATTTCTCATTCTTGGTAGAACTATATGTCTATAATTTTCTCTTCTTCCGCTACCAGTAGATTTTGTTTTCATCAAACGTGCATTAAGCCTATCTTGCATAAAATTTTTTAAAATTCCGTTTTCAATTAAAACAGTTTTTTCTGTTGGTGTTCCCTCATCGTCAATTGTAAGACTGCCTCTTCTTTTATCAATGGTACCATCATCAATAATTGTAACTCCCTCACTTGCAACTTTTTGGCCCATCAGATTATGAAATGCTGAAGTTTTCTTTCTATTGAAATCCCCCTCTAAACCATGACCAACAGCTTCATGAATTAATATTGCTGGCCACCCAGGTCCGAGTACAACCTTCATCTCACCTGCTGGCGCGGGTTTACTCTCTAAATTCACTGATGCTATCCTTAAAGCTTCATCACAAACACTTTTCCAATTTTCATCTTTTAAATATGAATCGTAAGATTGTCTTCCACCAACACCGTATACGCCTGTTTCTTTTCTGCCATCTTTCTCCACCATAACCGACACATTAAATCTTACCAAAGGACGTACATCTGACAAAGTCTCTCCACCAGATCTAATTATTTCTATAGACTTTTGCTCTCCCAAAAAATTAGCTGTAACTTGTTTAACCTTATCACCTTTAGATCGTAAATAATCATTTACATCGTTCAATATTTTGATTTTTTCATTAAGAAATTTTTGCTCAATAGGATTAATATTGTCATAATACTTTTTATTTGATTTAGGAATTTCATGATTGTAAGTACCTTTGACAGATTTTAATGTTGACTTTAAATTTTCTGAAGATTGTTTTAAAGAGTTCTTAGAAATTTCATTCGAATGAGAATAAGCAACCACTTCGTCAGATATAGCTCTAAAACCAAATCCTAAATCTGAATTATAACTGGAATTTTTAATTTTGTTATCGTCTAATAATATCGACTCAGATTTCGAATTTTCCAAATATAATTCTCCATCATCACATTTTTGCAAAGTGTCCGAAATAATACTTTCAGCCTCTTTTCTAGATAAGTCAGATTTTTCAAAGAAATCACTCATAAGTAACATTAAATAGATTGTTTCATAAAATTTTCAACTAGAGTATTTTACGCATGTACATATCTGAGACAAATTAGTATTAAATTCTCTTATTATGAAAGTTTATTTTAATAATTCTTGTAAAATTTGTAAGGCCGAAATTGATCTTTATAAAAAAGAAAAAATAGATGAAATTGATTGGGTTGATATTACAGATAATGAGTTGGCTGAAAATGAAACTTCTAAAGACAGTAAACAGCTTTTAAGAAGACTTCACATCAAAGATGGTGAGAAAGTTTTAGGAGGCGCAGAGGCATTTTTATTATTATGGAAAAAAATGCCAAAATATAATTTTCTTTATAATTTTTTTAAGCTACCAATAATTTTTAATATATTTTCTATTATATATGAAATACTGGCTTTTTTTCTTTATCTTAAAAATAGGAAACAATTGAAAAAAATTAACTAAAGAAAAACAAAAAAAATTTACTTAATAAAGACATTGAAGATATAAACATTACTAAAACTATAGAATACATGAATAAAATAAACTTATTTTTTTTTCTTCTAAGCCTTACAAAATCTTTGTCTTCTAAATCAGAAATATCTCTTTCACCAGCTACAGGATAATCATAAGTAAATCGCCAAGTGCTATCGCCAAGTCTTGGATCTAAATTATTAACATAGATTATCCATGAAATAATATATCTAAAAACTAAATATAAAATTATAAGAAAAATAGAACCCAAAATCATAAAATATAATACCCAATTAAATCTATATATTTAATTATTATTTTTAGCTCTTTTTCTAGCAATGAGTTGTGTTAAAGAGTCTACCATAGTATCTGAAGCTTTAAAAATATCCACATTTTTGAACTCATGAGAAAGATTTTTTTCTGGATTTGTTTTATCTTCGATGACAATTCCTTCATCTGGAGAATTATTTTTGATATAAATTAATAATAACCACTCATCATCAGATGACTCATCCCATTTAATAAAAACTTCTCCAGTTTCAAATCTTCTATCTATACATCGAAATATAGACATGTCTCGTGTAATATGTCTTTTATTTAGTTGAAATACTAAACTGCTTGCACTTCTATAAAAACTTTCAAGTGCAAATTCAATTTTTTGTCTTGCTAGGGTATATTCTTTTTCTTTTTCTAATAAAGTTTCTCTATCCTCATCACCTTGAAGTTTAACACCTAGAGCCTCAACTCTTTCTTTTATTTTTTGGTCTCTGAGTAATCTATATTTCTCTTTTAGTTTATCAATTCGTTCCTGTAATCCTGAGTAATCTTCTCTTTTTTCTTTTAATGAAATTTTCTCTAGTTTTTCTAATTCTTTAACCTCTCTTATTCTGAATTTTTCAATTTGTTTATCTAATCTTAATTGTTTTAAAAATTGTTTTTGCTTTTCTGCTTGTTCAATTCTTAAGAGCGCTTGTTCTTTTCTTAAAAACAATTTTATATCTTTTGTTCTCTGTTTTTCTAATTTTTCCTCTTCTTTTAGTGTTTGCTCCTTAAGCTTTAATCTTAAATTTTCCTCTTCTACTCTCTTTTTTGATTTTTCAATTTTTTCTTTTCTCTCTCTTTCAATTTTTTCTAATTTTATTCTTCTTTTTTCATCAGTTTTTAATACTTTATAGTTAGAAATTGTTTCTGAAATTTTATCAAAGAAACTCTGAATATTTTTTTCAAGACCAAAATTTAATTTGAAATTAAATTGAGGTTTGAGAGATAATTGAAATTTAACTAATTTTAAGAGTAAGCTATTTTTTTGTTTTTTTTTTATTTGCGGTTGATAATTAATTTTTTTCGTTTTTTTTGATTTATTTTTGTTCTTTTTTTTGATTGTTTTATTTTTTTTCTGTTTTTGGGGCTTTTTTTTGATTCTATTTAATTTTCTTTTTATTTTATAAACCTTATTTTTCTTTTTATTTTTTGTTTTTTTTTGTTTTTTTTTCATCTATGAGAAGAAATGACTCTATCAATAATCTATTGATAAATATAGTCTCTAGTCACAGGTGTTGATTTGTAATTTTTACAAAGCTGGAATTGATATACAACTTGATCTCCCCACTTAAATGCCATTTCACAACCAGCAAGATAAAACTCCCACATTCTAAAAAATTTTTCATCAAACATATTTACGATTTTATCTTTATTTTTTATGCAGTTCTCCTTCCAATGTCTCAAAGTATGGGAATAATGAAGTCTTAAAACCTCTATATCAGTAACAATTAAACCTGCATTTTCAATTGGGGTTGTAACCTCACTAAGACTTGGCGTATAACCTCCTGGAAATATGTATTTTGTAATCCATGGATGTGGATCTCTTGGCGGATTCACCGATCCAATTGTATGTATTAGTGCAACACCATTATCATTCAAAAGCGCTTGAACTTGATTAAAAAATTTTTTGTAAAATTTTCTTCCAACATGTTCAAACATTCCTACACTTACAATTCTATCAAATTTTTCTTTTAATTCACGATAATCCATCAATCTAAATTTAACCTGATTTTCAAGATTCATCTCTTTAGTCTTTTTTTTACAATAATTGATCTGATTTTCTGATAAAGTTATCCCTGTGACTTCGCATCCAGCACTTTTGGCAATATCAATTGCTAATGACCCCCACCCGCATCCTATATCCAAAACCTTTTGATTAGGTTGAATATTTAATTTCTTAATTATGTGTTGAATTTTATTGTTTTGGGCAGTTTCTAAACTATCATTAGCATTCTTAAAATAAGCGCATGAATATTGTCTCTTTGGATCTAAAAATAAATCGTATAGGTCATCTTTAATATCATAATGGTGGGAAACATTCATTTTAGATTTTTTTATAAAATTAAAATTTGTTAAATATCTATATGAACCTTTCAATCTATTTAATAAATAACTAAAAAAATTCAATTCACCACGACCAATATTCATCAAAGCTAAATCTAAAAATTTTGTTAGAGAACCATTTTCAATAATTATTTCACCATCAGTATAAGCTTCTCCAAAATATAAATCAGGGTGAAACAATAATTTATAATGAAGTTTTTTATTTAAAATTCTTAATTTAACAGGGTTACTTTCAGGCCTACCAATAATATGTTCTTTTGAGTTTGCATCAATCAATATAAAACCACCCTTTTTAAAAATTCTATTTAAAAAATTCGCAAGTTGCATACTAAGCTGCCATTTGAGGGTTTATTTGAAAATCTAATTTCTTAAGATTTTGAATTAATTTATCTTCGCTTTCTTTATCAAGCATATTTAAAGGTGGAAGAAGATTTTTATAAATATCATTATTTTTAGATTTAATTGTATGAAGTGCTGATATTAAATTATATTTATCAAATTCATTTCTTATATTTATCAATTTTTGGTTATAAGTTTGATCTTTTCCAGCGATAAAATCATCATAAACTCTTCTGGCTATTTTTGCAGTAACATTGCAAGTTGCAGTAATTATTCCAGAACAACCGAGCTCTAAACATTTTAAAAGTTTAGCTTCTGAACCGGGCATTACAGAAAAATTCTTCAATGTTAATTTTTCAAATAAATTATACGAACTATCTTTAACTCCTACGATCTGTTTTGGGAATTTCTCAACAAGTTCTTCTATACATTTTATACTAAATTTATAACCACATAATTTTTCAAAGTTGTATAAAATAATTCTACATTCCGGAACTGCCTCTATTATTTTATTATAAAAATTAATTACATCACTATCGTCATATTTATAATAAGCGGGTGGCATTATTAAAAACTTTTTAAAATTTAAAGACACTGCAATTTTAAGAAAATTTATTGTCTCATTTAATGAATTTAATCCTGTGCCAATTATATGCTTATCATTATATTTATTATCTGATAGTTTATTGAGTAAGTTTATTTTTTCAGAAATTGGTAGTAATTGAGCTTGACCCGTACTTCCAAATATTACTGTACCGTGACAACCCTGATCAATTAATTTCTCTGCATGATTTATCGTCTTTTCAATATTTAAGCTTAAATCAGAATTTAAAATAGACATTGATGCAGCATATATCCCACTTATTTTTGTCATATTAAAAATTTATATAAAATAATTAATTAGTAAAGATTATAAATAAAAAATGAAAATATTAGTTATACAAAATAGAATGGGAATAGGAGACACTATTATATTCTTACCCTTCATTGAGGCAATTAGTAAAAAATACAACTCTCCTATTGATTTATTAGTTAGACAAAATTCTAAAGCTGAACAATATCTTGATGGGTCAAATTATATAAAAAATATTTTTACCTTGGACAGAAATAGTAGCTATAACGGTAAACATGATGGTTTTTTTGGAGCATGGAACCTAATTTTAAATTTTAGAGAAAAAAAATTTGACAAAATTTTCATATTTAATTCATCATTGAGATATAATATTATAGCGAAGTTAGCGGGTATAAAGGAAATTTATCAATATCCTCTTTTTAAAAAAAATAAACAACACATAACTGAAACTGCAAAAAAATTTATTGAAGACTCAATTAATGTAAAAATATTTAATGATCCTAAAATTGATGTGCCTGAATATAAAATAAAAGAAGCTATCTCAAGATTTACTATAAATAAGAATGATTTAAATATTATTTTAGGCATTGGTGGGTCAGGGCCGACAAAAAGAATACCAGCAAAAATATTTTTAGCATTCATGGAAAAAATTACAAAAATAAAAAAATGTAGGTTCTTTTTAGCTACTGGTAAAAATATTGAAGAACAAAAAATTTTAAATGATGTTATAAACTCAAAATACAAAAATTTATGCACACCATTAGATTTTTTAACTATAAAAGAAACTTTACCAATTATCAAAAATTGTGATGTGGCTGTTTGTAATGACACTAGTTATAGTCATTTATCTGCAGCTTTAGGAATAAAAACAATTACATTAATGGCTGATACACCTCTTATATATGGATCTTACAGTTCTAAAATGTTCCCTATTATTCCTGATGGAGTGGAAAATGTAACTCACAATACATTTGGAAAAAATAAAATTAATCCTGAAAAAATTTTTAAAAAATTAATAGAAATAATAAATTAAGAGATATCTTTTAAAACAATTTCTTTAGCTTCATTTACTATAGCCGATAACCTAGATGTCTCAGGAGAAATATCAGGATGAATTTTTTTTTGAATTTTTGTGTAAGCATTTTTTACATCCTCTTTAGTAACTTTTTTATGTTTATCTAAATTTAAAATTTTATAGGCCTCATCAATCGTTAAACTTGATTTATTATTTGATTTAATATCATTAAAAGAAAAGCGACCAGAGTTCCTCAATGTTTGAATGAGCCTGAATAATGAAATTAGTTGGAAGAGAGACAGCCCTTTCAATTTCAAAAGTGCTAAGCTAGCTAATGTAAGAGGTAAAGTTAATAAATACCTCCCTCCAATGGCAAATACTATTGCAAGAAAGAAAAGGACAATTATAAGAAGTATTCTAGTTCCTTTAGAAATTTTTTTTGAGGAAATAGTAGTAAATTTTTTTAATAAGAAATAAAAGATAGTCAAAATTACTAATGTATAAATTGCAATATTCATATATTTTTTCCTGAATGAAATTACCACAATTACAAAAAAAAATTGAAATTAAATCTTGCCATGGTGTCACTTGGGAGGATAACTATAGCTGGATTCATCAACCTAATATATTAGAGGTTCTTAAAGATAAAACAAAGTTAGATCCAGAGGTAAAAAATTATTTAGATGAGGAAAATTCTTATGCTGAATTTCACTTAAAAGATACAAACGATATTCAAAAAAAATTATTTGATGAAATCAAAGGTAGAATTAAATTAGATGATGAGTCCTTGCCTTTTAAAGATCACACATTTGAATATTGGACAAAAACTACAAAAGAGGGAAACTATTCAATAAAGCTTAGAAAAAGAATTGGTAATAATGAAATAGAAGAAATCTGGAATGGGGACATAGAAAAAGAGAAGCTCAATACCAAATATTTTGGAGTCGGAGATTTAGAGGTAAGTAATAATGACAAGTATCTTGGATATTCTTTAGATTTAAAGGGATCTGAATATTATACAATTTTCATAAGAGATATAAAAACTAATAAAATTATATCAAAAGAAATTACTGAAACTACAGGAGGTATTACTTTTAGTTTAGATGATAAATATATTTTTTATTCAAAACTTGATAAAAATCACAGAGCTAAAAAGATATATAGACATAAAATTGGTGATTTTAACGGAAAAGATCAACTAATTTTTGAAGAAAAAAATGATGCCTTTACTGTAAATATTAGCATTAGCTCTGATGAAAAGTACTATTTTATAAATACATCAGATCACAATACTTCTGAACAATACTATTTTAACTCAGATGAAAAAAATCCTCATCCTAAATTAATTATAGCTAGAGAAAATGGTATTTTATATAGTGTTAGCTCTTGGAACGGTAAATTTTACAATCATACAAATAAGAATGCTGAAGATTTTAAAATTGATGTTTGTGATAATTTAGAAAATCAAAATTGGGAAACATTTATACCTGCTAAAGATGAGGTTTTAATACACGGACTTACTTTTCTTAAAGATTGGATAATTCGTGGAGAAACCTCTAATGCATTAGATAAATTATTTGTGAGAAATATTACAACAAATGTTGAGGAAGAATTAATTTTTTCAGATGAAACAGTTTATGTTCCTGGGATATCTTTAACACAAAAAAATAGAGACACCAATGAAGTCTATCTAGCTTATTCATCGCCTAAGACACCTTCAAGAGTTTATAAATATAACTTATTAAATAAATCAAAAGAACTTGTAAAAGAGCAAGAAATTCCATCAGGTCATGACAAAGATGATTATATTGTTGAAAGAGTTGAATTTAAATCTCACGATGGAAGAGATGTTCCATTAACTATTACCAGGCATAAAAAAACAAAAATTGATAGCTCGGCAAATTTATTACTTTACGGTTATGGATCCTATGGACACTCAATGAGTCCTGGTTTTTCATCAACTCGGTTAAGCCTAATAGATAGAGATATAATATGGGTAACTGCACATATCAGAGGTGGTATGGAAAAAGGAATGAAATGGTGGAAAGAAGGAAAGCTAACAAATAAAAAAAATACATTTGAAGATTATATCTACGCTGCAAAATATTTAATTGAAAAAAAATATTCATCTAAAGGAAAAATTATTGGAATGGGAGGATCAGCTGGAGGTTTGCTTATGGGGGCTGTAGTCAATAAAGCTCCAGAGCTTTTTCTTGGAATTATAATGGCAGTACCTTTTTTAGACTCTTTAACTACAAACCTTGATCATTCTTTACCATTAACTGTTGGAGAATTTGATGAATTTGGCAATGCCAAGAATAATAAAGAACATTTTGAATATATTTACTCTTATGCTCCTTATCATAATATTAAAAAGATGGACTATCCTAATATTTTAATAACTACAAGTTTGAGTGACAATAGGGTTCTCTTCGATGAACCAGCAAAATTTACCGCTAAATTAAGAGACTTCAAGACAGATAATAATTTACTTCTTTTAAAAACTGAAATGAATGCTGGTCATGGAGGAAAATCAGGTCGTGATGGAGCAATTGAAGAGGTAGCACTTGATTATGCATTTGCACTAAAAATAACAAAAAAAATTTAATCTTTAACTCTTGAAAAAATAAAATCAATTATTAAGTATTAAATATAAGTCGCCTAATGGGGCTTATAAAAAAATAAACTTGCTTAACAAAGGAGGATATTATGACAAGTAAGGATCTATCTATATTTAATTCACTTAGACCCTTTTCAATTGGTTTTGATGATATGTTTGATCAATTCGAAAACATGTTGGGTAATGGTGATTTAACTATGCAATCAAACTACCCGCCATATAACATTAGAAAAACTGGTAAAGATAACTATGCTATTGAAGTTGCTTTGGCTGGATTTTCAAAAAACGATGTGGAAGTTGAGTTTGAAGATAATTTATTAACTGTAAGAACTAAACAAGTTAATAAATCAGAAAATAACAGCTCAGATGGTGAGATAATTCATAAGGGAATTTCACAAAGGCATTTTGCTAGATCATTTACAATTGCAGATGATGTAAAAGTAGGTGAGGCTCAGCTAAAGGATGGTCTTTTAACAATTTCATGTGCAAGAGTTATACCAGAGCATAAAAAGAAAAAACTTATTGAAATTAAATAAGTATAAAACCTTACTTGCGGAGATTACTTCTCCGCGAGTAATCTAAAAACATCCATTAGAAACAAACCCTATAACAACATAATTTGAGTTTACTTCGAATCTTCTTTCGCATGGGATTCCGTATTTTTTAGTATTATAAACTAACTCAAAATTACCTTTTTCATTTTTATAATCCTCATCTGGCTTACCAAGATCAAGCCTAAGTTCATTAGATGATTTTCCTATATATTTACTCAATTTTTCATTTTCTTTTTCAACAATTGCGTCAGTTTTTTTTTTAACAGCCTGACAACCATTTAAAAATAATAGTGCTAAGAAAAAAATGATTAAAAAGTTATATTTTTTCATGTTGAATAGTATCAATACAAATATGGCATAAATATAAACTTATAAGTTGAATTATGTGAATAACCTCTAATTAAGAAGGGTATAATATGAAAGAATCTAATAACTGTTGAATAACAAGGAGGAATAATGCTCGATAATTATTTTAATTATAAAAAACACAAAACAGATTTTAAAACAGAAGTAATTGCAGGCGTAACTACATTTTTGACAATGGCATACATAATGTTTTTAAATCCATTTATTTTATCTGGTGAATTTGCTGGACCAGAAAAAGGCTTTTTTGATTTCGGAGCCGTTTATACAGCAACAATTTTAGCTACAGCCTTAGCTTGTTTTATTATGGCTTTTTACGGAAAAACTTGGCCAATTGGTCTTGCTCCTGGTATGGGAATTAATGCATTTGTTGCATTCGGTGTCTGTGCTGGAATGGGCTATACTCCTCAGGAAGCATTGGGTGCGGTACTTGTTGCAGGAATATTGTTCTTAATAATATCACTTACCCCTATTAGAGCATGGTTGATTAATTCTATTCCGAAAAGTTTAAAACTTGGAATTGGAGCTGGTATAGGATTATTTTTAGCTATTATTGGATTACAAATAATGGAAGTAGTTGTTGATAACCCTGTAACTTTAGTTCAATTAGGAGATCTTAGTAACCCACTTGTATTACTAGGTTGTGCAACTTTCATAGCAATAATCGTTTTGGAAAAAATGAATGTGAGAGGAAATATTATTATTGGTATTTTAGCATTTAGTATTATTGCTTGGGCTACTGGACTTGCTAAATTTAATGGTATTGCAAGTTCACCTCCACCAATGACATATTTGTTTGAATTTGATTTGTCTGCTGCGATGACTGCAGGAATGTCTACAGTGATATTTACTCTATTATTCATCGACTTTTTTGATACAGCAGGAACTTTGACTTCAGTAGCAAACGTTGCAGGCAAAGTAGATAAATCAGGTAAAGTCGAAGATATTAATAAAGCTATGTTATCAGATAGTGTTGGTACAGTAGCAGGAGCAATGATGGGAACAACTACTGTTACAAGTTATGTAGAGTCTGGAGCAGGGGTAAAAGCTGGTGGAAAAACTGGTATGACCTCACTTGTGATAGGTTTGTTATTTTTATCATGTATATTTTTTGCTCCTCTAGCAACGAGTTTACCAAAACAAATTGATGGAGCGGCTTTACTTTTTGTATCTGTCCTATTTATAAGGAACATTACGGATATTGATTGGAATGATATATCTGAGTCAGCTCCAGCTATCCTTGCTATGATAGCTATGCCTCTTACTTATAGCATAAGCAATGGTATTGCTCTTGCGTTTGTATCATATGCTCTGATTAAGATATTTACAGGAAAATTTTCAAGTACTTCTCCTGCTATATGGGTAATTGCTATACTAAGCGTAGTTAGCTTTGCTGTAGCGTAGATAGCAGTTTCATAGGGCTTGTTTTAAAACTAGCCCTATGAATTTTTCTTTACAATTTCCTCAATACTTAGTTCTTCGTAATGTTCAGTAGGCTGAACTATCCATGGATCGTAAGTCAATCTAACCGAACAAAAATCAGGTTCAAAAGTAGATGATTTTTTTTTCCATAAGCAAGCCGTTTTCACTTCATCTATAAAATCCTTAGTTGGTCCATAATTTTTTAACCATTCGATACTTTTGTTTAATGTAAGGCCTGTATCTGACAAATCATCAATAAGTAAAACTTTTTTGAAATCTTCATCTTTTGCAAGTGAGCTTAATTCTCTTGCAAACATTAGTTGACCTTGTTTATCTTCCATTCCTTTACCAGAGTAACTTTGAATCACGATATATGCTATAGGAAGTTTTAAAATTCTCGATAAGATATCAATTATTGGTGCAGCACCTCTCATAATACCTACTAAAACTGTAGGTTTATAATTTTTGTGTATTTGGATTGCTAATTTTTCAACAATACTAGTATATTCTCCAAAGGAAATTATTAATTTATCAGCCATGAAATTTTTTATCATATTAAAAAAATTAAAAAAGATTAAAAAGATACAATGAAAATTTTTGATTGTTTTATGTATTTTGATGAAGAAACCATTCTAGATATTAGGCTTAATACGTTAAATGATTATGTTGACTATTTTGTTATAGTTGAAAGTAAATTTACTCACAAAGGTGATAAAAGAAATTTAAAATTTGATATCAAAAAATTTTCAAAATTTAAAAACAAAATAATCTACCTTGTATATGACAAAGAACCAACAGAGGTAGAGAAGATATTTGATCATGATAGTGAGGTTATGAAATCAAAAAAATATATTTTTAATGCAGCTTATAGAGAAAATGGACAGAGAAATTTTTTGTTAGAAGGATTAAAAAAAGCTGAAAACAAGGATCTAATTTTAATTTCAGACGTAGATGAGATACCTAATCTAAAAGAGATTAATTTAAATAATATTAAAGAAAAAATAATTTTGTTCAAACAAGAAATGTTTTACTACAAATTTAATCTTAAGTTACCTAATTTTGTTTGGTTTGGAAGTAGAGCTTGCAAGAAAAAACATCTAATAAATCCCCAATGGTTAAGAAATGTTAAACATAAAAAATATTCATTGTTAAGATTCGAAACTTTTTTTTCAAAAACAAAATATAATAGTATCAAGTTTGTTGAAAATGGAGGATGGCACTTTTCAAACATGAAAAATGCAAAGGAAATAGAACATAAATTAAAATCTTACCTTCACCATAGAGAATTTGATTTGAATCCTTTAACTACAGATGAAATTGAAAATATCATAAAAAATAAGCAGGCAATATATGATTTAAAAGTTGATAAGAGAATTCAAAAAATTGGAGATGGTAACAAGCTTGAAAAATATGATTTAAAAAAATTACCGTCGTATATACTTGATTGTAAAGAAAAATTTATTAATTGGATAGATTAATTATGAAAGCTTATTGGGTCTGCATATATGAAAAAATTAATAATAAAGAAAAATTAAAAGAATATGCATTGAAAGCTAAGCCTGCTATAGAAAAATTTTCTGGTAAATTTTTAGCTAGAGGTGGAAAAAATAGAACAAATGAAGGAATAAATTCGGAAAGGATTATTATTGCTGAATTTCCCGATTATAACACTGCAGTAGAGTGTTATGACTCAAAGGAATATCAAGAAGCACATGATATCCTAGTGGGCCACGTTATTAGACACCACCAGATAATAGAAGGTATTTAATATTGAATTGGTTCTGGGTCAATACTTCTCCATAAATACCATGTTGCTACAGAACAGTAAGGTGAAAACCTTTCTTTTAATTCTGAAACAAACTTTTCTGGCGGTAAATAACTTTTTTTATAATTTTTAGAAATTGCTCTTAATAAGCCAATATCTTGTACTGGCCAAATATTTGGTCTGTTATAAGTAAAAAGTAATATCATCTCAGCCGACCATCTGCCTATTTGCTTTAAATTTGATAGATAAATTATTGCATCTTCATCGCTCATTTTAGCAATTAATTTTGGATTGAAATTTTTATTTATTATTTGTCTAGCTAAATTTTTAATCCCAATTACTTTTTGACGGCTTAAGCCACAATTTTTCAGCTGTGAAAAATGTAATTTAGATACAACTTTTGCATTTATATTATTTTTACATTTTTTTTTAAATTTAAGAAAAACTGAATTTGCAGCAGTTACGCTTATTTGTTGACCTATAATACTCTTACATAAAGAATAAAAAATATCTTTTCGTGTGGTAAGAATTATTTCTGAGGGACTACTATAAATTTTTATCAAATTTGATAATGTTTTATCCTTTTTTGACAAATACGTCTTTGCTTTTTTCCAGAATTTTGGAACTTTAGTCATTTATTTTTTCAGATGTAATAGTTCTTTTTTTATATATTTCTCTTCTAAAAATAATAAGAGTCGAAATTATTACTAAGCATGCACCTATCAAAGTTTTAATTGTTGGTACCTCGCCCCATATAAAATAACCAAAAAAAATTGCAAAAACTAAAGCAAGATATTTAAGAGGAGTTACAAGAGAAACCTCAGAATACTTATAAGATTGACTTAACCATAAGTTTGCTACACCTCCAAAAATACCAACTAAAGATAAAAGTATCAAATGATTAAAGCTAGGCATTATCCAACCTTGTGGTATTGTTAAAAAACTTAATAACATTATAGATAGAGAAAAATAAAAAGAAATTAACCAAACTGGTTCTGTAGTAGATAATTGTCTTATTGTTATTGCTACATAAGAAAGCCCTAAACAAAAAATTATTGGAAAAATATAATATATATTTAATTGGCTTATTCCTGGCTCAGTTATTATTAAAATTCCCACAAATCCAACAATAACTGCAAGCCATCTGAAAATTCCAACTTTCTCACTCAGTAAAAATATTGAAAAAATAGTTGTAAATATTGGCGCAGCAAAAGAAATACTAACAACAGTGGCGAGTGGTAATTTTCTTAAAGCAATGAAAATTGCTACTAAGGCAATCAATCCAGAGAAGCATCTTAAGAAATGTAAACCTGCTCTTTTGGTTTCATAAAAGTTATAAAATCTGTCTCTTGGGATAACAAAAAAATAAAAAACAATACCAAAAAAACCTCTAAAAAATAAAACTTGTCCAATTGGATAGCTGACAGACCATTTAACAATAACATCCATCAATGAAAAGGCACATATTGATAAGAACATGTACAAAAAGCCTAATTGATTTTTACTTAACATTATGAATAATTTGTAAATTAAATAAAATCATAATCAATGGAAATAGCAGTTTTAGCATTAGGATGTTTTTGGGGACCTGAAATTAAATTTAGTGAAATCAATGGTATAATTAAAACTGAGGTTGGATACTGTGGAGGTAATAGTAAAACAACAACGTATAAAGAAGTCTGTACAGGAAATACTAATCATGCTGAGGTAGTTAAACTTGATTTTGATGAAAAAATTATTTCATATGAAGAAATTTTAAATATTTTTTTTGAGTTACATGACCCAACAACACTTAATTCCCAAGGACCAGACTTTGGAACACAGTATAGAAGTGAAATTTTTTATTTAAATAATATTCAAAAAGGCATAGCTGAAAAAGTTTTTAAAGAAGTAAATCAAAAATTATCTGGTAATGTTGTTACTAAAATTACATTACTTAAAAATTATTGTCCTGCAGAAGAATATCACCAAATGTATCTGAAAAAAAGAATATAAAATGTGTCTAGTTGAAACTGACTGGTTAGAGAGTAATTTAGATAATGTAAAAATTGTTGACTCTTCTTGGCATATGCCACAATCGAATAGGAATGGATATGAAGAATACAAAAATAAACATATTCCTAATTCAGTTTTTTTTGATTTAGATAAAAATTCAAAAAAAGAAACGGACTTACCCCACATGCTTGTCTCATTAAATGAATGGGAAAAAATTGTATCAAAAATGGGTATTAATAATAATGATAAAATAATAATTTATGATAATTCAGATGTCATTAGTGCATGTAGATGTTGGTATAATTTTATATATTTTGGACACAAACCAGATTTAGTAAAAGTCCTTAATGGTGGTTTCAAGAAATGGGTCCAAGAAAATAAATTTACAGAGACTGTGATGCCTAATATTACTTTAACTAAATACAAGGCAAGGGAGATAAAAGATTTAGTAAAAAGTAAAAATGAAATAGATGAAAATATAATCAAAAAAAAATTTAAAATCATTGATGCGAGAAGCATTGAAAGATTTGAAGGTAAGATTAAGGAACCAAGAATTGGATTAAGAAGTGGTAATATTAAGAATTCTATATGTATTCCTTTTTATGAAGTGATTAATAAAAATAAAACTTTTAAAACAAAACAAGAGATTAGTAAAATCTTCGAAATGAATTTAAAAGATATTAACTCAAACACTGTTGTTTTTTCCTGTGGTTCTGGAGTTACAGCATGTGTTTTAGCTCTAGCTTATTCTTTAATAAATGATAAATATTTGCCGAGAATATATGATGGTTCTTGGGCTGAGTATGGTAAAATATAGATGAAAAGATCTACAAAAATTATAACTATTATAACAATTTTTTTTCTTGTTATAGCCTCAGTAATTATTGCAAGAACTATGATTGGTAATCATTTCAAAAAAAAATTTAGCAAAATACCGCCACCTGGAATTATAGTTACAAATGTTGTAACTGAAGAATTTGCTGAAAAACTTGAAACATTTGGTACTGCAATTTCGAGTAAAAGCAAATCTTTTAGAATAAGAAAAGATGAATTCGAAGGAGAATTGAATTTAAAAGATAAAGTAAAAAAAGGTGAATTAATCTTAAACCTTAATAATGAGAAAATTATAGCACCTTTTGATGGCGTTTTAGGTTATACTGGTCTTACTGAAGATATATTCATATCTGATAATATATTCATAATCACACTTGATGATAATTCTACAATTTTTTCAGATATTAAGGTTCCTGAAAGCTATGCACCATTTATTAAAAAAGGACTACCCGTTGAGGCAAAAGTTTCAAGTTATGGCAATAAAGTTTTTAGAGGTAAAGTAGATTTTATATCTAGTAGAGTAAATGCGGACACGAGAAGTTTATTATCAAGGATAAGAATCAATAATAAAAATTTAGAATTATTATCTGGATCATTACTTGAAATAACAGTTAAATTTAATTTAAGAAATTCTTTAAGTGTACCTGATACAAGTATAATGATGGAAGGTGAAAAATCATATATTTACAAAGTATCAGATGAAAATATCACTAAAAAAACTGAGGTTGAGATCGGATTAAGGAGCGATGGAAAAGTAGAAATTTTATCTGGTCTTAATAATGGAGATCAAATTGTTGCTGAAGGTTTAAAAAAAGTTAGACCTTTAGGTAAGATTAAACCTATAAAAAATTAAATGTTTATTACAGATTTAAGTATTAAAAGACCAGCGGTTTCATGGGTAATGTCTTTAATATTAATAATATTTGGTCTTTTCGTTTTTTGGAAATTGCCTGTAAGAGAATTACCTAATGGAATACAACCACCTGTTGTTCAAATCCAAGTGAACTATAAATCAGCAGCAGCTTCGATTGTAGATCAGGAAATTACACAAGTTGTAGAGGATGTTATTGGTGGAGCTGAGGGAATAAAGAATATTGATTCAAAATCTGAAAATGGGAGAAGTACTATAAATGTAGAATTTGACACTAGTATTAATCTAGACAATGCTGCAAATGATATTAGAGAGAGAGTGTCTAGAGTTGTAGATAATTTACCAACTGAATCTGATCCTCCACAAATTTTGAAAAGAGCGGCTGGTTTTACTACAACAATGTGGCTTTCTCTTTCATCAAAAACATGGAGTGATTTAGAGCTTGGTGATTATGCGGAAAGATATTTAATTGATCAATTTTCAAGTGTCAAAAATGTTGGAAGAATCTTAGTAGGTGGATTAAGAGAATTAAGTATTAGAGTTTGGATTGATCCTATAAAATTAGCCGCGAATGATTTGACAATTCAAGAAGTTGAAAAAGCTCTAAGAGGAGAAAATATAAGTCTTCCTGCAGGGACTTTAGAGGCTGAAAACGTGGATTTAACTCTAAACTTAGATAAATCATATAATAACGTCAAAACATTAGAACAATTACCAATTAAAAAATCTTCTAATAAAATAATTCTGCTCTCTGATATAGCTAATATTGAATTTGGACCAGTTTCTGAGAAAACTTTATTCAAAGCTCAAACTAAAGATCAAATAAACTTAAAAACAGTTGGAATTGGTATATACGCAAAAAGTGGAGCGTCAACAGTTGAACTTTCTGAAAATATTAAAAAAAGAATTATAGAAGTTAAAAAATCATTACCAGATGAATTAGATCTTAGAGTCTCTTTTAACAGAGCAACATATGTAAAGGCAGCAATTAATGAAGTTTACAAAACTTTGATTATTGCATTTATTTTAGTTGTTATAATTATATATCTTTTCCTAGGAAATCTTAAAGCAGTTATTGTACCTGCTATTGCACTTCCAGTAAGTTTAATAGCTTCTTTTTTAGGATTATATTTGTTTGATTTATCAATAAATATATTTGTTCTTTTAAGTTTTATACTCGCAATAGGAATAATTACAGATGACTCAGTTATTATGACAGATGCTATATACCGAAGAATTGAAAATGGAGAACCTCCTTTAGTAGCAGCATATAAAGGATCAAAACAAATTTCATTTGCAATTATTGCAACAACTTTAATTTTAATTGCGGTATTTCTTCCATTAATTTTTATAGAAGGAATTTCAGGAACACTATTTAGAGAAACCGCAATTGCACTATCGTTTTCTATTATAGTTTCCTCTTTTGTTGCACTTACACTTTCCCCAATGTTAGCGAGTAAGTTTCTAACAAAAAGGAATTTAAAAAATAAAATTGTTAAAAAATTTGAGAGATTTTTTTTAAATTTATCTAATGTTTACAAAGATACTTTAAGTGTTTTAATCAATAAAAGTAAATTAGTAAGTATTTTTATTATCTTTATTGTTCTCATTTCAATTTTTTTATTTAATTTTACTAAAAAAGAATTATTGCCGATGGAGGACAGAGGAGTTTATCTTGTAATTGGTTTTACCGATGAAGGAAGATCCTTTGAGTATACTCAAGAAAAAGCTCAAGAAGTTGAGAAAAGATTGATTCCTTTATTGCAAGCTGAGGATAGCCCCTATTCTAGATTCATTATGAGAGTTCCAGGTTTTGGAAGTTCAGCAAATTCCTACAATAGTTTTATAATAATTGCTTTATTAGATAATTGGAAAAATAGATCAAAAGACTCACAAACAATCATGAGAGAAGCAATCGGTAAGATTGTAACTCTTCCAGAAGCTGTAGCTTTTCCGATTTCACCACAATCAATTAGAATATCTAATTATAACAAACCAGTCCAAATGGTAATTTATGGCAGAACATATGAAGAGCTGGAGAAAATTCAGAATAATGTAATCAAAAAAATAAGATTGAATAAAAATTTGTCTAGAATCGAGTCTGACTACAATAGAAATAAACCAGAGGTAAAATTAATTATAAACAAAAATATAGCTAAAGATCTTGGAGTGTCTACAGAGTCGATAGGAAAAACGCTTGAAACTTTGTATGGAGGAAAAAAAATAACTACTTTTAATCGTTTAGGGAAGGAGTATCCAATAATTGTTCAACAATACTTGTCTGATAGAAGAAACAAGGATGGAATTTCCAAAATATTTGTTAGATCAGAAACTTCAGGCAAACTTATATCTCTTGCAAATCTGGTCAAATTTAAAGAGGAAGGTTCAGCAAAAGAACTTTCAAGATATAATAGACAAAGTGCCGTGACTATTTCGGCGAATATTAGTGAAAATTATACACTTTCAGAAGCCATCTCATATTTAGAAAACATAATGATAGAAATAGCTCCTAATAATCAAATAACATGGAAGGGAAAATCAGAAGAAATAAAAGAGACTAGTAGTGAGTTAATGATTATTTTTATTTTAGCTCTTTTAACTGCTTACCTAGTAATGGCTGCAACATTTAATTCTTTCATTCACCCATTTATAATTATTTTAACAGTGCCTTTGGCAATTTTTGGTGGTTTAGTATTTATATTGTTTTTAAATAGCTCAATAAATATTTTTTCTCAAATTGCTTTGATAATATTGATAGGTATATCAACCAAAAACAGTATTTTAATTGTCGACTATGCTAACCAAATTAGAACAACAGGTAAAAATATTGAGTCAGCTGTTAGAGAGGCTTGTAATATAAGATTTAGACCAATTATGATGACTTCCTTAAGCACAATGATAGCTATGCTTCCACTTGTAATTGGAAACATTGGACCTGGCGCAGGCGAAGGCTCGAGATTAGCAGTTGGTGCAACAATTTTAGGAGGAATGATAATTTCTACAATATTTACGTTATACGTTACACCATCAATGTATATTGCTTTAGCAAAAAAAACTAATCGAATTGATGCAGTCGATATTGAACTTAATAAACAACTAACTAAAAAATAATATATTTGTTCTTATTTAAAAAATCTCTACATTTAAAAAATTGTTTTTTATAAATTTTTGACTGTTTTTCCACTTTTTTTGCTAGACCAATAACTTTTTTATTATTTCTATAGTTTTTGTAATTTCCCCATCCCTCGTGATATGCAATATATTGTCTAAAAGCATCTTGAAGAGATATTTTTAAAATTTGGTTAGTCTTATTAGTATACCAGCCAATAAAATCTACACTATCTTTAAATCTAGCCCTTGTCGCGAGTTTGTTGCCAGTTTCATTCTTATATTGTTCCCAAGTTCCCTTAACAGCTTGTGAATAACCAAAAGAGCTTGAGGGTCGCTTGAAGGGAATCAAATTAAATAATTTTTTTCTTGGAGGTTTGGCTAACCAATCAAAATCGGACTCCATCTTAATTATTGCTAATTGGATATGTATTGGTGTGCCCCACTTTTTCTCTACTTTTTTGGAATGTTTAAACCAAAGATACCTCTCATTAAATATATCACAACTATTTGAAGTATTTTTTGGAACAGAAGAACATGCAGAAATCAAAAAAATAAAAAGAATCAAAAAAATTTTTTTAAAACTCCGTATCATTTATTTCCTCGAAACGACTTATAAAGGTTAAATAAAGTAAATACAAAAAAAACTCCTAGAAAATTCCCATATAAATCATGAAATTCGAAGTCTCTTTGCGGAATAAAAATATGACATATCTCTAAAAAAATAGAAATAAAAAATAAATAAAAAAATAAAATTTTTATTTTTTTTTTATGATAAGAAACAAGTCCTAATAAAGACAAGATAACAAAACTATAAACATGATTTGATGAAAATATCATAAAGTCTTGGGTTAATTGTGGTTGTATCTGCATATTTCCGTAAAGTATTTGACCCAAAATACTACCTGGATATAAATATAATGAGATTAATCCAATATTAGATACATGAAAGACGTGTTTTATTAATAAATATTTTTTCTTCATTTAACTAAATTTTTTTTATATTAAATTAAACATAATAAAAATGAGTTATTTAATATTAATTAGACACGGTCAAAGTGAATGGAATCTCGAGAACAGATTCACTGGCTGGGTTGATGTAGATTTGACACAAAACGGTAAATTAGAGGCAGAAAAAGCTGGCTATTTAATAAAAAAAACAAATATCAAGATTGACTATTATTATTCATCTTTCCAACTAAGAGCAAATCATACACTCAAAATAATCCAACAAATTTTAAACGATGAAAAGAAATTTTTAAAAGCTTGGGAACTCAATGAAAGACACTATGGTGTTCTCACTGGTCTAAATAAAATTGAAATGGGTCAAAAACTTGGAGAGGAAAAAGTACTACAATTCAGACGATCATGGAACCTAAGGCCAGATCCCTTAGATAAAAAGAGCAAATTCCATCCTCTTAATATTGATACATACAAAAATATACCAATAGAGAAAATCCCAGACACTGAATCTCTTAAAGACACATACGAAAGAGTTGTCAATTATTATTTGTTAGAAATAAAAAACAAAATTGAAAAAGGAAATATTTTAATATCAGCTCATGGAAATTCGATAAGAGCATTGTGTAAGTATCTACTAAACATTAATGAAGATCAAATTTCTAAATTAGAAATACCAACTGGTAACCCATTACTATTAGATATTGACGAAAATCAAAAAATTCATAGTTGTAAATATCTAGATCAAGATAGATCTAAAGATCTTTTAGTTTTTTGAAAATTTCTAAATTAGTTGCATGATAAAATTTATTCTTACTTTCGAAACCATGTAATTCATTATTTTTAATTAGATCATACCAAATATCAGTAATCGAAAAATTATCTATTTCATTATTTTTAAAAATAGATCTATTGAGAATTTGACAACCAGTATAAATATATTTCTTGTTATATTGTAAAACAATATCATTTTCTAAACCAAAATCTGCTTTTAAATTTTCATCAAAACTAAGATCTTTATCGACCATTAAAAGAATATTTTTTGATTTTTTTCTAAAATATAAATTAATCATGGAATTGATTTCTTTAATATATTGTTTTTTCCAAATTGTATCTGGATTAAAAACTAAGAAATTTTCCTCATCAGATTTATTTATCAAATTCAGAATACCTCCACCCGTATCAAGAATTTTATTGCCATCTTCAAAAACTTTAATTTCAATATTAGAATTATAATTTTTTAAAAATTCATGAATTTGCTCTTTTAAATAAAAAGAGTTAATTAAAATATTTTTTACATTTAGAGACTCAATAATACTTATGCAATGATCCAGAAATGTTTTTTCATCAATTTTTAAAAGAGGTTTTGGTGTTTTAACTGTTAAAGGACTTAATCTTTCCCCAAATCCAGCACATAATATTAAAGCAGTATTAATTTTCATTTATTAATAATTCTTTTTAAAAATACTTAGTAGATCATTTAAATCTTCAAATTTTTTATCAGTTAATGATCTTAACTCAATCAATTTCCATGCGTAAGGTATAAATGAAAGATATTTTTTTTTATTGTCTCTTAAAGCTAATCTTGTAAAAATTCCTATTATTTTTAAATTTCTTAAAACAGAGATTATCTTAAAATCGTTTTCAAAATGTTTTTTATTAAGCCTTTTTTGAGACTTTAAATATAGATTATAAACTTTATTTTTAGTTCTTTCAGATGTTTTAAATCTTACATCATCAATTAAAGAAGCTAAATCATAAGCTCTATTTCCAATTAAAGCATCTTGATTATCTATTATACCAATCTTTTTTTTTACCATCATCAAATTTGAAACATGGAAATCTCTGTGCACAAAAAAATTATTTTTTAAACAAAGTTTTTCAATTAAATTACTAGTAATTTTTTTGAATTTTTTTTTGAAAACTCTTAATTTATCCTCTTTTAATTTATCTGATGCATACCAGTCTACAAATAGTTTTGCTTCTTTTAATAAAATTTTTGAGTTGTATGTAGGAATTTCATAATTTTTTCTTTTAAAGTTTTCAATTTTTCTTTGACGAATAGACTGAATTTTATTTAATAGTTTTAAAATTTTTTTAAAAATAAATATCCTGTTTGTCTTTTTTTTTTTTAACAAACTTAATATAGTTTGATCACCAAAATCCTGTATCTCTATGTAATTTTTTGAGTAATTTTCTCTATATAATTTAGGAGCTAATATTTTGTTGTTTATTAAAATTTGATTAATAGCATCATAGATAAGTAAATTTAATTTCTTATTTTTTTTTGCATAAACAATTATTGAGGACGATTTTTTTCTTTTATCTCTATAAAAAATTCTGTGCGACGCATCTCCTTTCAATTTTTTTATTTTTTTTCTTGACTTCATGTATTTTTCACAATTTTATAAATCTGTTTTGATAGTTATCTTCATACTCAAAATAAAGTTCGATCACAGAATTCGGTTTATGTTTGATTATTTGAGGCCACTCAATAAACATAATAGAATTATCTGTTTCATCAAATAAATTTAGATCTATCAATTCATTTGGTGATTTAAGTCTGTACAGGTCATAATGTTTAATTATTACACCGTCTATTAAGTATTCATTCATTATATTGAATGTTGGACTAGTTACCTCTGTTAATTTAAGACGAGACCTTAATTGTAAATCATTTATAAGATATTTTACAAATGTAGTTTTTCCTACACCCATTTCTCCATACAGAAAAAGAATATCCCCCTTTTTCAATTTTACGCTTAGTTTTTTTGAAAATTCTTCTAATTTCTTTTCGGAAGATATATCTACTTTACTACCTTTAGTAGCGATAGGCATTTGGTTTAAAGGGACCTTCAACTTCTACACTAATATAGTCTGCTTGATCTTTTGATAATTTCGTTAGCTTAGCACCAACTTTTTTTAAATGTAACATTGCAACTTTTTCATCTAAGTGTTTTGGAAGCACGTAAACTTTGTTCTCATAGTTTTTGTGATTATTCCATAATTCTATTTGTGCAATTACTTGATTTGTAAATGAAGCGCTCATTACGAAACTTGGATGACCCGTTGCACAGCCTAAATTTACTAATCTTCCCTCAGCTAACAAAATTATTCTTTTTCCACTTGGTAATTCTATCTCATGCACTTGTGGTTTAATCTCTGTCCATTTATAATTTTTAAGAGCCTCAACTTGTATTTCATTATCAAAATGTCCAATATTGCAAAGTATCGCTCTGTCTTTCATATTCCTCATATGATCAGCTGTTACGATATCTTTATTTCCAGTTGCAGTTACAACTATATCGGCTTTATCTATTGTTTCATCCATCAAAACAACCTCATAACCTTCCATGGACGCTTGTAGTGCGCAAATCGGGTCTGCTTCTGTTACAAGAACTCTAGCTCCACTTTGTCTTAAGGATGCAGCGCTCCCTTTTCCAACATCACCAAAACCTGCTACGATTGCTACTTTACCTGACATCATAACATCTGTAGCTCTCCTAATACCATCTACAAGACTTTCTCTACATCCATATAAATTGTCAAATTTTGATTTAGTTACAGAGTCATTTACGTTTATAGCTGGAACCATTAGTGATTTGTTTTGCTCCATTTTATTTAAGGCTTTAATACCTGTTGTTGTTTCTTCAGAAACACCTTTCACATTTTTAAGTAAATCTTTATAATCTTTATGCATCATTGCAGTTAAATCTCCACCATCATCTAACAACATATTTGGTTTCCAATCTTTATTTCCTTCAATAGTCTTTTTAATACACCAGATATATTCCTCTTCTGTTTCGCCTTTCCAAGCATAAACAGGAATACCTGACTTAGCTATAGCTGCTGCTGCATGATCTTGTGTTGAAAATATATTGCATGAAGACCATCTAACATCGGCACCTAAATGTACCAATGTTTCTATTAAGACAGCAGTTTGGATTGTCATATGAAGGCAACCTATAATATTTGCACCTTTAAGAGGTTTTTGATTTCCATACTCCTCCCTTAAAGCCATTAATCCTGGCATTTCACTCTCTGCGATTGAAATTTCTTTTCTTCCAAAATCAGCTTGAGATATGTCTTTTACTTTGAAATCTTCCATGGCGGGGTTTCTAACAATAATATTTTATTTAATCAATAACTCTTTATGCTTCAGGAAAAATTATTTCTAAATTTGCACCATTTTTATCTGTTCTATTTGATGCAGTTATCGATGCTCTATGCAGTTCAACTAAGTTTTTTACTATGTTTAACCCAAGGCCCGAGTGTTCTCCAAATTTATCAGGTCTGTTACTATAAAATCTCTTGAAAATTCTTGATGTGTCTTTTTCTTTAAATCCTAAACCTTCATCGAGAATATTTACAACAACATTATTATTTTTATTTCTTGTAACTTTTACCTCAATATTTTGATCATTTTTGCTAAATGAAATTGCGTTATCCAGTAAATTTGCAATTATTTGTTCAATTCTATTTTCTATACCATTAATTAAATATTTTTGACCACCATTGTTATTACATGAAATTTTAATACCACTTTTAACATTATGAATATTATTGTAATCATCAACAACAGAGTGAATTATTGGAATAAGATTTATTTTTTTAAACCTCTCTTTGCTTAATGCAACCTCATCTTTTAACATTTGAGAATAATCGGTTATTAATCTTTCAATTCTTTGAACATCATGACTTAAGATGTTTATTAGTTTTATTCTCTCGTCTGTATCCTTAGTATCATTAAGTATTTCAGAGGCACTTTTTAATGATGCCAAAGGATTTCTTATTTCATGAACAAGATCAGTTGAAAAATTTTCAGCATGGGAAATTCTTTTTTGTAGTTCTAATGTCATATCATCGAGTGACTTAGATAATAAACCTAATTCATCATTTCGTGCTTTAAGATTATCGATATTTATTTTCTTATGATCTTTATTCCTTATCTTATTTATATAATTAACAAGATTTTGAATGGGTTTTAGAAAATAGCGATTTAGCACAAAAGAAAAAATTAATATCACTATACCAACTAAAAAAGCTGTTCTAAGAATAAAAGTTTTTCTTTCATTGATCGCTGCTCTTATATCATTTGCATTTTCAGTAATAGCTATGTAGCCAATATTTGTATTATTCCTAAAAACGTTCTTAATTGTAGTTAATTTAAAATTATTGTATTCCTCTTGTGTAAATGTGTAAGGTATCCCATAATTTTTAGAACTAGCATAATTAAAAAGAATATCTTTTAATGACACAAGATTATCATTACCTATATTTATATTTTTATCTTCCGTAATTTCTTTTGTTTTCTTCTCATTTAAAATTTCTAACTCAACTATGTCTAGTCTTGATGAAAAAGATCTTGGATCTAAGTCAAGTGTATCTGTATCTCCAACTAAATCTAGTTCATTATCAAAAAAAATAACCCTATCAAGACTTTGAAAAATAAATCTTGTAGAAAACAAAAATCTTCTTAAGTCTTCCTCATTAAATTTGATCTCTAATCTTTCCAAATTTTCAACAGTATTATTTATAATATTAATATGATTAGATGATTTTTTTTTAATCAAATTTGGTTGGACATTTTTAAGATATAAAAAGGTGAATAAACTTATTACAGTAAAAAATATAAGATTAATAAATAAAAACTTTTTAAGAATTGATAGATTTTTTAATAGATAATTAAACATTAACTAACATTCCATCTATATCCACTTCCATACCGTGTTTCTATAGCTGAAAAATCGGGGTCGACTTTTTTGAACTTTTTTCTAATTCGTTTAACATGACTATCTATAGTTCTATCCTCAATGTCTGTATCTTCTCTGTACGCAATATCCATTAATTGAGCTCTTTCCTTAATAATCCCTGGCCTTTTAGCTAATTCTTTGACAATTAAAAATTCAGTTGTGGTTAACTTATCAGGCAATTGTTTACCATTCCATTCACATTCTAACTGAGATGGATCAAGTTTTAATTTACCATGTGAGATAATGCTTTTGTTTTCCTCAATATTATTATCAATATCTTTTTTTCTTAGTTGGACTCTTATTCTCTCTATTAAGACCTTAATTGAAAATCCCCCAGATTTTTTAATAAAATCATCAGCGCCAAGTTTTAATCCAAGTAATTCATCAACCTCCTCGTCTTTTGAGGTAAGAAATATGACTGGAAGTGAGGTTTTTTTTCTCAATTTTCTTAACAGCTCTTCCCCATCCATTTTTGGCATTTTTATATCTATTATTGCTAAATCCGGAGGTGTTCTTGTCAATCCTATTAGGGCACTTTCTCCATCAATGTAAGTTTGTACCTTAAAACCCTCTTTTTCGAGAGCAATACTTAAACTAGTAAGAATGTTTCTATCATCATCCACTAAAGCTATAGTTTGTTTGTGCATAGACTATCTAAAAATACTAAATTGTTCTAATTTGGGCAACGAATTAAATTAATGAAGTGATCCCCAGTTATCTCCACTATTTATATCAACAGTTAAAGGGGTAGAAAATGAATGATAGTCACTTTGAGCCACACTAGACATTTCTTTCTCAATTAGTTTAATTATTGCTTTTTCATCTTTTTTTGGTACTTCAAAAATTAATTCATCGTGGATTTGCAATAGCATTTTCGAGTCTGAATTTGTTTGTTCTGACAATTTCTTGTCTAATCTAATCATGGCTAATCTCATTAACTCGGAAGCTGAACCTTGAATTGGTGCATTAATTGCTGCTCGTTCTTGAAAATTTCTAACATTAAAATTTTTGTCATTAATTCCATTAAAATGAGATCTTCTTCCAAAAATATTATTTACATATCCTCTTTTTCTACAAAATTTAATTGTTTCATTCATATAAATTTTAATTTCTGGAAATTTCGCAAAATATGAATTTAAAAATTCTTCTGCTTCATAATTAGAAACATTAATTTGTTTAGCTAATCCATATTGTGAAATTCCATAAATTATTCCAAAATTTATAGCCTTGGCTTTTCTTCTATGATCTTGATTGACTTTTTTGATATCAATATTAAATATTTGACTAGCTGTTAATGAGTGAATATCCTCTTTATTTTTAAAAGCTTTTTTAAGTTCTTTTACATCTGCTAAATCAGCTAAAATTCTCATTTCAATTTGATTATAATCTGCTGAAATTAATAAGTGTCCATTTTTTGCTTTGAAGGCTTTTCTTATATCTTTACCATCTTCTGATTTAATTGGAATATTTTGTAAATTAGGATCACTAGAAGCCAGTCTACCTGTTGTTGTAGCAGCAAGCAAAAAAGATGTATGAACTCTTTTTGTATTAGGGTTTACGTGTTCGGGTAATGCATCAGAGTAAGTATTTTTTAATTTTGAAACTTGTCTCCAATCCAAAACTAATTTTGGTAACTCATGTCCTTTAAATGCTAAATCCTCTAAAACACTCGCACTTGTCGCAAAACTTCCTTTTTTAGTTTTTTTTAACCCTGCTATTTTAAGATCATTATAAATTATCTCACCTAGTTGCTTTGGTGATGCAATGTTAAAATTCCTTTTAGAAATTTTAAATATATCTTTCTCAAGTTTTAAAATTTTTTTTTCAAATTTAGATGAAAGAGAATTCAAAAATTTACTATCAATTTCAACCCCTTCGATTTCCATAAATGCAAGAATTTTAATCATTGGTTTTTCAAATATTTCGTAAATATTCATCATTTTCTCTAATTTAAGATTTTTTAAAAATTTCTTATATAACCTAAAAGTAACATCAGCATCTTCAGCAGCATAATCCTTTGCCTTATCTACATCTACCTCTCTAAAGTTAATTTCTTTCTTGCCTGTACCTACTATCTCTTTAAAAGAAATAGTTTTATGACCTAGATGTATCTCTGATAATGTATCCATGTTATGTCTATTTTTTCCTGCATCTAAAACATAAGACATCAACATCGTATCTTCTATCGAAGAAAGATTTATCCCATGATTGTAAAATACAATAAAATCAAATTTTATATTTTGACCTATTTTTTTTACACTAGGATCTTCCAATAATTTTTTTAGTTTTTTAATTACTTGATCTTTGTTAAGACATTTAGATGACTTGTGACCGATAGGTATATAACATGCCTTTCCAATTTTTGAGCAAAGGGAAATACCCACCAAATCAGCTTGGTGAGGATCTAATGAAGTTGTCTCTGTATCTACAGCAACTTCACCAACCTCCTCTGCTTCCTCTATCCACTCATCAATTTGATCTAAACTGGCGATTAAATAATAATTTCTATTATCAATTTTTTGGGTTATTTCATTAGTTCGATGTACTTTTTCACCAATTGTTAAATCGGGCTCCCCATAAGCAGAAATAGCTGAACTTAATAATCGATTAAATTCCATTTCTCTTAAAAACTTATATAATTTTTCTTTATTTATATTTCTCAACTTAAATTCACTTAATTCTCTATTAACAGGAGAATTATGGTCTAGAGTTACAAGTTTTTTACTTATTAAGGCTTTATCTTTATTTTCTAATAAAGTTTCTCTCCTTTTGTTTTGTTTAATCTCTTTAGCTGATTTTAATAATTTTTCTAAAGTGCCATATTTATTAATTAACTCTGCTGCTGTTTTGATACCTATACCTGGTACACCTGGAACATTATCACTACTATCTCCTGCTAAAGATTGAACATCAATTACTTTTGATGCATCTACTCCAAATTTTTTTACTACATCATCATCAGTTATAAATTTGTTTTTCATAGGATCAAAAATCCGAACTCCATCTTTATATAGCTGCATCAAATCTTTATCAGATGAAACAATTGTAACTTTTGCACCCTTTTTTAAAATTTTATCAACATAAGTAGCTATTAAATCATCTGCCTCATAATTAGGCAGATCAACCGATGGTAAATTAAATGCTAAAACCGACTTTCTTATATATTCAAATTGTGGCACTAAATCTTCTGGAGCTTCTAATCTATTTGCTTTGTAATCACTATAAATCTCATTTCTAAAAGTTTTTCTTGCAGAGTCGAATATTACTGCAAAATGACTGGGTTTATGTAAATTTTGATTTGATTTTGAGTCCTCTAGCAATTTAAACAACATGCTACAAAATCCGTTTACAGCTCCTGTTGGTAATCCATCACTTTTTCTTGTTAATGGGGGTAATGCATAATAAGCTCTAAAAATATAACCAGACCCATCAATTAAATAAAAGTGATCTGTTTTTTGAATTTTATTCATGAAATATTATTTAATATTACAATGCTAAGATAATCTGTATATAAAAAAAATTTTCCATCATTTATTATAGTAATAATAAGTAGATTATTTTTTATATTTTGAGTATTATTAAGCAATGGAATTAACAAAAAATGTTACTCAAGCTAGATTTATTAAATCTCTGGTTGTTGTGATCCTAGGATCAATTGCGCTTACGATATCAGCTAAAATCAAAATTCCTTTTTATCCAGTTCCTATGACTATGCAAACATTCGTAGTATTATTTTTAGGAGTCAGTTTGGGACATAAAATAGCATTAGGAGCAGTAGGTCTTTATTTAATTGAGGGAATTGTAGGACTTCCAGTATTCTCTAATTCTCCTGAAAAAGGTGTTGGATTAGTTTATTTTACTGGACCAACCATGGGCTATTTAATTGGTTTTTTAATTGCTAGTTATTTGGCTTCTAAAATTAAGATAAGTGATAATTTTTTTGTAGTTCTTTTTAAATTAATTATAGCTACTTTATCAATCTATATTTTTGGTTTAATTTGGCTCGGGATACTTATCGGATGGGATAAACCAATTTTTACATTAGGCGCAAAACCATTTTTGTTAGCTGAAATTTTCAAAATTTTAATTTTAGCTCTTTTATCTAAACAAATAATTAAAATTAAAAAATTTATCTAGGTGATCTTTTAGATAGTATTCTTTGAAGAGTTCTTCTGTGCATTTTAAGTCTTCTTGCAGTTTCAGACACATTTCTGTTGCATAATTCAAATACCCTATGGATGTGCTCCCATTTAACTCTATCAGCTGACATTGGATTTTCTGGTGGAGCAGCTTTTTTACTTGGATCGGCAAGTAAAGCTTTTTCAACATCATCAGCGTCGGCAGGCTTTGCAAGATAATCTATTGCTCCTTCTTTTATAGCTGCGACAGCCGTTGGTATGTTTCCATAACCAGTAAGCATAATGATTCTACTAGACGTATTTGAATTTTGAATTTCTTTTACGACCTCTAACCCGTTTCCATCAGATAGTCTTAAATCGACAACTGCGAATCCTGGTTTTTTCATTTTCACAGTGTCTATTCCTTTTTTTACACTTTCTGCTTGTAAAACTTCAAATCCTTTTTTTTCCATAGCTCTTGATAACCTCTCTCTAAAAGGATTATCGTCATCGACAATAAGCAAGGATTTATTGTCAAAATCATTGATGTTCTGCAATATAGCTTCGTTTTTCATATCTAATATATGGAGGTTAATTTAAAAAATACAATAGATAATTATTTACTTTACATCCATTTATTATTGGCGTAATTGCACATTTTATGAAAGGTCTTAACAATTTTAAGGCTTTTTTTTTGTTAAATTTTTTTGGAGGCATTAAATATGCAAAAATTTAAATCAGTTGAAGAATTAGTAAATCGACTGAAACCTGAAAAACCTATTTATTGTATCAGAAGAGAGTCTGTTACAAATGCTTCTAAGTTCTTTCAAAAAAATTTTCCAGGTGAAGTCCTCTATGCTGTAAAAACTAATCCTAACCCTATAGTAATACAAACCCTCATAGAAAGTGGAATTAAACAGTTTGACGTAGCCTCAATTGAAGAGATAAAGCAAATTAGAAAATTTTCAGATACTGCTAAATGTGCTTACATGCATACTGTTAAAAGTCATGAAAGCATTAGGAAAGCTTATTTTGACTATGATATCAAAACTTTTTCTTTAGATACTAAAGAAGAACTAATCAAGATTATTAAGAATACAGATAATGCTAAAGATTTAGAATTATTTGTAAGAGTGGCAGTATCTAATGAACACGCAGAAATAGATCTTTCTAAAAAATTTGGGGCCCTACACTCAGAGTCATTAGGTTTACTAAGACTAGCAAAACAGTATGCTAATAAAGTAGGCTTAAGTTTTCATGTCGGTTCTCAATGTATGCATCCAATTTCGTATGCTAAAGGAATTAATGAAATAGGAAATATTATTAAAAAAACAAAAATTATTCCAGACTATATTAATGTGGGTGGTGGATTTCCTACAATATATCCTGACTTAATACCTCAAAATTTAGTGAAATATTTCGATGAAATAAAAACTAGTTTGAGAAACTTAAATTTAAAAAAAATGCCTAAAATAATTTGTGAACCTGGGAGAGCTTTAGTTGCGGAAAGTGGATCAACTATAATTAGAGTTAACTTAAGAAAAAAACAAAAATTGTATATAAATGATGGAACCTACGGATCTCTTTTTGATGCTGGTACTCCTAATATTGTTTTTCCTGCTAAGATGATCAAAGAAACATCAAATAAAATTATTTCAAAAAAGTTGACTGCATTCGATTTCTTTGGTCCTACATGTGATAGTATGGATTATATGAAAGGTCCATTTTTACTTCCTAACAATATTAGAGAAAATGATTATGTTGAGTTAGGCCAACTAGGTGCTTACGGATTAACATTCAGGACACAATTTAATGGATTTTTTTCAGATGAAATTTATGAGGTTGAAGATAAACCAATTCTTACAATGTATGGTAAAGACATTAACAAAGCTAATTTAGTCGCTTAATGTCAGATCATAAAAATGTAGGTCATAACAGCAAAAAAGATTTTCTAAAAAACCCCGTAGAACATATTGATATTACCTCTTTTGATTCAAGAAAAATAATTTCCTCAATGGAAAAAATGTCTTTTGTTTCTCGTGAGACTGCTAATGCAGCAAATATATATAATGACATGTTGAAAGATAAAAACTGTACAATTTTTTTAACATTAGCAGGATCTACCTCGGCGGCAGGTTGTATGAATATTTATAAAGATATGGTTAAATATAACATGGTAGATGCAATTGTTGCTACAGGTGCCTCTATTGTAGATATGGATTTTTTTGAAGCCTTAGGGTTTAGACATTATCAAGGATCACAATTTCAAAATGATAAAGAATTAAGGGACAATTATATAGATAGAATTTACGACACTTATATAGACGAAGAAGAGCTTCAAATATGTGACAAAATTATTTGTGAAATAGCAGATTCATTAGAACCAAAAAGTTATACATCTAGAGAATTTATTACTGAAATGGGTAAATATTTAAAAAAAAATTCAAAAAAAAAAAATTCATTAATTGAAACAGCTTACGAAAATAATGTTCCAATTTTTTGCCCAGCCTTTACTGACTCAAGTGCAGGATTTGGTTTAGTAATTCACCAAGAGAAAAATCCTAAAAAACATATTACAATTGACTCTGTAAGAGAATTTAGAGAGCTAACGGAAATAAAAATTCAATCAAAAGATTCTGGACTATTCATGGTAGGAGGTGGTGTACCAAAAAATTTTATCCAAGATACTGTTATATGTGCTGAACTTTTGGGTAAAGAGGTAGATATGCATAAATATGCAGTTCAAATTACAGTTGCTGATAGTAGAGATGGTGCTTGCAGTAGTTCAACTTTAAAAGAAGCCAGTTCTTGGGGTAAAGTTGATATAACTAAAGAGCAAATGGTTTTTGCAGAGGCAACAAGTGTGCTACCATTGATCGCTAGTGATGCTTATCATAAAGGGGAATGGAAAAGTAGAAAAAGGAAAAACTTTAACAAAATTTTTATTTAAAATTGAAATATCTTTCTAATAAAAATGGTTTCTTGGGTATTGATAACAACGTAAATTTTAATGAAAAGGCGGTCATTGTCCCATTTGGTCTTGAAAAAACAGTAAGCTATGGTGGTGGAACCAAAAATGGTCCTAAAGAAATAATTAGAGCATCACATCAGGTAGAACTTTATGATGAAGAATTAAATTGTGAACCTTATAAAAAAATAGGTATTAAAACTTTAAAACCATTTAAAATTGATAAAAATATTAAAAAAGCTCTAAATAAAATATCTAGAGTAAATCAAGAAATATTAAATAAAAATCTTTTTCCAATGACTCTTGGAGGTGAACATTCAATTACTGCAGGATGTATTGTACCATTCATTAAAAAGTATAAAAAAATTTGTCTTTTACATTTTGATGCTCATGCTGATTTAAGGGCATCCTATAATGGTGAAAAATTTTCTCATGCATCAGCTATAAGAAGATGCTTAGATTATCCTAATGTTTCTTTAATTTCATTTGGTATAAGAAATATTTCTAAAGATGAAATTCTTTTTCTAAAAAAAAATTCATCAAGAATAAAAATTTTTTGGGCGAAAGATAAAAGTAAATGGGACCTTAAAAAATTTAAAAAAATGATACAAAATAAAAAAGTCTATCTTACTTTTGATGTTGATGCTTTTGATTCAAGTGTTATGTCAGCGACTGGTACACCTGAACCTGGAGGTTTATTATGGAATGAAACCTTAAATATTATTAAAATTGCAGCTCAAAACTCAAAAATTGTAGGTGCAGATATCAATGAACTCTCACCAATCAAAGGCTTTAATTCTTACAACTTCTTGGTTGCAAAATTAGCTTATAAAATTCTATCTTACAAATTTATTAGTTAGCTTTAACTGTTTTAAATGTATTTAGCAATAATCGAAAAGGTATCAACATTATTAAGGCAATAATAATTTTAACAGTTAAATCACCTAATGATAAAGTGACCCATGGAATTCCTGTTCCATAAAAAGATATTGAAAAGAATAGTAATGTGTCTACGGTAGACCCAATTAAAGATGAGGCTAAGGGTGCAACAAACCATATTTTTTTTCTCAGCTTATCAAAAATTTGTACATCTAATAATTGTGCTACTAAAAAAGCTGTCCCTGAACCTATTGCGATTCTAACTGAAATTAAATCTGCAAAATTTGTTGAAAATATTAAAGTGAAAATAATGCCCACTCCAAATCCTATATAAACAATCTTTCTAGCAATTAGCTTTCCATAGGAACGATTTGCTAGATCAGTAATTAAGAATGCTATAGGATAACTAAAAGCTCCATAAGTCAAAATTTCATCAAGACCATAATAATTAATTGGAAATTGAACTAAATAATTTGATAATAAGACTACAACTCCCATTAAAAATGAGAGAACTAAAAATAGCTTATCCATTAAACAGATTTTGCTAAAGGCTTTTTCTTAAATGGTGATTTAATAAGAATACCCTTTTTTAATTTTTTAAGTCTTGGAGATAAATTTTTGTTTTTTACTAATTTAAGAAATTCATCAAAACTACCTTTTTTATCCACAGATCTTACACCTGCATTACTAACAGTTAATTTAAGACTTCTATTTAATAATTCACTTGTGAATTTTACTTTTTTAAGATTAGGTAAAAATTTCCTTTTAGTTTTATTATTAGCATGACTAACATTATGGCCTTTCATTGGAATTTTACCGGTAAGTTCACATTTTTTTGACATATTAGCGGTCTATATAAGCTGTGGAGAGGAATACGTCAAGTCAATAGCATTAACTTTAAGTTTTTTTTCCAATGATTTCCGTAAAATTTTTTACTCCATCTTTTAATAATAGTTCACTTAAATCATTTTTTATTGAGTTCACAATGTTTGGTCCTTTATATACCATGCCAGTATATAACTGAATTAAATCTGCTCCAGATAAAAATTTTTTATAAGCACTTAAACCTGAGTCAACTCCACCTACTCCTATTATCTTTATCTTATTTTTTAAAATCTTATAAAATTTGTTTATTAATATATTTGATTTATCTTCAATAGGTTTTCCAGATAACCCCCCTTTTTGATGTTTTTGAATATCTTTTAATCTTTCTCTAGAATTATCTGATGTATTAGAAATAATTACTGCTTCTATTTGGTGGTTCAATAAAACTTCTGAAATTTTTTTTACATCTTTCTCATTAATGTCAGGTGCAATCTTTATAGTAATAGGAATTTTTGTATTCAAATTTTTTTTTTCATCTTTTATCTTGAGTAATAATTTCTCTAACCTCGATTGATCATGAAAATTTCTTAAATTTTCAGTATTTGGCGATGAAATATTTATAGTAATATAATCTGCAATTTTATGGAATTTTCTAAGACAAATTATATAATCCTCTAATCTACTATGTGAATCCTTATTGGGTCCTATGTTGATACCAAGTAATCCATTCTGAGGATTTTTTTTGATACGAATAGATGCATCCTCTGATCCACAATTATTAAATCCTAGTCTATTAATCAAAGCCTCATCTTCGACTAATCTAAAAACTCTAGGTTTTGGATTTCCATATTGTTTAAGAGGGGTTATCGTGCCAACTTCTACAAAACCAAAACCTAATCTAAATAATTGATTGTATACTTCTGCATTTTTATCAAAACCTGCGGCAACACCAATTGGATTATTTATAGTTTTACCAAACAATTTCGTTTCAAATAACTTATCATTGTCTTTGTTTTCAAAAATATTAGGAAGAAAATTAAGCTTTAATGACTTAATTGCTAGATCATGAGCAAACTCTGGATTTAATTTAAATATTATTGATTTTAATTTTGAATACATTATTTAATCTTTTTTTTTATAAGCTCTTTAGTCTCATTTACACCAAAAAAACTAATAAAAAAACCCATACGAGGACCGTTCTCATCACCAAATACAACTTGATAAATTAACTTGAACCAATCTCTTAAATTTTCTGAATAACCATTATTTTTACCAGTTGAATAAATCATTGTCTGAATTTCCTCTGGTGACATTTGGTCATTACAATTTTCTAAAGTTTTTACTAGCTCATTCAAAACATGCTTTTCATTTTCGTTCGGTTTTTTATATTTTTTTTTTAATTTGATAACATCGTTAAAATATCTTATTGCATATCCTACGAGCCCATCAAATATTGGGTAATCTTTTTCATTAATATCTGGTTTATATCTTTTTACAAATTTCCAAAGAAGATCTTTAGAACCTGCGTTACTTGTTTCAACAAGATTCAACAACATTGAAAATGTCATAATTGAATTTTCTTTAGGAATTTTTCCATTATGCACATGCCAGACAGGGTTCATTAAAACTTGTAACTCATCTTGTTTTTTTGCTTTTTCAATAAAATCAAGATACTCATCGACCGCTTTTGGAACTATTTCTTTATAAAGTTTTTTAGCTCTTCTAGGATTTTGATACATATATAAAGATAAACTTTCAGGTGATGCGTATTCTAGCCATTGATCTATTGTGATACCATTGCCTTTTGATTTTGAAATTTTCTCACCTTTTTCATCAAGAAATAACTCATAGGCAAATCCTGATGGACTATTTTTTCCAATTAATTTTATAATTTTTGTAGATAAAATTGCACTTTCAATCAGATCTTTACCATACATTTCAAAATCAACATCTAAAGCAAACCATCTCATTGCCCAATCTACTTTCCACTGAAGTTTGCAATTACCATTTAAAATACTTTTTTCTAATTTTTTTCCTTTATTATCGAAAATTATCCTTAAGTTTTTTTTATCAATTTCTAAAATTGGAATCTCTAACACATGTCCACTTTCTGGGCATATTGGTAAAAATGGACTATAAGTTTTTTGTCTTTCTTTACCCAGAGTTGGTAAAATTATGTTCATTATTCCATCATAATTTTTCAAAATTAATTCAAGTGTTGAATTAAAAAAACCAGATTTATATAAAACACTAGAGCTTTTAAAAGAGTATTCAAAATTAAAATTATCTAAAAATTTTTTTAGCATTTCATTATTATGCTCACCAAAACTTTTAAATTTTCCAAATGGGTCAGGGACATCAGTCAAAGGTTTATGTAAATTTTTTTTTAATATTTCTTGATTAGGAACATTGTCAGGAACTTTTCGAAGTCCATCCATATCATCCGAAAAAGTTATAATTTCTGTGTTAAGATCTGTAATTTTACTTAATGCATTTACCATCATTGTAGTTCTTGCAACTTCCCCAAAGGTACCGATGTGCGGTAAACCGCTAGGACCATATCCAGTTTGCAATACTATTTTACCCTTTTTTTCGATTATAGATTTTCTATCACGGATTATTTTTTTTGCCTCAACGAAAGGCCATGCACTAGTTTTATCTAAATATTCTTTTTTTATCATGAATTACACTTAAAAATTATTTTTACAGTGAATTTACTAATTCTTATAGAGTTGAAATTTATTTACCATAAAATAATGTTCTTTCAAAATGTCAAATTATAAAACAGTATTTTTTACTCTCGGTATCTTGCAAATAATTCTTGGGATATTTATGATTATTCCAATTTTTATTCAATTTATCTATTCGGAGATTGACTCATCTTTTTTTGGTGCGTCCTTAGTCACAATCATTTTTGGGACTTTATTTTTTTTGTCAAATCTTGATCATAATAAAAGATTAACTTTACAACAGGCGTTTCTTCTTACTGCTTTATCTTGGCTTAGTATTGCAGTATTTGGTTCATTGCCATTCATTTTTTCTAATTTAAGTTTTACTTTTACTAATGCTTTTTTTGAAAGTATGTCTGGAATTACTACAACAGGTTCCACTATAATTTCAAATTTAGAGCAAATGCCAAAAAGTATTTTACTTTGGAGGGCAATCCTCCAATGGTTAGGGGGTATTGGAATTATTATTATGGCAATAACTTTAATGCCAATAATGAATGTTGGGGGTATGCAATTGTTTAAAATTTCAAGTAATGACTCGTCAGAAAAAATATTGCCTAAATCAAAAGAAATTGCGCTTAGATTGATTTATATTTACTCTGCATTAACGTTTTGTTGTGCGATTAGTTATAAATTTTGCGGCATGGGCTACTTTGATAGTTTAACTCATTCAATGACAACGATTGCAACTGGTGGATTTTCTAATTACAACGATTCCATTGCTTTTTTTGATAGCATTTCAATTGAAATAACAGCAATGACATTTATTGTTTTAGGTAGTTTGCCATTTATTGCATATATAAAATTTATTAGTGGAGATAAAAAAATTTTATTCAAAGACTCACAAATCAAGACTTTTTTTAAGATTATAGCTTCAAGTATAATTGTACTATCAATTTATCTCATAATGAGTGGGTCAAGTGAGTTTAGTTTAAGATCTATTTTTTTTAATATCATCTCTATATTAACAGGTACTGGATATGTAAATGCAGAATTCGATACATGGGGTGGTTTTACATTGGTCTTGTTTTTAGTACTTATGTTTATAGGAGGTTGTGCAGGTTCAACAACATGTGGAGTTAAAATTTTTAGAATACAAATTTTATATTTATTTGTAACAAATCAGCTTAAAAAAATTATATATCCCAAAGGTATTTTTGTTTTAAAATACGATCAAAATCCAATTGATGATAAATTTATATCATCCATCATTTCTTTCATTTATTTATATTTAGTAATTTTTTTTATTCTGACGGCCTTATTATCTCTCACAGGATTAGATTTTGTAACTTCTATCTCTGGTGCAGCAACATCAATTTCTAATGTTGGCCCAGGACTTGGGACAATAATTGGCCCAAACGGAGATTTTTCCACACTTCCAAATGCTGCTAAATGGATTTTAACAATAGGCATGATATTAGGTAGACTTGAGTTATTTGCAATATTAGTATTATTCTTACCATCATTTTGGAGAAATTGATTATGTTAGAAATTAAAGAAGTTAAGAACCATTCATGGTTAGAATCTCTTTATATTTATAAAGATATTCGAATGTTACGTATTTTACTACTTGGAGCAATCAGTGGTTTCCCTTGGGTTTTAATTGCAAGTAGTTTGAGCCTCTGGCTAAAAGAAGAGGGCCTTAGTAGATCTACAATTGGGTGGGCAGGTTTAATTTTTGGAGTTTATGCTTTTAATTATCTATGGGCCCCAATCATTGATAGAATACAAATTCCTTTTTTGTCAAAAAGACTTGGCCACCGAAGAGGATGGATAGTCTTGATGCAAATAGTAATTTTATTAAGTTTATTGGTTTGGAGTGTAATTAATCCAACACAAAATTTAGCTTTGTTAATTACTGTAGGTTTAATTATCGCTATCGCATCTGCAACACAAGATATTACAGTTGATGCATTAAGAATAGAGCAGATAAATGAAAATGAGGGAAAATCAATGGCAGCTGGAGCAGCAATGGCTGTCGTTGGTTGGTGGACAGGTTATAAGTTGGGGGGAGTTGTAGCTTTATTTACAGCAGAATTTTTTGAAAATTTAGGTATCGTAGATTATTGGCAAGCTACTTTCCTAGTTTTGGGTGTTTTAATAATTTTGATGAATATTGGTCTATTGTTCGTTCATGAACCAATAGAAAGTAACAGACAAGAAAAACAACGAGAGAATGATAAATTAATTGGAAGTAAAATTGGTTCAAAAAACGTAATAACAAATTCCATAGTTTATATAAGTGGAACAATTGGTGGACCTATAATTAGTTTTTTTAAAAAAAATGGTTTTGCAATAGCTGCAGGAATTTTAGGTTTCGTTTTTTTATTTAAA
>CACORJ010000008.1 GCA_902629575.1 uncultured Pelagibacteraceae bacterium
TCTATATAAAAACTAATATGTTTAATGGCATAATTTATTATCAAGGTACCGTAAAAAAAATAACTAAAAGACCAAAAGGTATTAATATATTTATAAAAAGTAATATTAAAGTTTCAAATAAAGATATTGGTTTATCTGTTGCTTGTGATGGAGTTTGCTTAACTCTAATTTCTTATAAATTAAATATTATGGAATTTTATCTATCAAATGAAACAATAGTTCGTTCTAAGTTTAAATATCTAAGAAATAAAGATGTTATAAATTTAGAACTTCCTTTGAAGTATGGAAGTAAAATTTCGGGTCATATTTGTCAAGGTCATGTAGATACAGTAGGAAAGATTCTCAGTATTAAGAAAATTGATAAATCTTTTATTTTTGATTTTGAGATACCCAAAAAAGAGAGAAAAAATTTGATTGAAAAAGCATCAATTTGTGTAAATGGAATATCTCTAACAATTTCTAAAGTTACAAATAAAGGTTTTCAAATATGGATAATTCCCCATACCTATAAAGAAACAAACTTATCTACTTTAAAAAGATCAAGTATTGTTAACATTGAGATAGATATACTTTCTAAATACGTTAGAAATTATTTTTATGAAAAAAGATAATTTTGCATCAATAGAGTCAATCATTAATGTTGCCAGAAAAGGGGGGATGTTTATTTTAGTTGATGATGAAAAAAGAGAAAATGAGGGTGATTTAGTGATTTCAACCTCGGATTCAAATTCCAAAAACATTAATTTTATGGCTAAATACGGTCGAGGATTGATATGTCTGGCAATTGATAATGCTCAAGCAAAAAGACTTAATTTGTCATTAATGTCTCCAGTTAATCAGTCAAGAAATAAAACTGCATTTACAATTTCTATAGAGGCTAAAAAAGGAATTACAACTGGAATATCAGCTAAAGATAGAGCAAGAACGATCAAAATTGCATCAAAAAAAAATGTGAATAAAAACGAAATAGTATCTCCGGGACATGTATTTCCAATAATTGCGAAAGAGGGTGGGGTTCTTGTAAGAGCAGGACATACGGAGGCATCTGTTGATATATCAAAACTTGCAAAAAAAAATAATTCAGCGGTAATTTGTGAAATAATGAATGAAGATGGAACAATGGCTAAGGGACGAGAATTATTTAATTTTGCAAAAAAACATAATCTTAAAATAGGTAAAATTGAGGATTTAATTGCTTACAGGTTAAAAAAAGAAAAACTTATTAAACTTAAAAAACAAAGTAAAATTGAGGTACAAAATCAAAAATATAATATTAGAATTTATGAAAATTTATTGGATGGATCAGAGCATTTTGCATTGATTAAGGGTAAAATTAGAAAGGGTATTGCTCCTAGAGTAAGAGTAATTTCATCTAACGTTGTAAAAAATTATCTTATAAATCAAGAATTACCAAATTCTTTTAATAAAACTTTAAAATATTTTAGAAAATACCAAAATTGTGTATTGGTATTTATTAAAGACTCAAACCTAAAATCAGTTACACAAACGTTAAAAGACTATAAGAATAAAGAATTTTATAAAAAAGGAAATGATAAACTAATAAGGAATTATGGTATAGGAGCACAGATAATTAAAGATTTAAAAATAAAAAATATGATATTAATTACAAAATCTCCAAAAAAAGTAATCGGTTTAGATGGATATGGTATAAAAATCAAAAAACAGGAATTAATTTAATGAAAAAAAAGTATCTTATAGTTTTAGCTGATTATTATAAAAAGATTTCAAATGGTCTTTTACAAAGTGCGTTAAAAAAAATTTCAAAAAAAAACGATTTAAAGGTTATTAGGGTGCCAGGTGTTTTTGAAATACCTATAACTATTTCCAAAAATATCAAAAAATTTGATGCCTTTTTAGCTTTAGGTTGTGTAATTAAAGGTCAAACCCCACATTTTGATTTTATTTCACAAGCTTCAACCAATGCAATAATGGAATTGTCTGTTATAAGTAAAAAACCAATTGGAAATGGAATAATTACTTGTCTAAATATGTCTCAAGCCAAAAAAAGAGTAAAAAAAGGAGAAGAGGCAGCCTTAGCTGTAATTTCAATTTTATCTCAAAAATGAGGTCTCATTATAACCCAAAGAATAATCCTAGAGTAATAATAATTCAAAAACTATATGGTAAATTTTATAACGAAAATGATCATTTAATCTTTCCCAAACATAGATTTAAAAAATTTATTAAAGATATAGTTTTAGGAACTATAGAGAGAAATGATTTAATTTTAGATGAATTAAAATCAAAACTTGGTGACGATTTTGTTTTTGAAAATCTTGATAAAGTCTTCCAAACAATATTAAAAGCAGCAACATATGAGTTGATGTATAAACCAAATTTATCTATTAATATAATAATAAAAGAATATCTAAATTCATCAAATTTTTTTTTAGAACAATCTCAAACAAGATATCTTAACGCTTTATTAGATAATATAGGAAAAAAATTGAGACCGAACAATGCATGAATTTGAATTGATAAATAATTATTTTTTAAAGATTTCCAAAAAAAATTCATCAGCGCTACAATTAAATGACGATGTTTTTTTTGATAAAAAAAAAGGCGTAATAATTTCAGTAGATACTTATAATATTGGTACACACTTTACGGACTTTAGATATCCTGATTTAGTAATAAAAAAAGTTTTAAGATCCTCTATTTCAGATTTAATTTGCAAAGGTGTTAGTCCAAAATTTTATTTTATTTCTGGCTCAGGTAATAAAAAAACATTTTCTAAAAAAAATTTAGAAAAAATCTCTAACTCATTAAAAAATGAGCAAAGAAAATATAAGATAAAATTATGTGGTGGAGATACTACATTCTCAAATAAATTAAGTTTTACAGTCACTTCCTTAGGTTATTCAAAAAAAATTATATATAGAAATAATGCAAAATTACATGACGATATCTATGTTACGGGTAATTTAGGTGATAGTTTTTTAGGGCTTCAAATTCTTAAGAATAAAATCACATTAAATCATAATTTAAAAAAATTTTTTATAAAAGAATATTATAAACCTAATTTACAATATAAATTTACTAGTCATTTATCAAAAATTGCCAACACATCAATTGATATTTCTGATGGTTTAATAGATGACCTCAGCAAACTTATTAACAAACAAAATTTATCATTTCAATTATATGAAAAAAAGATACCTATATCTAATAACTTAAATAAATTAATTAAAATTAAAAAATTAAAAAAGATGAACTTAATTTCAAAAGGAGATGACTATCAGATATTATTTACTGCTAGTGCTAATAAATCGAGAATCATTAAAAATATTTCAAGAATTACTAACGTAAAAATATCTAATATTGGTAAAATTATATCTGGCAAAACAAAATCTTTTATAATTAATCAAAAAGGCAAACAAATACTGGCTAAATACAAAGGTTATTTACATCAGTTTTAAAAGTTAATTATTGTCTTTTTTATCTTTTTTTGTATTGTCCGGGCTTAAATTTTAACAACCAACAAACTTTAAGGTAATTATGAGCATATCAGTTGAAGCAATATTATTGTACACCATTGGGGCTGGTTTTTTATCCATTGTATATGGATATTTTACTGGAAAAAATATTTTAAATTCAAGCGCTGGAAATACAAAAATGCAGGAGATTGCATCAGCTATTCAAATTGGCGCTAAAGCCTATTTAGCTAGACAGTATAAAACAATTGCAATTGTTGGTGTTGTAGTTTTAGTAATTGTAAGTGTTGCTTTTAGTCCATTAGTTGGTCTTGGATATCTAATAGGAGCTGCATTATCAGGAATAGCAGGATATGTGGGGATGCTTGTTTCAGTTCAAGCAAATGTTAGAACAGCAGAAGCTTCAAGAAAAGGTTTAGCTCAAGGTTTGTCAGTAGCATTTAAATCTGGAGCAGTAACAGGAATGTTAGTTGCTGGTTTAGCTTTGTTAGCAATAACGGTTTATTATTATTTATTACTTAAATTTAAGGTTGATGAAAGAGAAATTGTAAATGCACTTGTGGCTTTAGGTTTTGGTGCATCTTTAATTTCAATCTTCGCTAGACTTGGTGGAGGAATTTTCACAAAAGGAGCAGACGTAGGAGCAGACCTTGTAGGAAAAGTAGAAGCGGGTATTCCTGAGGACGATCCTAGAAATCCTGCTGTAATAGCTGATAATGTAGGAGATAATGTTGGAGATTGTGCTGGAATGGCAGCAGATTTATTTGAAACTTATGCGGTTACAATTGTTGCTACAATGGTTTTATCATCAATATTTTTTGTTGGAGATTTAAATATGATGATTTATCCATTAACGATAGGTGGTGCTTGTATATTAACATCAATCATTGGGACATTTTTTGTAAAGCTCGGATCTACGAATAATGTAATGAATGCACTATATAAGGGATTTGTTGTTTCTGCAATTACATCACTTATAGTTTTATACCCTGTTACAGACTATGTAATTGGTTTTACAAACGAATATACAGTTGGTGATAAAATATTTAATGGCAAAGACCTTTATTACTGTGGTGTAATTGGTTTAGTTATTACTGGTTTATTGATATGGGTAACAGAATATTATACTGGTACATCATATCGTCCAGTAAAATCAGTTGCAGCATCATCAATAACAGGTCATGGGACAAATGTAATTCAAGGCTTGGCAATCTCTCTTGAAGCAACAGCAATACCTGCCATGATTATTGTAGCTGGAATATTAATTACAAATTACATTGCAGGTCTTTTTGGAATAGCAATTGCTGTGACAACAATGCTTGCTTTAGCAGGAATGGTTGTAGCACTTGATGCATATGGTCCAGTTACAGATAATGCTGGGGGTATAGCTGAAATGTCCAATTTAGATAAAAAAGTTAGAAAAACTACTGATGCGTTAGATGCAGTCGGAAACACTACTAAAGCAGTAACTAAAGGATATGCTATTGGATCAGCAGGTTTAGGAGCTTTAGTTTTATTTGCTGCTTATACAGAAGATATTAAACATTTTTCTAAGGAAGCAGGTTCGGCTTTAGAGGGAATAGTCGTTACATTTGATTTATCAAATCCTTTTGTTGTTGTTGGATTATTAATAGGAGGAATGTTGCCCTATTTATTTGGTTCTATGGGAATGCAGGCAGTAGGAAGAGCAGGTGGAGCTGTAGTAATTGAGGTAAGAAGACAATTTAAAAAGTTTCCAGGAATAATGAAAAGAAAACAAAAACCTGATTATGCTAAACTAGTCGACCTCTTAACAGTGGCAGCAATCAAAGAAATGATAATTCCTTCGTTATTACCAGTTTTATCACCCGTAATATTATATTTTGTTATTTTTGCTATTGGTGGACAAGTAGCTGCTCTTGCTTCTGTAGGAGCGATGTTGCTTGGTGTAATAATTACAGGTTTATTTGTTGCAGTTTCGATGACAGCCGGTGGAGGTGCATGGGATAATGCAAAAAAATATATTGAGGATGGTAATCATGGTGGAAAAGGTTCTGAGGCTCATAAAGCTGCTGTAACAGGTGACACAGTAGGGGATCCATACAAAGATACAGCTGGCCCAGCAGTAAATCCAATGATAAAAATAACCAATATAGTTGCTTTACTATTGCTAGCAGTAATTGCTGGTTAAATTAAAATTTAATTTTTGATCCTCTTTTGACCAAGAGGATCATCAATTTTCTGTCTTAGTGAACTTAAGAAATTATAAATAAAAGAATTTTTTGAATATTCGATATCGGTTTCATTTTTATCAAATTCAATATTATTCATATCGTTTTTATCATAAAACTTTTTACTTAATAGTATTCCCTTTTTATCAACTTCTAAAATTAAGACATTATTTTTAATTAGTTTTTTTTTACCAAATTTTGAAAGTTTTGAACCACTAGTTTTTCTCTCTATATATATATAAATATCATTATCAAATGTACTTTTTGTTGATGGTGGACCGATTAATTTTAATATATCGTTTTTATTACTATAATTTATTTTTAGTTTAGTTTGTTTTTCTTCAAGATTGTGTACGCCATGATGTTTTATGATTTTATCAAAAGAACAACTTGATAATATTAATAATGTAAGTAAAAGTATTTTTTTCATGAATTCTGATTACATTAATTTTTATAATAATTTGATTAAATTAACCACAAATAAATCTTTGTATAAAAATTTGGTAAATAATCAGGATAATTTTAGTGATAGATTAACAATGTTTTTATTACATTTTGCATTTATTCTTAAAGAATTTAAAAGCAAGGAGAACAATAAAAAATTACAAGAATTGTATGATTTTAATTTTAGACAACTTGAATTAAGTATCAGAGAAATAGGATATGGTGACCAATCTATTAATAAGAAAATGAAAGTTTATATAAATGTTTTTCATGGAATAATTTCAGATATTCATTTCTGGAATGATTTAGATTTTGGAAAAAAAAAAGAAAAACTTTCTAAATTTTTAGAAAATTTTAGTGATATTGAATATTTAGTCAATTATTTCGACAATTTTAGTGATCTTCTATCAAAAAATAATTTGAATTCTTACTTAAAAAGTGTAAGTAGTCACTAATTATGGCAGTACCAAAAAGAAAACAAACTCCTTCTAGAACCGGAATGAGAAGAGCTCAGAATATGAAATACTTATCAAAAAATATTGTTGAAGATAAAAGCTCTGGTGAATATAGGTTATCACATCATCTTGATCTAAAAACCGGTATGTATAAAGGTAGACAGGTTTTAGACCCAAAAGAATAATTTTTATCAATAAATGACATCTTTGATTAAAATTGCAGTTGATGCAATGGGTGGTGATAATTCACCAGATAAGATTATAAAAGGAATTATAAATCATCACAAAAATAATAAAGATATTTTCTATAAAATTTTTGGTGATGAGGAAAAGATAATTAATTGCATAGATAACAAAGTAGATAAAAAAAATTATCAAATAATCAATACTCTGAACAAAGTTTCAAGTGATGATAGCCCATTAGAAGCAGCAAAAAAGGGAAAAGATACAAGCATGTGGTTGGCAATTGAAAGTGTTAAGAACAAAGATACTGATATTGTGATCTCTGCTGGTAATACAGGAGCTTTATTAGTTATCTCAAAATTAAATTTAAAAATGATTGATAACATCGACAAACCTGCGTTATCAGCTTTGTGGCCTAATAAAAAAGGAATGAGTGTAGTTTTAGATTTAGGAGCAAATATAGAGTGTAGTTCAAAAAATTTATTTGATTTTTCTGTTATGGGAGCTTCTTTATACAAGTCGCTATATCCTCAAGAAACTCCAAATGTAGCTTTATTAAATATTGGATCCGAGGAATTAAAAGGTAATGAAACAATAAAAGAGACTTATAAAAAACTTAATGAAAACAAATTAGAAGATTTCAATTTTGCTGGATATATAGAAGGTAACGAGTTAATGAATGGAAAAGTAAATGTAATAGTTTCAGATGGATTTACAGGAAATGTAGCACTTAAGACTGCTGAGGGTACAGCAAATTTTATTACCGAAGAGTTAAAAAAAGCACTAAATGGCACATTTATGGGTAAATTTTCTTCATTATTAAATATATCAAATTTAAAGAAATTCAAAAAAAGATTAGATCCAAGATTATACAATGGTGCAATTTTTATTGGATTGGACTCACCTGTTGTTAAAAGTCATGGAGGCACAGATTATATCGGTTTTTCAAATTCACTTGATGTTTGTTGTAGAATAATTAAAGGTAATCTAATAGAAAAAATTAAAAAAAATATCTAAAATGCGAATTAATTTAACTAGAAAAGATTTAGTTAATTCAATTTACATGCAATTAGGTTTCTCCAAACAAATATCAGAAAATCTAATAGAAGATTTTTTTTCTACTTTAATTGACAATTTACTCAAAGAAAAAAAATTAAAATTAACAAAATTTGGCACTTTTACTATAAAACAAAAAAAAAAAAGAATAGGAAGAAACCCAAAAACTAAAGAGGAAAAAATAATTACTGAAAGAAATGTTGTTTCATTTAAACCCTCAAAAGAGTTTAGAGAATTTATCAATTTTAAGAATAATGAATAAAACAAGTAATGCTTATAAAACAATTGGAGAAGTTGTTAGGATATTAAATCTAGAGAGTAAAACAGGTCGCAAAAACCCAACTCATACTATAAGGTTTTGGGAAAAAGAGTTTAAACAAATCAAACCTAAAATTTTTTCAGGTAATCGAAGATATTATGATACTAAAAATATTGATCTTTTAAAAAAAATAAAATTTTTATTAAAAGATAAAGGAATGACAGTAAAAGGTGTGAAACAAATGCTTAATTCAGAACAATCTAATAAACTTGACGAAAGTTTAAATAAATCTATAAGTGCACATAATTTGAAAAATAAAATTATGAATATTTCAAAAATCATAAATGATTTAAAAAAAGTAAAATAGTATGGCTAAAAAAACTCACATAAAAGTCCGATTAGTTCCTGAGTCTAAGCCTGACAGCTCCTTTTTTTATTATGTAAAAAAACCAGCTGGAGGTGAAAAAGCGAAAGTTAAATTAAAAGCAAAGAAATATAATCCTTCTACAAGGAAACATGAAGTTTTCGTTGAAAAAAAACTTCCACCGCACAGTAAATAATCATTTTTTTTTGAAATTTCTTCTTTCGAAGTTGATATATGACCAAATCATATTTTTCCAAATACGATTTGTTATTTTAGGATCAATATTTAAATTTTTTGATTTAGAATCAATTTTTTTAAGAATAAATTTAATTCTTTTCTTATCTACAATTTCTTTTTTAAATTCTTTTAATTTTAAAACTTCCTTTACAAGTTTGGTCCTATATTTGATTAGTGACAATAATCTATTATCTAATTTATCTAATTTTGATCTGATTTTTTGTAACTTTTGTTTATTTTTTGGCGACATTTATTCTATAGGTTTATAAAAATAATTATTATATTTATCGTTAGATGTATATAGAAAATACTGCAATTCGTAATAAAATATCAACATGGCTTGTGTGCATGTTCTCTTTAATAGTAATCATGATTATAGTTGGAGGCTTAACACGTCTAACCGACTCTGGATTATCAATCACAAAATGGGAATTATTTTATGGATTTTTTCCACCAATGAATGAGCAAATATGGATTGATTATTTTGAACAATATAAACTAATACCTGAATTCCAAATCCAAAATTATTCAATGAACTTGAGCGAATTCAAAGTTATTTTTTGGTGGGAATGGGCTCATAGATTCTTAGGAAGATTAATTGGTATTAGTTTTGTACTTCCATTAATATATTTTACATTTAAATTAAATTTTAAGAAATTAATAAATTTATATTTAATTTTTTTTCTTATTTGTTTTCAAGGTTTTTTAGGTTGGTATATGGTTTCTAGCGGCTTAGTTGATAGAATTGATGTTAGCCATTTTCGTTTGTCTTTTCATTTGATAGTTGCATTTTTAATACTATCTTTAATTCTTTGGAATTACCTTAAAATAAATATAAAAATTAATAATGACATTAAATTAAATTTATTTTTTCCTTTAACTTTTCTTATTTTAATTTTTTTTCAAATTATAATAGGTGCTTTTGTCTCTGGAATGGATGCAGGTCTTATTTATAATTCTTGGCCACTAATGGGAAATAATTACTTTCCAGATGATAATAAATTTATAAATTTATTTAATATAAATGCTTTTAGTGATGCATCCTTAGTTCAATTTATTCACAGAAATTTAGCATATGTAATATTGTTTTTTTATTTTTTTATCCTTTTTAAAGTTTATAAAAAAAAGATTAAAGGTTCTTTTTTAGCAATTAATCTTGTCGGGCTTTTTCTATTGTCTCAAGTGATACTAGGAATTTTAACATTATTAAATGGAGCACAAATATTTTTAGCATCACTACATCAGATAAGCTCAATATTTCTTGTGAGTGCATCAATTTACTTTTTATATTTGAATAAAAAAACTAATGTTTTTCGACTGGAAAATTAGTAAGTATAAACTGTTTAAGTACTTTTAAAACTCTATCTGCCTCCTCAAGAAGCATCATATGACCACAATTATCAATTATTTCTATTTTACTTCCATCAATGAGCGCTGCTAATTTTTTTCCCTCTTTTACCGGACACATTTTGTCTCCAGTAGCTAGTATTGATAAAGTTGGTATTTTGATTTTTTTTGCTGCCTCAAAACCGTTCTTATAATTATCACAGGCTCTAAAATCTACACCCAAAGTATTTTTGATTGTCCTTGATTTTGCCAACATACCTCCCGTATTTATATGGTATAATCCAGGTACAGGGTGCCCACCAAAATGCCCAGCAGGTCCGTGAGCCCAGTCCATCATTAAATCAACTGCTTTTGGGTCATTATTTTCTGCCAGAGACAATAATTCTGGATTCATTGGTATTGCCCCTGCACCCCCCATTAAACTTAATGTTTTAATTTTTTTAGGATTTCTATATGCACATTCTATTGTTACTAAACATCCTTGTGAGTGACCAACTAAAGATGCTTCTTTATAACCAACGGAGTCAATTACTTCACTTATCCAATCAGCCATATCCTCAATTGATTTTAAACTTTCTCCACCTGAAAGACCATGACCTGGCATATCTAAAGCTAAAACACTATAACCATGAAAAGCAAAATATCTTGTTTGTAATACCCACGTCATATGGGTAAGCCCACTTCCATGAACAAAAATAATTAGTGGCTTATTTTTATCAAAGGGTCGACCACCAGTAGATGCAAAAACTTCTACATCATTAACTTTAAATTTCATTGATTTGAGACAAGTCTAGGTTTTCTTGCTGCTCTAAATCCAATTTCAAAGTCATTCTTAATATCTTCGATATCCTCTATACCAACAGATAATCTTATCATGTCATGGGATAATCCAGCAAATTTTAAAGTAGCTTCATCCATTTGTGAATGTGTTGCTGATGCTGGATGTATTACCAGAGTTCTGGTATCACCTACGTTTGCAAGATGAGAAGATAATTTAACATTATTTATAAAAGCTTCTCCAGCTTCTTTTCCTCCTTTTATGCCAAATGCAATCATAGAGCCTTTACCGTTGGGCAAAAGTTTTTTTGCTAATTCATGATCAGGATGATCAGGTACACTTGGATGAGAAACCCAAGCAACACTCTCATGGTTAGAGAGATATTTTACCATTTCCTCAGCGTTAGAACAATGTTTTTGCATTCTTACAGATAAGGTTTCTATTCCTTGTAAAACATTCCAAGCATTTTGAGGACTTAAACATGGTCCAAAATCTCTCATTCCTTCAGCTCTAGCTTTCATTGTAAAGGCTGTAGGACCAAATTCCTCAGCAAAGGAAAGACCGTGATATCCTTCATAAGGTGTTGTCATAGTTGGGAATTTATCATTTTGCATCCAATCAAAGTTTCCACCTTCAACTAAAATTCCTGCCATTGATGAACCATGACCAGCCATCCATTTTGTTAGCGAGTGAACTACAATATCAGCTCCATGCTCTATAGGTTTACAAAGATAAGGTGTTTGGTAAGTTGCATCAATCATTAAAGGAATTCCTGCGTCATGAGCAATTTTCGCAATTTCAGGCATATTCATTAATTCATTACCTGGATTTCCTACAAGCTCACCAAAAATACCTTTTGTATTTTTTTGAATTGCTTTTTTAAACCCCTCTGTATCTCTTGGTTTTACAAACGTACATTTAATCCCAAATTTAGGTAGTGTAAGTCTAAATAAATTAACAGTACCACCATAAAGTTGAGAAGAGACAACTAGATGATCTCCAGCTTCACATAGAGTCATTACAGTAAGAAAAATGGCACTCATACCAGAAGATGTTGCTAAAGCTGCTGTACCTCCTTCGAGTGCTGCAACCCTTTCTTCTAAAACTGCAACTGTTGGATTTGAAATTCTACTATAAATGTGACCACCTCTTTCTAAGTTAAATAGAGCTGCCGCATGATCAACGTCATCAAACAAATATGAAGTTGTTTGGTAAATTGGCACTTGTCTTGAACCAGCATTTTTATGAGGTTGATAGCCAGCGTGAAGGCTAAGCGTATCAAATTTATATGTTTTTGGATCAGTCCCCTTATTTTTTTTGTCTGTCATAAATTCCCTTTATTTTTAATATTAATATTTAATTATCAAGATTAATATAAATTGACAATATAGCATTTATCAGTATTAATCCGGCCAAACATGACTAAATTTGTAAGTAAAAACCAGATAAATAACAATTGGTACGAAATAGACGCCAAAAATGCAGTAGTTGGCAGATTAGCTTCAGTAATTTCAAAAATTATTAGAGGAAAAAATAAAGCATCTTACACACCACATATGGATCATGGGGATTTTGTTGTAGTCAAAAATATTGAGCATGTGAAGTTTACAGGTAAAAAATTTCAAAATAAAAAGTATTTTAGACATACTGGTCATCCGGGTGGAATTAAAGAAACAACACCTGAAAAATTATCTAAAAAAAAACCTGGTGAAGCTCTTAAACTAGCTGTAAAAAGAATGTTACCAGGAGGTGTACTTGGAAAAAAACAATTAACAAAATTAAAGATATATTCAGGTGATAACCACCCTCATTCAGCACAAAATCCAAAAACAATTGAATTAGAAAAATTAAATAAAAAAAATATCATTAGAAATAGCAAATGATCAATAATCAGACTAAAGAAAAAAAAATAAAATTGGATCTAGATTTTAAAGACAGTAAATATGCGACTGGTAGAAGAAAAAAATCCATTGCAAAAGTTTGGTTAAAAAAAGGAACAGGGAAAATTTATGTTAATGGAAAAATATTTGATAAGTATTTTGTTAGTGATAACCACATAATGCAAATTACTAGACCTTTTGAGATAATTAATCAGGCCACAGATTATGATGTGAGATGTAGCGTTAGTGGTGGTGGACACACAGGGCAAGCTGGAGCTATGGTACATGGTATTTCAAAAGCATTAGTAATGTTTGATCAAAATTTCAAAACTACTTTAAAAACGGAAAACTTAACTACTAGAGATCCGAGAGCTGTTGAGAGAAAAAAGCCTGGCAGAAGAAAAGCAAGAAGAAGCTTTCAGTTTTCTAAAAGATAATTTTTTTTACTTTTACTGTTATAATGTCAAATGTCTAAGATAAATATTTTAGTTGCTGGATCTACTGGTTATATTGGTATTCAATTAATTAACTTATTAGTAAAACATAATAAGGTAAATATTAAATATCTTTGTGGTAATACATCTGTAGGTAAAGAAATCTTCTTTTTTGATAAGAAATTAAAAAAATTTAAATTACCTAAAATTATAAGATTTAATAAAAAACTATTAAAGGATATAGATGTTGTCTTCACCGCTCTACCAAATGGCGAGGCTCAATCAATTTCTAAACATCTTTTAAAAAAAAACATATTAATTGATTTAGCTGCTGATTTTAGATTGAAGAATCCATTGATTTATAAAACATGGTATAAACAAAAACATAATGCGCCAAATCTGATTAAAAATTCTATTTATTCTCTTCCAGAATTAACCGGAAAAAAAATTAAAAAATTCAAAATAATAGGATGTCCTGGATGTTATCCTACTTCAATATTAATTCCAATTATTCCATTAATCAAAAAAGATTTAATTCGAAAAAAAAATATTATAATTGACTCAAAATCTGGGTATTCAGGTGCTGGAAGAGGAGTTCATAAAAAATATAAAAATAAAAATTTATATGAATCATTGAGTGCTTATGGTATTGGATTCCATAGACATAACCCAGAGATTGAGCAAATAATTAAAGAAAATACTAAAGATAAATTTGAATTTACATTTACACCACATTTATCACCAATGTTTAGAGGAATTCTAAGCACTATTTATGTTGATTTAAATAAAGGAAAAACTGTAAATAATTTATATAATGAGTTAGTTAATTTTTATAAAAAATCAATTTTTGTTAAAGTGGCCAAAATAAATTCTTATATAAGTACAAATGATGTAATTAACACAAATAACTGTAAAATATCAGTTTGCAAATCAAAATATCACAATAAAGCAATAATTTTATCATCCTTAGATAATTTGATAAAAGGTGGTGCAGGGCAAGCTATTCAAAATATGAATATAATTTATAATTTTAACCCTTTTGAAGGTTTAAGATGAAAAAATATTTGATTATTTTTATTTGGCTTATTGGTTGTTCTAGTAATCAAAATTTATCAAAAACCGATTATAAAAATATTAATTTTTCAAAAGATTTAACACTTAAGGAATTTAAATTAAAATTAGAGAGCTATGCAATTAATAGTCCTTATCCAAACATAGATAATTAGATGAATAAAAATATAAATATTGCAGTTGTAGGTTTAGGTCAAATAGGAAACTATTTATACAATGAATTAAATATTAAAAAAAAAGATATTGAAAATAAAACAGGAAAAAAGATACAAATAGTAGCAATATCTGCAAAAAATAAAAATAAAAAAAGACGGTTCAAAGTTAATAAAAAAAAATTTTATGAAAATCCATTTGAAATTTTTAAAAAAGAAAAAATTGATATTTTATTTGAATGTATAGGATTATCTGATGGTATATCTAAAAAGATAGTTGAAACTGCATTAAAAAATAAAATTAATGTAATAACACCAAATAAATCTTTAATTGCAAAACATGGTGACTATTTAGCTAAATTAGCAGAGCAAAATAATGTTTGTTTAGAATTTGAAGCATCTGTCGCAGGAGGAATTCCTGTATTACGAACGATTAAAGAGGGCTTAGCCACGAATCATATAAGTAAAGTTTATGGAATATTGAATGGAACAACAAATTATATATTATCTGACATGGAAAATAGTAATGAGCCCTTTGAAAAAGTTTTAAGAAAAGCACAAAGATTAGGATATGCTGAGCCAGGAAATCCAAAATTGGATCTAAATGGATTTGACGCGTTTGCAAAAGTTAAAATTTTGTCTGCATTAGCGTTCAATTGTAAAATATCAAAAGAAAAATGCATTATGGAAGGTATTCAAAATATTGAACTAAAGGATATTAAAATTGCTAATCAGTTAGGACTTAGAATAAAATTACTTGGGATCTCGGAAATTATTGATAATAAGCTTTTTGAAACCGTTCACCCATGTTTGGTTAGTAAAAATACTTATATTGGTAATGTTAATGGTGTAATGAATGCGGTTATAATTGAGGGAAATCCAGTAGGACAAAGTGTTATGCAAGGAGAGGGGGCAGGTCCAGGCCCTACTTCATCATCTTTATTATCAGATTTATTTTCAATAATGCGAGGAAATAAGAAATTTCCTTTTGGCATATCCTCAAAAAAAAGAAAACATATTAGAGTGTTTAATAATAATAAATATTCAAATTCTTTATACCTTAGATTTGAGGTAAAAGATAAACAAGGTGTGTTATCTACAATTACTAATCGTCTTTCTAGGTATAAAATTTCTGTAAAAAGAATTATACAAACACCTGATAAAAAAAGTAAAAAAGCAACGATTGTTATTATAACTCATAAAACATCTGAGATAAATGTGAAAAATTGTTTATTAATATTTAAAAAAAATAAAAATATTTTAAAATTTCCGACACTTATAAGACTTTATAATTAATGGAAATTTATATTAAACTTTTTGAAGTTTTATTCCCTGTTTTTTTTATTGTTGGCATCGGCTATTATCTTGGAAAAAAAAACCCTAAAATTGATACAACTTTTATAAGCAATTTTGCAGCTAATATTGGTTCTCCCGCAATTGTTATTTATTCATGTAATGCAGCTAATATTTCTTTTGATACTTTTAGTAGTTATTTTTGGTATTATTTAATCGCTATAATTGGTTTTTTTTTAGTTGGTGTATCATTTCTTTTCGTTCAAAAAACAAAAGACATTATTAGAGAACTTCCTCCATTTATTATGCCGAATACAGGTAATATGGGTTTGCCTATTTGTTTATTTGCTTATGGAACACAAGGATTAGGTGTAGCAGCTGCAATATCTGCATTAATTATTTTATGTCATTTCACACTAGGTGTTTTTCTAGCTGATAGAAAATTTAACTTTGAAGTGATATCTAAAAGTCCAGCTTTTTATTCAGTTATAATTGCAGTAGTTTTGCTTTATTTTAATATTGAATTACCTGTGTTTGTCGAAAATACTACTTTATTATTAACTTATGCAACGATCTTTTTGATTTTAATGTCATTAGGTATAGCTCTTACAAGATTAAAAGTCTTTTCTTTTAAAAAGGCTTTTATTTCTTCTGTTGGAAGAGTTATCATAGGACCTTTTATTGGATATTTATTAATTATGTATTTTAATTTAGAAGGATTCGCTGCTGGTGTGTTACTTATTCAATGTTCTATGCCAAGTGCTATTCTAAACTACTTAGTTGGTTCAATATATTCACCAAAAAAAATTGTCGACAACGTTGCAAGCATGATAGTTGTTTCAACATTAATGTCATTTGTCACTATCCCAATTGTTGTATTCTTTTCTTTAAAATTCTTTAATTAATCTATATCTTCAGTATCCATGAAGGCTATTACTTTTAATCTTTTGGCATGGGTAATGCTTCCAATAATGGACGGGTTCGCAAAATATTTAAGTACAGATCTTCCAGTATTACAAATTACATGGGCGAGATATTTTTTTACAGTGGCTTTCACTTTTCCAATTATGTTTTTCTTTTTTCGAAAAAATCTTGTCTGGACAGACAAGCCAAAACTGCAATTCATTAGAGGTTTAATTCTTTTAACTGCTAATATTTGTTTCTTTTATGCAATTTCGGTTATTTCTTTAGCAAAAGCATTAACTTTAGCTTTTATTGCTCCTTTAATTGTTACAGCTTTTTCTCCATTTTTTTTAGGTGAGAAGGTAGGATTTAGAAGATGGTCTGCAGTAATTATAGGTTTCATTGGTTCTTTAGTAGTTATAAGGCCGGGTTTTGTTGAAATTAATTTAGCAAGTATAGCTGCTCTTGGAACAGGTATAATGTATGGGTTTTATTTAATTATTACACGTAAACTAAGTACCTCAGACAATCCTTTATTAACTTTATTGTTGACTGGTGTAGTAGGGGCCATAATTATATCTACTGTAATGCCATTTGTGTGGGTTAAACCTAGTTTAAATCAGTGGTCTATGATGGCTGCCATAGGTATATTTGCCTGCATAGGGCATTTATTCCTAATATTGTCTCTCAAATATGCTGATGCCTCTAAATTAGCTCCATTTAGCTATTTTGAGATCATCACAAACATCATTATAGGTTATTATTTCTTCAGTGATTTCCCTGATAATTGGACTTTCATAGGTTTATTCATTATTGTATTAAGTGGTATCTACATTTCAAGAAGAGAGAACTTAGTTAAAAAAGTTAAATAATAGGTATTATTTATTTACTAATATCTAAAGTATTACATTAAGTATTTTATTTAAATTATTGTATTTATTGATTTTTATTAATTATATAAATTATTTAATAATTAGGATATTTTGAATTATTAAAAAGAAAATTACTTTAGTGTGCTATGCAAGAGTTAGGGATTGTCTCAAATTTTAAAAATATCAAATATTCCTTTAAAATAGGCACTTTTTTGCGATTGTGATTATAAAAATTCTCTAAAAATAGGGTAGTCTAAAAGCATTGATATTGTTGAATAGTAGAGCGATGCACTAATTGAATATACCATTTAAACGCCCATAGAGGGGTCTATTTTAGTTATAAGCTCATATATGGTACAACTGAAGGGTGAATTGTTCTATTTACGGATTAATCACGTAAAAAGGTTAAAAAACGTTGATTTTACTAACTTTTTTAACTTAAAAAGGTCTTAAAATAGGGTTAAATTGCTACTTTTTCAGATCTAAGTAATTTCAGCTTTTGCTTAATTCCACCTCTGCCAGAGTAGCCTCCAAGAGCTCCATCGGACCTAATCACTCTATGACAGGGTATTTTTGGAGCATATGGGTTTTTAGCACAAGCATTAGCTACAGCACGAGCCGATTTAGGGCTTTTTATACCAATAGCCACCTGTTTATAGGTTTTTACCTCACCTTTTGGTATAGTTTTAAGGTATTTCCATACTTTTAATTGAAATTTTGTTCCTTGCACTGCTGGTATTTAGCGTGGAATTAATAAAATTATGTAACTTACAAAGAAAATAATAGCCATTACAGACAAAAATATAGTGTTAAAACTCTTGCCGGTATTCCGATACTGAATAAAAGTTAATATTACAAAACCAATCGAACTAATTAAAAACCATACCGCAGGAATTTCTCCATCTATCGAACCCATAATTTTAATTTAAACTATTGACATTAGAAATCACTTAATATATTACTAGTGATAATTAATTGTTATCAATAGTAATAATATGAATGAGTTAGCTACAGACCTAAAAACGCTTCATGAGGCAACTTTAAATAACCTCAAAAGCTCTAAGGCAAATAACACTTTAAGAGCATATAAATCTGATTTTAAAGATTTCGGAGCTTTTTGCGCTAAACATGGTTTAAATTCATTACCGACTGAGCCTAAAATAGTTTCATTGTATCTAACCCACCTTTCTAAAAACTCAAAAATTAGCACTTTAAGAAGACGATTAGTGTCAATAAGTATGGTCCATAAGCTAAAAGGACATTATTTAGATACAAAACATCCTATTATCGTCGAAAATTTAATGGGCATAAGAAGGGTTAAAGGAAGTATTCAAAAAGGTAAAAAACCTATATTAATCAATCATTTAAAATCAATAATTAATGTAATAAATGAGCAAAAAATTGAAAATATAAAGAAGTTTAGAGACAAATCAATTATTCTAGTTGGTTTTGGAGGAGGCTTTAGACGAACTGAGCTTATTTCAATTAATCACGAAGATTTAGAATTCGTACCTGAAGGTCTTAAAATTACCATCAGAAGATCGAAAACTGATCAATATGGTGAAGGAATGATAAAAGGACTACCCTACTTTACCAATGAAAACTATTGCCCTGTAGTCAATCTTAAAAAATGGCTAGAAATTTCTAAAATTAAATCTGGACCTATTTTTAGAAGATTTTCTAAAGGCTTATCTCTAACGGAAAAAAGATTAACTGACCAATCAGTAGTTTTATTAATGAAAGAATATTTAGATTTAGCAGGCATTGAGAATAAGAATTTTGCAGGTCATAGTTTAAGATCTGGTTTTGCAACTGTCGCTGCAGAATCTGGTGCTGATGAACGTAGTATTATGGCAATGACCGGTCACAAAACAACACAAATGGTTAGGAGATACATAAGAGAAGCAAATATATTTAAAAACAATGCGCTTAATAAAATTAAAATATGACTGATTTTTGTGTTTCATTTACAACGATACCATCAAGAATTGATAATATCAAAAAAACAATAAACTCAATAAATAATCAAACATTAAAACCAAGTAAGATTTTTTTAAATCTGCCGGATAAATATAAAAGATTTAATAACTATGAATTTACAACAAAACAACTTTTAACTTTGGAAAAATTGAATATAGAAATTAACAGATGTGAGGATTATGGTCCTTCAACGAAATTAATGGGTTCATTAAAAAAAATTAAGGATTTCGAATGTGTAATTATTTTGGATGATGATCATATTTATCAAAAAGAGATATTTGAAATTTTTATAGATAAATATAAAAAAAAGAAAGGTAATTATAGTTATTATGTACAGAAAGTATTTAATTTAAATATGGGTCAAGGAGCAGATTGTATATTAATTGAAACTAAGGATTTAGGTAAGATAGAAAATTTTTATCAATCACATGTCAAAAATAATATTAATCTATTTCTTAATGACGATTTATGGATTTCATTATATTTACAATTTATTGCTAAAAATAAGATTCTTGATTTAAGTGATGCTTTTAAAGAAAGAACTAATAAAGAATTGGTTTATGAAATCCATACAAATATAGACTCATTAAATGAAAAAATTAAAAAAGGATTTATAAATCGAAGAAAAATTGCAAAGCTTGAATATTTAAGATTCAAAATAAAAAATTATTTTAATAATTTTTTCCAATAGTTAATTATTTTATTTAATTGAAACTTCTTAGAGAATTTATAAGAATTATCTATGTAAGCTTTTTTATTAATTGAACTGGATATTAAATATCGATTAATTGAAACAGACAAACTATGAAAATCTTCAACAATTATACCATTTTTTTTATTTCTAATTAGTTCACTTAATGCGGTTTTGCCAAATGTAAAAATTGGTAAACCACAAGAATTAGCTTCAATTGCATTAAGACAAAAGGTTTCATCGTACCCTAAACAAATCATTGCAGTTGAATTAGAATAGATATTTCTTAGTTTCATTTTAGGTACTTTACCAAAGAAAAAAATATTATATTTGGCATAGAATTTTTTTAATCTTTTAAAATTTAATATATCAATTCCAAATATATAAAATTTAGCATCCTTATTTTTTGGATATATTGTTTCTATCCACATATTTAGTGTCTCATTAAGACCTTTTTGTCTCTGCACAGACCAAACAATAATCTTTTTTCGTTTATAATTGATTTTATTGATTGTGAATTCACTTGATAAAAAATTAGGAATTATAAATCTTTTATTAAAGAGATAACTTTTTGATGTTATTTTTTCTAAATATTTACTCACAAATACAGTTGTTATTTCATTTTTTAATAGTGATATAAGCTTCCCTTTTCTAAATGCTTTTTCTAATGATAAAGTATTATGCATCCAAAATATTTTTTTTGATAACTTAAATTTGTCAAAAATTTTTGACTCATTTGAACTAATAATATAATCAAAAAATATATTCTTATTTTTATGAATAATTTCTGAAGTAGGTATATTTATTAAATTCTTTTTTTTTGAAATTTTTTTACATTTTGTGCATAAATAAACATTATATCCAATCTTTGCTAAAGCTTTTGATAAATGAAGATTTAAAGTCTCTACCCCACCTAAAGAAGTGGTAGTCATTTTATCTAAACTAAATTTTGATGGACAGTAAAACAAGATGTTCATACTAATTAATTCGGACTAACAAGATTTTTTGGAACGTATACTAAATCATCATGTATCCAATTAACTAGCCTGTAATTCTCCTTCTCCATAAATTTATTTATTTCAGAATTGATTATATTTTCGAGTTTTTGTTCATAAAATTCTTTTATAGATGGGTCTATTAACTCAAGTACCACCAATTTAGGCTTATATTTTTTGAAATCTAGACCTTTGAGAACATTTAATTCATGGCCCTCAACATCAATAGAGATGTAATCTATTTCAAAATCTTTGTATCTACTATTTTCTATAATATTATTTAAAGTTGTAGTCTTAATTTTTCTTATTTCTTTTGCTTTTGATCCGGAATCTTTAGATAACGTATTTATAGCAGACCTGTTATGGAAAAAATAAAGATTTTTATCTTCTATAGTATTTGATATTCCAGCTTCAATATTAAGATCTTTTTTTCTAAAAAAATTAAACATATCAATTGTATTGAAATCCAAATCAATATTTATTCCTGTCCACCCTCTTTTATATAGACGATAGGTATTATTATTTATAATAGGTTGATGACAACCAACATCGATATAAGTTCCCCTTGCCTTTTTTTTGAAAAATTCATCCGCCATCATGTCTATCCCCCAATTTGAATAGAAAATCTTTTGTTTGAGAATTTTTTTTGATTTTAAGTATTGGTAAAAAAAATATAACAATTTAAAAATATTATAACCTTTCTTATAAAGATATTTATTTTTAATTTTTTCATCAAATTTCATTTTAAAATTTTATCGAATTATTTTTTTATAGTCAGCTATAGTCAATCCAGATATATCTTTTTTTGATAATATGGGGTTTTTTAATGGCCATTTAATTTTTAAGTCTTTATCGTTCCAAATAATAGTTTTTTCTGATTTTTGATCTCTGTAATTTGAGCATTTATAATTAATTGTACATTCTTTAGAGAGACACATAAATCCATGAGCAAAATTCTCAGGAATATATAAAGAAAAATCATCTTTGTCAGAAATTGTTATAGAAAAATGTTTTCCAAAAGTTTTAGAATTTATTCTAAGATCAACAGCTACATCAAATATTTTTCCATGGGTCACTGTAATAATTTTTGCTTGTGATCTTTTTGTTTGTATATGAAGTCCTCTTAAAACTTTTTTTTTTGAATATGACATTATATCAAAAGGAAATTCTATGGAATTTAATACATTTTTTCTGAAAACTTCTTTTAGAAAACCTCTTTTATCTCTATAAATTTTTGTTTTAATGATTTTAAGTCCGTTTATTTTAGTGTTAACTATTTTCATTTGGAATATTTATTTTATTTTTAAAATTGTAAATATACTTTACATAAAAATAATTTATTTTACATTTAATTAAATCTATAAAGTAACTTAAGCTATATGAAATTTTACTTGGAAGCTCGCCATTATAAACTGTATCAGATTTTAGTATAAATTTTTTAAAAAAAGTTATTGATAAACCCCATTTTAACAAAAATATCTTAGATCCTAAGTTACCAGTTTCTGTTTTAATATATGGGCTCTTATGTTTTCTGCGGGTAACAACTGAGCCAAAATGATATACTTTAAAATCATTAATACCTTTAAAGATTCTTATACCTTTTTTCCACAGTTTCATGTTTAGATCAGGGTCTGACCCTGTTCCAGGATAGAATTCTTCACTAAAACCTCCAACACTATTCCAAATATCTTTATGAACTACATGTGGAGCCCAGGTAGATCCCTGGAAATCATAAAAGTTATGATTTTTATATTCTTCAAGAAATTTTTTTTCATTAAAACTCTCTGCAGTATCACCACAATCAAAATTTATTTGACCGTTATGAACCATAGTACCTGATAAATAGAAATTGTTATGACCAATTAAGTTAATTTCTTTTTTTAAAATTTCATCCCAATCTGGACAAAAATAAAAATCATCATGTGCATATAGAATATAGTCATGCGAGGATGATTGAGCAGCTATATTCATTCCTTTGCAAATACCGGCATTAAAATTTGTGTATGTATATTTTATATTATTGTCCTTTAAATAATCCAAAGTTCCGTCATCACCGATATTTACATGAGGAATAATTTCATGTTCATAAAAAGAATTTTTTTTAATGCTTTTTATACAAATCTTAAGATATTTGAGATTATTGAGTGTAGGTATTATTATTGAAAACATTTACCAAATAAAATCATATTTTGATTTAACATCAAATGTTTTTGCAATAATATAATCTGATATAATATTTGAATTAAAATGTTTGAAGTATTTTTTTTTACCTCTCTGAGCAATTTTTTTACCATTTAGAGTATCTTTTTTATATTTATTTAGTTTGTAACTTAAGTCATGAATATCTTTATAGAATATCAATTCATTATTATTAAAAAAATCGTTTAGTTGAGTTTTTTTATCCACGAATGTAAGTAGTCCATTTCCCATAAGTTGAACTAAACGATCACTGCTATAATATTTAATAGGTTTTCCTCTACTAAGATTTAATCCCATATATGAATTAGAAATTTTATATATAAAATTATCAGCCCAAATAGGTTGGACGTTATTCATACCATAAACATCAAATTTAAGTTTGTGATTTAATTTTATTAATTTATTAATAAATAACTCTCTATCATCATTTTTTCCTGCTTTGAGTCCTCCCCGATGCACTCCATGACTCATAGCAAAAAAAACGTCAAAATTGCAATCTTTTTCATAATTAGACAAGGTTTCAAAAGCTTCATCACAAGGATTAGGCATAAAATATGAATTTGGAATTTTAAAAGATAATGAATTTGGATCAGTAGTCAAAAAAGAATTATCAATTATTTCAACATTATTTAAGATTCTTTTTTTATTATTTTCATGATCTGGCCCATATTTTGAAAGCGGATCTAAAAACCATTGAGCTATTTTCAAATTTTTATTAAACTGTTTTAATCTTAATAGAGTATCTTGATTTACACGATCAGCATGTCCCAAAATAACTAAATCAGGTTTGAGATGATTAAAACTATCTATAATTTTATTATCTAAAGCATCTTGTCCATTAAAATCTTTAATTGACTTATTATTGTGCAAAACATCTCTATCACTTATAGATAATACATTATGTCCATTTCTTATAAATCCGTTATTTAGCCTTCTGCCAGTATTATAGTGTAAACGACCATTAAATCTTTCATTAAAATTTGTAATATGCATGATCTTAATAGGTTTATTTTGAATATAATTTAATTTGTAAGATATATTAAATTCAGATCTAATATTATCAATTAAATCACTTATATACTTATGATTAAATATAAAATTCTTATAATTACTTTTTTGTAAATTTCTCAATCTTTTTTTGTTTGATATAAGTTTTTTTATTTCATTATAAATATCATTGGAAGACAAGTTTTTTAGGATAATTGCAGAATTTGTAGTTTCTGGCAGGCCCCCTCGATTACTAATGATTACTGCTGATCCACGACTTGCAGCTTCTAAACTTGTCCTTCCAAAAGGTTCTTCCCACCTAGAGCACACAACAGAAATGCTAACTGTTTTAAGAAAGTTTAGAATTTTTTCATGTTTTGTATAGTCGTTTATTATTAAATTCTTGTGTTTAAAAAGTATGTTTTCTCTTGGTTCATCACCATATACAACAGCTTTCCATTCTTTAAAGTCATCAAGAATTTTAATAATTGCATTACCAAATAGGTCATAACCTTTTGCAGAGTTTAATTTTCCTACAAAGCTTATAATCTTTTTTTTTTTATTAAAATTTATTTTTGTTTTAGAAGTAGATTGAAAACATACAGCAGTTTTTTGTTTTAAAAGATATTCGTTATCAATATCAATAAAAAATCTTTTTTGAGACCACTTGCTATTAAATATAATTTTATCAATATTATTTAAAAGAAAAATTCTATCACGCAATGATGTGGAACCAGTCATTGATAATGGATCGTTATGAAAATATAAAATTATCTTTTTTTTTAAATTTTTGAAATATTTGATATAATTTGGTCTATTATGAATTTCAATTATATCTGAATTGATTTTTTTTTCTTGTGATAAAAATTCGTTAACATATATCTTACTAGAACTTTCAAATATTTTTTTTTTTAAATCTATATTTATATAATTTTTTAAAAAAGGTTTTTTAAAACTTGTATTTCCGAAAATATATGTTGATTTAAAGTAACAACTGTTTTTTGCTATATCTTTTACAAACAAAGAAACTGCACCAGCATAATTTTCTGAAAAATTTTCTTTATACGGTAATAGAACTGAAATTTTCATTTTTTAAATATTTATCTTTAATTTTTTTTCTTAACTTAAAATTTTTTTTTAATTTATACTCTTCCTTTAAAGCAATATTTTTTTTTTCATATTTCTTACAATATATTAATTTCCAATAACGACCTTTTGTAAATTTAGCACCTTTTTTGGTATTATGGAGCAATAATCTTCTTTTAATATCATTTGTATAACCAACATAAGAAATAAAACGATTATTGTTTTTTGAAATAATAAGATAAACAAAGTACATAAATGGCGGTCCCTAGGGGAATCGAACCCCTCTTTCGAGGATGAAAACCACGTGTCCTAACCGATAGACGAAGGGACCAAATTTGAAGTTTTTTATTGCATAACCTTATAATAATCAAGTGTTAATAGTTGTTTCTATAATATCTATTAATTCTAATTGAATAGAACTTTTATTATTCCATTTATTTTCTTTTACCCTAACAAGAATATTTACTGGTTTTTTAAAACTCATTATTTTCAAAGAAATTTTTGAATTAATTGAATTGAAAGATATAGCTTTCACTGTTTTATTTGTTGATTTTATATAACAGGAAATAAAATTATTTTTAATTAACACAGGATTATGAATTTTTATATTTTCAATTAAGAAAATAGGATTTGAATTTAAATTCCCAAATGGTCCCAATAGATTTATATTTTCTAACAAATTTTTATTAATCGATGATAAAGATATTTTGGAAATAAAAAAATTTCTATATATTGATTTATTTTTGAGATAAAAATTATTTAAAAATTTTTTAAATATTTCAGTTTTTGATTTATATAAAGAAACTCCTGCTGCTAAATTATGTCCCCCACCATTATTTATAATTTTTTTTTCAACTGCAAGATTGATATATTTTCCAATATCAAATTCAGGAGTAGATCTAGCAGAGCCTTTTAAAACATTTTTTGATTTTGTAAAAACAATACAAGGTTTATTAAATTGATCCTTAATTTTTGATGCAATAATACCAATTATTCCTTCTGAAATATTTGGATCATAAATGAAAAGGACTCCATTTTGATTTTCAATTTGTTTGAAATCTAATTCATTTAATGATCTTTTTTCGATTAATTTTCTTTTGTTATTAAGAATAATTATTTTTTTAAGTATTTTTATTATTTGTTTATGAGAGTTTGTCGTTAATAGATCTACTATTTGATTTGCATTTTCCAATCTTCCTGCAGAATTAAAAATTGGAGCAATTAAAAAACTTAGATCTTCTATCTCAATATTTCTTTTAAATTTAAAAGTCTTAAACAAATATTTCAATATAAAATTATTATTTAAATCAAAATTTTTTAAAGTTTTTTTTGCTAAATACAAATTTAACCCTCTTAATGGCATTACATCTGCAACAGTAGCAAGAAGGACATAAATAAGATTTTCTTCTAAGGAAATTTTAGAATTATTCGTTTTTAAGAAAAGATCTATAAAAAGATAAGTTAGATAAGACGTACATAAATAATTAAATTCATTATTTAAATCTTTTTTTGGATTTAAAAAAACATTTGCTAAAGGATATGGAGAATTAACATTATGATGATCAATAATTAATGTTTTTATCTTTAAATTTTTAGCATAATCAATAGCATCATGAGAATTTGAACCAACATCAAGAAAAATAATTAATTGTGGTTTTTTTTGCGAAATTAATTTCATAATTAGTTTTTTGGACATTCCATAACCATCCTTGAAACGGTCTGGAATAAAATAGTCAACTTTTGCATGATTTGCTTTAAGAAAATTTACCATTAATGATGTTGATACACATCCATCTACATCATAATCACCTATAACCATAATTTTATTATTTCTTTGAAGACTTTCCTTAATCAGTTCACATGCTAATAAAAAATCTTTATCTTTAATGAACGGATTATTAAATTTGGTATTATTTTTAATAAGAAAAATCTCATCTTTGGTAAAATTTCTTGAGATAATCAATTTTGATTGAATATCATTCAAATTAAGATCAATTTTTGCCTTATCAATTAATCTTTTTTCAACTTGTATTTCTTCCCAGTATTTACCGGAAACTGAATTCATTAAATTGTTTTTTTTAATTTTAATATTTTCTTAAAACCTAATGATTTATGAGTAACTAAAGTTTCAGATGTAAATTCTTTTTTTTCAAGTTTAATTCCTGAGACTAAATCACCAGAGGTTATTCCAGTTGCACAAAAAATCGTATCACCTGGAACTATTTCTTTTAATTCATATTTTTTTTTCATATCTTTAATCCCCATATTTTTTGCCCGTGTTTGATCACTGTTTGTTTTAAATAAAAATCTTCCTTGAAAATAACAATTATAAGCATCTAAAGCTGCTGCAGCTAATACACCTTCCGGACCACCACCAATGCCTAAAAAAATATCAACATTATATTTTGGATTAGTTACTAGTAAGGCACCCGATACGTCACCATCAGTAATTAACTTGATATTAACTTTTAGTTTTGTAAGCTCATTTATTATTTTTCTATGTCTTGGTCTATCTAAAATACACGCAGTTAAATTATTTGGTTTTTTATTAAGATATTCACTTAAATTAAAAATATTTTTCTCTATTGAGTAATCTAGATCAACAACATTTTTTTCCTTAACATTAGTTGATATTTTTTCCATGTAAGTTTCAGGTGCATTAAAAAGTTTATTTTTTTCAGATATAGCTATTACAGATAATGCACCTGGTAGATTATTTGCCGCAAAATTAGTTCCCTCTAATGGATCAACAGCAATATCTAATTCTGGACCATTACCATTTCCAAGTTTCTCACCAATATATAACATTGGTGCTTTATCTAGTTCTCCTTCACCAATGACAATTTTTCCTTTTATACTCATTTTATTTAATTCATTTCTCATTGAATCAACAGCAGCCTTGTCTGCTGCAATTTTATCATTTTTTCCAATAAAATAAGAGGATGCTAAAGCTGCCTTTGCGGTGACATTTACAAACTCATTAACCCATTTTTTATCAATTGCCATTAAATCTTTTTATCTACTAAATCATTTTGTTCAATTTTAGACTCAAATTCTCTTAATCGTTTATAAACACTAGCTAATTCTATTATAGTCGGCCAAGCTTTTAAAATATATTGCATAGATCCTTCAACTCTCCCAAAAGCTCTAATTATTTGCTGCATGACGCCAAGTGTGACTGCACCAGCTACTATTGCAGGAGCTAAAAAAACATAAGCAGATAAAACATTAGCCTGTAAATAGGCAATTCTTCCAATATTAAAGTACAAGTATCTTATATAACTCAAGAAATGAATTTTTCTTACACCATCAAATAATTCCTCTATTGTTTTTGGTCTAATAGTTCCATCATCCTCTGCAATTACTAATATTTTTCTATATGCCGCTTCTTTTTTTTGAAGATCATACTCAACTCCTACTAATCTTAAAATCAATCCTAGTAAAATTAAAAAAATTGTACCACCAATTGACCAGATTAATGCACCTACTATTAATCCATAATCCCAGTCACCAAAAAAAAATATAGGTATACCTATACTTAATCCAAATAGAATAGGCATGAATTCTATTAAAATCATTAAAGCTTCAATCAAACTTGTACCTAATGATTCCATTATTCTGGAAAATTTTATTGTGTCTTCTTGGACTCTCTGTGCAGCACCCTCTATTCTCCGAGCTTTATCATAAACACTATGATACCATTCAACCATAGCAGTTCTCCACCTAAACAAATAATGAGAAGTGAAATAACTAACAATAACGGCCACACCTACATACATTGCAGCTAATGTAATAAAAGAAAGCAAGCTTGCCCAATATTCATCTATAGTGATTGAATTAGGAGCACCTAAAGCTTTTTGAATCATGTCATAGAATTCACCAAACCATTCATTAATTTTTACGTCAATCTTAACTTGTATCCAAAGGGATAATAAAATAATAAACGATCCAATCCATGACCAATAAAACCAGTTTCTTTGAGTAAAAAATCTAAACATGAACTATTTTAAAAAGTTATCTGCATACGATTTCTTAATAACTTTTCTTTTTTTTGGCTCAATAATTTCGTAATCGATTTTCTTTTTTTTTGCATAATGAATTGCTAATTCTTTAGATGAAAATTCTAATCTTAATTCAGAGAGTGTATCAGATGAACTCTCCCACCCCATCAAAGGGTTATTAGTTGGATTTTTTGTCTCGTATTCCAAAATCCATTTATCAGTCTTGCCATATCCAGATTGCATTGGACTTTTATTTGGAATAAAAATTTTTGCTTTTTTCATATTATAATAAATGGTCGGAGTGGCAGGATTCGAACCTGCGACCCTCTGGTCCCAAACCAGATGCGCTACCAGGCTGCGCTACACTCCGGAGGTTGTACTATTACAGTACTTATTAAATATTTCAAACTATAAAGATTAGCAAAATAAGAGTATTTCTAAAAGAATATGATATAAAAAAGTATGATAATACAATGTGTTAATTGTAATAAAAAATTTGAAGTTGATTCTTCATTAATTCCTGAATCGGGACGATCAATCCAGTGTGGATCTTGTAGTCATACTTGGTACTATAAACCAAATTTAGAAATAAAAACAGATAATGTATTAATAAATGAAGCAAGTGAACAAACTCCAGAAGTTAAGAATTATAAAAAAGATGAGTTTTTAGAAAATAAAGAAAAGAATGATAATTTAGAAAATAAAATTATTTCTAAAACAAATAAATCAAATATAAAAAAAATATCAAAAAAAACTTCTGATTTTAAAATTACTCATATCTTTTCATATTTAATTGTATTAATCATATCACTTATTTCTTTGATTATAGTATTAGATACTTTTAAAAGTCCATTAAGTGGTTTGTTTCCTAATATAGAATTATTATTGTTTAATTTATTTGAGTCTTTAAAAGATATAAAATTATTTATTAAGGATTTAATGGTGTAAAGATGATACAATATATATCACAACCTTTTAGATGGTTTTTTAAATTAGAGGCTGCGAGTGGATTAGTACTTCTCTTTGCTGCTATTATCGCATTAGTTATAAGCAATTCAAATTTTTCTGAACTATATTTTTCAACATTAAATGAATATTTATTTATTGGTATAAACAATTTTGGTTTAAAGTTATCTGTTATACATTGGATAAATGATGCCTTAATGGCAATATTCTTTTTTTTTGTTACATTAGAAATTAAAAGGGAGTTTCTACAAGGAGAACTTTCAAATATTAAACAAGCACTATTACCTATAATTGCTGCTGTGGGAGGCATGTTAATTCCTGCACTATTTTATGTTTTTGTAAATTTAGGTGATAGTGAAACTTTAAATGGATGGGCAATACCATCTGCGACTGATATTGCTTTTTCTTTAGGTGTATTATCATTATTAGGAAAAAGAGTTCCATTATCTCTAAAAGTATTTTTAACTGCATTGGCAATAATTGATGATTTAGGAGCAATAGTGATAATTGCTTTATTTTACTCTGGAGATTTGAGTATTAAGTATTTAACTTTAATGTTATTAGCTTTTATTATTTTATTATTAATTAATAAATTTAATATAAAGAAATTCTTACCTTATTTGGTTGTTGGAGTTTTCCTCTGGGATTTTACACATAACTCGGGAATTCATGCTACTATCGCTGGAGTTTTGTTGGCTATGACAATTCCTCACCGTAAAAAAGAAAAAGATTTTTCTTTATTAATCAAAATCGAACATGCAATTAGTCCTTATGTTGCTTTTGGAATAATGCCTCTGTTTGCATTTGCGAATGCTGGTGTATCTTTAGAAGGTTTATCTTTTTCCTCTTTATTAGATAAGGTCCCTCTCGGAATTGTGTTAGGGCTATTCCTAGGAAAACAGCTGGGGGTTTTTATATTCTCTTATGTATCTATAAAATTAAAAATAGCTCAAATGCCAAATGACACAAGTTGGTACAATTTTTATGGTGTTGGTGTCCTCACTGGTATTGGTTTTACAATGAGTTTGTTTGTTGGAAATTTAGCATTTGCTGAAAATATGCAATATATGGATGGTGTAAAAATAGGAGTATTAACTGGGTCCTTATTATCCACTTTATTTGGTTATTTTTTGATATTACTTACCCCAAATAAACCTAACAAATGAGAAAAATAATATTTCTATTATCCATAATTATGTTTTTTTTTAAAACCTCAGTAACTGCAAACTATGAAAAAAAAATTTATGATTTCAGTATAGAAAGTTTAACTGGTGAGACAATAAATTTTAAAGATTACAAAAATAAAGTAATATTAATTGTAAATACTGCAAGCTACTGCGGATTTACTAAACAATATGATGAATTACAGGAATTGTGGGATTTATATAAAGAAAGAGGTTTAATTGTTCTTGGAGTACCATCTAATTCATTTAATCAAGAAAAAAGTAACAATACAGATATAAAAGAATTTTGTGAAGTAAATTTTAATATTAACTTTCCACTCACAACCATAACAGAAGTTAAAGGTAAAAATGCTCATGAAATTTTCAAATGGGCAAAAGAAAATCACGGCAAATCAGCAGTCCCAAAGTGGAATTTTCATAAAATTTTAATTAATAAAGAAGGTAAGATAGAAGATACTTTTGCATCTATCACAAAACCTTTGTCAAAAAAAATAATTGTAACTATTGAAGATATTTTATAATTTTAAAGATAATCCATCATGTGCTGGAATAATATTTTTAGGTAAGATTTTCTGAAGCACTTTATAATCTAATACTGGAGATAAATTTGTAAGTATAGCTTTTTTTGGTTTAAATTTTTTAATTAAAGCTAATGATGTTTCTAAATTGAAGTGAGATGGATGAAAGTTATACCACAAGCAATCTATTATTAAGTATTTTAGATTTTTAAAATATTTAAAATCTTTTTCATAAATTTTACTTACATCACTTATATAAGCTAGTTTTTTGCAAATTATAAAGCAATTTGATTTAACTTTTCCATGATCAACCATAATTGATTGAATACTAATTTTCTTATTATTGTCTTTTGTAATTATGAATTTTGGCAACTTATGAAGTTTGAGAGTCGCGGGGTATTCTTTTGAATAACTTTTAAATATATATGAAAATGTATTCTTAAGATATTTTGAAGTATCTTTATCAGCATAGACATTAACTTGTTTTCTACTATTGATATAAAAAGATCTCAAATCATTTATACCGTGTGTTTGATCACCATGCATATGTGAATATAAAACTTTATCAATTTTTTTAATATTATGTTTTAAAAGCTGTTGTCTTAAATCAGGAGATGTATCAATAAGAATATTTTCATTAGTGGTTTTAATTAATGCAGAGCATCTTGTTCTGTAATTTTTTTGATTATTAGGATCACAATTTCCGAAAAAACCGTCGGGACGTGGTACACCCATTGAACTACCACAACCTAAAATAATAAATTTCATAATTTTAATTAAAGAAAAGTTTATTAAAATTATTAGTTGTTTTATTAATCAATTCTTGTTTAGAAATATTTTTTATCTCAGCTAGTTTTGCTGCAGTGAAATCTATAAAAGATGGTTCATTTTTCTTTCCTCTTTTTGGCACTGGTGCTAAAAAAGGGCTATCAGTTTCAATTAACATATTATCTATTGAAATCGATTTAAAAGTTTTTTGAAGGTCTGACGAATTTTTAAAAGTTATGATTCCACTTGCAGAAAAGTATGAATTTAAAGTCATCATTTTTTCACAAAATTCCTTAGATCCTGTAAAGCAGTGCATTAAAATTTTAATATTCGTACTTTTATACTCATTTAAGATATCAAAAGTTTCTTTTTCAGCATCTCTTGAATGAACAATTAATGGTATGTTCGTTTTTACGGAAGCCTCTATATGCTCTCTAAAGCTAGCTATCTGCTTTTCTTTTTCGCTATTATTATAATAAAAATCTAACCCTGTTTCACCAATCCCAATAATTTTTGAATTTTCTTTTAAATATTCAATAATCTGTTTTGAAGTAATTATATTTGTAGAACTTTCATGAGGATGAATACCAATAGTGCCATAAATCATCTCATCTCGATGGGTTAATTCTTTTACCCTGGAAAAACTTTCAAATGAAGTTGAAATGGTTAATAATTTTTCTATACCTACGTTTTTAGATCTTTTTATTACATTAGATAAATCGCTAAATAATGGCTCATGATCTAAATGACAGTGTGAATCAATCATTATTTTTATCTTTTTTTTTAAAAAGTATGTCTATTTTATTTAAATTATTACCTTTTGTTAAATACTCATTATTAGAAATTGTATTTAATTTTACATCGTTTTCATCAATGTTAAAAATCTTTAGTGCTTTTAGAGCAGATTCAGGGATAATTGGATACAACAGAAAACTTATTTTTCTTACAATTTCTAATGTAGTGTAAACAATGGTATTTAATCTTATTTTATTGCCCTTTTGTTTCCATGGCTCTTGATCATTAAAATATTTGTTAGCCTCGAAAAGTGAATTAACAATATAATCAATGTAAAAATTGATATTTTGATCGTCAATTTTAGATCTAATTTTATCTAAATTATCTTTATATTTATTTAATATTAATAAATCATCTTCTTGAAACTTAATTTCTAACGGAATTTTTCCATCACAATTTTTATTTGTAAAAGCAGTCACACGCTGACATAAATTTCCATAATTATTAGCTAAATCACTATTAATACAATTTTCTAATCTTTCTTGAGAAATATTTCCATCATTTCCAAAAGAAACTTCTTTAATCAAGTAGTATCTTAAAGGATCTAAGCCATACTCTTTAATTATTTCAATTGGATCTAGTATATTCCCTTTTGATTTCGACATCTTTTCTTCACCAGACAATATCCAACCATGACCAAATACTTTATTTGGTAATTCAATTTTAGATGCTAACAAAAAAGCAGGCCAATAAACAGCATGAAATCTCAAAATATCTTTACCAATTAAATGTAACGACGCCGGCCAAAATTTTTTGAATAGATCATTTTTTGTGTTAGGATAATTTAATGCACTTAAATAGTTAGTGAGAGCATCAAGCCAAACATATATAACGTGGCTTTGGTTATTTGGAACAGGTATCCCCCAAGAGAAAGTTTTTCTGCTGACTGATAGATCTTTAAGACCACTTTTTACAAAGCTAATAACTTCATTTTTTCTAGATCCAGGAGAAATAAAATCTGGATTATTTTCATAATAATCTAATAAAGGTTTTTCCCACTTAGAGAGTTTAAAAAAATAAGACTCCTCTTCAATCCACTCAACTGGAGATTTCGAGGAAATGGCTATTTTTTTTCCATCAACCTCCTCTATTTCATCTTCGTTATAAAAGGCCTCATCTGATACAGAATACCAACCTGAGTATTTAGAAAGATAGATTTCATCATTTTTTACAAGTTCGTTCCAAAGATATTGCACAGATTTTTTATGTCTAATTTCAGTAGTTCTAATAAAATCATTATTTGATAGATTTAAAATTTTGGAGAGATCTCTAAAAGTTTCACTTATCTGGTCACAGAGAGTTTGAGGTTTCACCCCCTCTTTTTCAGCAGCTCTCTGAATTTTAAGGCCATGTTCATCTGTACCAGTTAAAAAAAGTACATCGAAACCATCAATCTTTTTGAAACGTGCAAAGAAGTCTGCGATTATACTTGAATAAGCGTGACCCATATGTGGTTTTCCAGATGGATAGTATATAGGTGTAGTAATAAAAAAATTTTTATCCATTTAAAACATTCTCTTTAATTTCAGTAAATAAAGATTCTTCATCTAAATTAAAAGTTTTTGTATCAGATATTCTTTTTAAAAAATAATTGTATTTATTGTTAATTCTTGAAGAAAAAGATTTATTTAATTTTCTTAAATAAAACTCAACAAAATCAAATATAATATATCGGATAAATGAGTCTTTCTTAAATTGATTATCTTTAATCATTATTATTAAAAAATCTTTTAAGTCATAATCAGATAGTTTGTAGTTATTTATCTCTGAAAATTTTACAAGTTTATAAATATTACCAGGAGTAAAATAATAATTTATTAAATCAGGATGAACTAAATTATCTAGCTCTGTATTTAAAATTTGATTTGAAATATTTAAACATTCTTTATGAGAGAGATGTATCTTAAAATTGATACATCTTGAGAGCAATGTTTTAAGAATTTTTTTATTATTATTAATAAGTATAAAATTAATATTTTTATTTGGTTCCTCTAATATTTTTAAGAGAGCATTAATAGAACTTTTATTCAATTGTTCGATGTTATCAATTAATACAAATCTTGGCTTATCGTTTAAGGAAGACTTATTTAAAGAATTTATTAGATTTCTTATTTGATTAATATCAATAAATTTTTTATCCGGTAGTATATCTATTTTTATGAAATTAAGATTTGATTTATTGATTATTGTTTTATAAGCAGAACTCTCAGCATTTATCGCAAAATTCTTAATATCATATTTACACTTTTCGTCTAATGATAAAACGAAATTGATGAAATGATAAGCTAATGTTGATTTACCAATACCTTTCTCACCACTTAACAAAATTTTAGTTGGAAAATTATTTTCTTTAAATAATCTCACAAATTCCAGAAAATAACGTTCTAAACCAAAAAGTTTCCTTTGAGTATAAGGATAAATATCATTCATATAATTTTATTGAGGTATTCAATGATTAATTTTTGATTATATGAAATATCAAGATTAGAATTAATGATTTTATATTTTTTTTTATTTTTTCGTGCTAATTTTAAAAAACCTTTTTGGACTTTATCATAAAATTTATAAGAAAATTGATCATATCTATTTAACTTTTTTCTGTCTTGTAATCTCTTAATCATGTTAGTTTTATTTACAATATTTAAAAATGTATAATCAACTTTAAAGTTCTTTAATAAAAAACGATTAATATAATTGATCAATTTGAGATCTACACCAAACCCATAGTGTTGATAAGCAATTGTAGAGTCTGTAAATCTATCAATTAAAATAATTTTTTTTTTATAAAATTTTTTCAACATTTTAATATTTTCGTTGCGAGATGCCATGTATAATAAAAAGTCTGTAATTTCATTAAAGTTTGTTTTTCTATTCAAAATTAGTTTTCTTATTTTTTCAGAATTGATATTACCACCTGGTTCTCTTATATGAATGAAATCTATTTTCTTTTTTTTAAGATATGTAGAAATATTTCTTATATGATGTGTTTTCCCACTCCCTTCAATTCCCTCAAAAACAATAACAGGTTTTTTAAACATCGCCCCAGATTAAATAATTCAAAGACTTAATTAATCTAGTAAAAATATTAACTTTTTCTACATTGTTAGCTGCTAATAAATCGTATTCACCCACTAATTCTTCATCATAAACTACTTTAAATTTTCCAATAATTTCATCTTTTTTTATTGGTGCCTCTATAGGACCATTGTATTTAACGACAACTTTAAGTAATTTTTTTTTAGCTTTTTTTATAGTTTTGTATATATCCTCTTTTACGTATACATCGACTTGTTGTTTTTTACCCAACCATACGTCCACTTTCGTTATTGGATTATTTGATTTATTTATTTCAACTAAATCAAAATTTGTTAATCCATAGGTTAAAAGTTTGAGGCTTTCCTTAGATCTTAAACTCTTTGTTTCAAATCCACTGCCTACCGCTATCAATCTTCGTCCTTTACGTTCAATAGATGAAGCGAGAGAATATTTTTCTACAGCTAAATAGCCAGTTTTAATACCATCAGCTCCAATATTTTTATAAAGAAGAGGATTTCTATTTCCTTGAGTTATGGGATCTCCTCCAGTTCTATCCCAGGTAAATTCCTTTATAGAAAACCATTCATAATACTTAGGGTGTTCTTTTATTAAATAATGAGACATTTTTAAAATATCTCTTACAGTTGAATAATTATCTGGATCATTAATCCCAGAAGAATTTGAAAAATTTGTATTATCCATACCTAATTCTTTAGCTTTTGTGGTCATTAGAATTGCAAATTCTTCTTCTGTACCTGCTATTCCTTCTGCTAAAGCTATACAAGCGTCATTACCAGAAGCTATAATAATTCCATATAGTAAATCTTTTACTGATACTTCGTCTCCTACCATAATAAACATAGAGGAATATCCAGCTGTTGATAATCTCCATGCTTTTTCTGAAACTATAAATTTGTCATCAAGACTTAAATCTCCAGATTTAATTAGATCTAAAGCAATAATAGACGTCATTATTTTAGTCATTGATGCTGGGTAAATTGACCGATCTGGCTCTTTTTCATATAAAATCTCCCCAGAAAAAAAATCTTGTAGAATTCCGGTTCTAGCTTTTATTTCAATAGTAGAAAATGAGTTTGTATTAAAACCAAGAATTATTAATAAAAAAAAAGTAACAATTTTATACATTTTTAAGTATTTCTAAATTTTCAAAAAAAAGCGAATTCATTTTTTCAAAAGATTCTCTTAATGAATTTATATCACTAAATGGACCTAATAATACCCTGTAATTAGTTTGTGAAAGCTTAATCAACTTAATTTTTTTAATTGATGTCTCAGTCTTAATTCTGTCTATCATTAAATTTGCAGTTTTTTTATAGTAAAAATCTGCAACTTTGATTGAATATGAGAAATTATCATTTTCTAAATTTTTTTTATTAATCGTACCCTCATTCAAATTACTTATCTTAATTCCATCAATAGGTGCTTTTTCAGCAACTTTTTTTTCTTCTTCAAATGTTTTTGCTTTTTTTGCAACAAAAGTGGAATTTTTAGAAATGAGAATTATTTCAATATAAGGTTCTTCAGGGTTAAGCTCAAGCATTTCAGCAATTCTATTACTTATTATTGCATTATAAAAATTTGAAAATTTTACTTTATTTGATTTTACTTCAGCTATTAAAAATTTATTATTTAAAGGATTTGTAATTTTAACAATAGAGTTTCTTTTTAGAGTTTTATGAAAAATATCAAAAGATCTGTTATTTAATTTTTTTACTTTAAGATTTTCATTGTAGATTAATGAAAATCCAGAATTCTTATATTTTTTTACTGTCCTAAATTCAGGTTGAGAAGAATTTTCCAATGTATATTGCTTACATCCAATTATAAAAGTAAAAATAACTAAAAATAATAAATTTTTATATTTCATTTTTAAATTTATCTTTAAGAGTGCATACCGCTAAAGCAAATCTTAAGGATCTATTCCATTTCAAAATAATTTCATAATTCTCAAATACAATATAAGCAGGATTAAGTGTTTCTGCATCCGGAATTATATCTTTATCTGGGGTTATTATTGCACTTATCAAATTTTCATCTAAAAAATCTAATTTTGAATAATTATTTATATATTTTTTTAGATACTTAAGTTTTTTTTTATTTTGTAATTTTTTAGCTGAAACATTTAAATATTTTTTTGGAACATTTTTATCTAATTCTATCTTATAAAAACATGGTTTATTTTTTTTCCATCCAATCTTTTTTAGATAATTGGCAGCTGAGGGATAAGCATCTTCATTATTTTTTAAATCAATATAATCATCTTTATTATGATCAATCGCATATTTATTAATTGTGCTTGGCATGAATTGAAAATAACCAAAAGCCCCAGCCCAAGATCCATAAAGGGTCTCATAATTGATTTGTTTATCTTCAATAAGTTTTAATAAAACAATTAACTCATTTGTAAAAAATTCTGATCTTCTTTGATCATAACTTAAAGTAGCTAATGAAGATAAAATGTCCATTTTACCCACATAAGTGCCAAAATTAGTTTCAATGCCCATTAAAGCTAATAATAACTCTTTTTCAATTTTAAATTCACTCTCTATTTTGTCTATTAACTTTTTATTATTATTATAAAAATTTAATCCAGATTCCTGCTTTTTTTTGGAGGTTCTTTTATTAATATATGTTTTTGTATCTTCATAAAACTCAGGTTGATATCGATCGTATTCTATAACTTTGGGTAAAAATTTTACATTACTCATTACTTTATCAAAAGTGCTTTCTGAAATATCATTCTTAAGTGCAATTAATTTAAATTCTGATTTCCATCTAACAAATTCATCTTCATTACTTGCAAAAATATTAGTTACATTTAAAAATATAATTATTAAAGTTAATTTAATTAATTTCATAAAGATCTTTAAGATATATAATTACAGCAATCCAAATAATAATAAAACTTACAAATTTAACAAAAGAGAAATCTTCATTGTAGTAAAAAAAACCCAAAATAAACTGTAAAGTTGGTGTTATATAGAAAATCATACCTGTAGGTCCCAGACCAATGAGCTCAACTCCTCTTACATATAAAAAAAGTGGAATTACAGTCATTGGGCCTGCAAGAACTAAAAATATACTTAGTCCAGGATTGGAAAAATCAAAATCATTAAAACCATTTTTATAAATTAGATAAAAAGAAACTAAAGCAAAGGGAAATATAAACAGACTCTCAATTAATAAACCTATATCAGTATCAACGTTAATTTGTTTTCTAACCAGATTGTAAAAGGCCCATGACAAAGCTACTATTAATCCAACCCACGGTAAGCTTTTCAGATTAAAAAATATTAATATTAAAATTGAAATTAAAACTAGAATTATCGAAATTCCCCTTTTTTTATTAAGTTCTTCTTTAAAAAAAATATATCCTAATAAAACACTTATAATTGGCATAATGAAATATCCAAAACTTGCATCAATAATTCTGTCCGTAGCAACTGCATAGATCCATACTGCCCAATTTATGAATATTAATAAACCAGAAATAAATAATGCTCCTAAATTTCTTAAACTTGATGACACATTAATAAAAATATTCCATTTTTTAAAAACAGATGTAGTTAGAATTAACATTACTGCAGTCCACAAACATCTATGAACAACAAGTTCAATGTGGCCAATAAAAGATACATATTCAAAATAAATTACACCTATAAAACCCCACCAAAAGGAACCTAGTGAAGTTAAAATTAAACCATTATTAAAATTTTTATTCATAGATTATCAAAACGAAATGATATTTGATCTAAATAAACTATTTTATGGTTGAATTAAATATTTTTAATTATAAAAGTTCTTTCATGGAGAGATGGCTGAGCGGTTGAAAGCACCGGTCTTGAAAACCGGCAAAGGGGCAACTCTTTCCTGGGTTCGAATCCCAGTCTCTCCGCCATTAAAACTTTCAATATTTAAAATTTTTGAATAAATTGTTAATCTTATTATCTTCAAATTGTATGTCTGTGCTTAAACCATTGTAGAAATTATAAAGATTATTATCATCAATCTCTAAAAGTTTAATCAATTGATTTAAGTCTTCCCCATTTAATTGATCTAAATATTTTCTTGTGAATGCACCTAAAAGTTTATCCATTTCTTTTGTGCCGCGATAATTTGATCTGTAAATAATTTTTTTTTTAATTTGTTCTATATCAGCGATCATAATAAGAATATAATACCAGTTTATGGATATGAAAAGAAATTATGAATACTTATTATCTGATCTCAGTTTACTAAAAGGTGTTGGGACTAAGACTTCAAATTTATTAAAGAGAAAAAAGGTTAATACTATTTTTGATTTATTATGGAAATTACCAAAATCTTACACTGATAGAACTTTATCATCTAAAATAAAAGATTTAAAAATAGATGAAATACAGACAATAACTATAATTCCTCTAAAATATTCATTCCCTAGAGTTAAAAACTTACCGAATAGAGTTTTATGCAGAGATGACACTGGTGAAATAGATTGTGTTTTTTTTAACAGTTATGAAGGTTACATCAAAAAAATATTACCAATTGGCAAAGAGGTTACTATTAGTGGAAAAATCAAATATTTTAGAAATAAATATCAATTAACAAATCCAAAATATATTTCAGAGGACTCTTCAATAATTAAACAAAAACACAATAGTTATTCATTAACTGAAGGTATCAGTGAAAAAGTTTATAATAAGATAATTTTACAAATAATAAATAATTTACCTAAAATTGAAGAATGGCATTCAAAAGATATTTTGAAAAAATTCGACAATATAGGTTGGAACGACTCTATCAAAAAATTACATGAACCAGAAAATATTGGTAAATTTAAAGAAAATTTTTATCAAAGACTTGCTTATGATGAAATTTTTTCCACTTTTTTAGTAAACTCAGAAATAAGAAAAAAAATAAAAAGAATAAAAAAAACAAAAAAAAATTTTAATATAAAAAAACAAAATGAAATTATAACTAAGCTTAATTTTTCGTTAACAAATGATCAAAATAAAACATTAAATGAAATAAATAAAGATTTATGCTCTGAAAATAAAATGTTTAGGCTACTTCAAGGTGATGTAGGTAGTGGAAAAACTATTGTATCTTTACTATCTGCATTTAATACAATTAATTCAGGTTTTCAGGTTGCTGTAATGGCACCAACCGAAATATTAGCTAGACAACATTTTCTTTTAGCTAAAAAAATATTTCCTCAAAATATTAAAATTGAATTACTTTCTGGGAAATCTTCTTACAAAGATAAGAAAATAATTCTTAACAAGATATCCAATAAACAAATTGATATAATTTTTGGAACACATGCACTTTTTCAAAAAAAAGTTGAATTTAAAAAACTTGGATTAATAATAATAGATGAACAACATAAATTTGGGGTAAATCAAAGAAAAAAATTATCTGATAAAGCTGGAAAAGATTGCGATGTTCTTTTAATGACCGCCACACCAATTCCACGTACCTTAACAATGACAATTTATGGCGATATGGATCTTTCAATTATTCGTGAAAAACCAAATATTCGTAAACCTGTCAAAACCTATAGTAAACCTGAAAATAAAATTGATGACATAATAAAGTTTGTGAAAAAAGAAATCAAACTAGGTAATCAAATATTTTGGGTGTGCCCTTTAATTGAAGAGTCTAAAAAAATTGATCATTCCTCTGCAGTCAAAAAATCTGAATACTTAAATAAATTATTTCCTAAACAAGTTTTTCTACTTCATGGTAAAACAACAACAGATGAAAAAGAAATAATTTTAAACAAATTCTTAAATAATGAATTTAAAATTTTGGTTTCGACTACTATAATTGAGGTAGGTATAGATTTTCCAAATGCAAATGTAATAATTATTGAAAACGCAAATAAATTTGGTTTATCTCAGTTACATCAATTGAGAGGTAGAGTTGGAAGAGGTAGTAAAGAGTCTTCATGCATTTTAATGTTTAAGTCTAATTTGAGTAATAATGCAAAAAAAAGAATTAATATACTTAAAGACTCTAATGATGGCTTTAGAATATCTGAAGAAGATATGAGATTGAGAGGTTTTGGAGACATTTTAGGTTTCAAGCAAAGTGGAATAAAAAACTTTAAGTTAGCTGATCCAATTCATAATCATAATCTTTTTATTCTGGCTGAAAAAGAAATAAGAAGAATTGAAAGTAGTAATGAAGATATTAGTAAGTTCAAACCATTAATTAAATTATACGATAGAGCTGATATAATTAACGATATTGCTTAATTCTTACCTGTGGATGTGCCTGCAGAAACAATGAATTTAGATGCTTCCTCAAATGTCATATTAAGATAAATAACTTCATCGATTGGAAACATAAGTAAAAAACCACTAGTAGGGTTTGGTGTTGTCGGAACAAAAACATTAATCAATTTCTTATTTGTTTTTTCTGCCATTTCACCTTTATTTTCCTTAGTAGCAAATCCAACTGCCCAGACACCTTTTCTTGGGTATTCAACTAATACAACACTCTTTTTACCATTTTCATCTTTATTAGAAAATGTTTCTGTCATTTGAAGTATCGCAGAATAAATAGTTCTTAAAACAGGAATTCTTTTAAATAAATCATCAATAAGTTTAAGAATTCGTTTACCTAAAAAAGATAAAGATAAACCACCAACGATGGTAATGAAAATAATTGAAATTATAATTTCAATTCCAGGGATTGCATATGGTAAATAGTTATTTGGATTGATATTTTCTGGTATAATTTTAGATGAAAGTCCAATCAATATTTTACTTAGATAAAGTGTAAAACCTATTGGAATTAATACAACTACACCAGTGATAAAATAATTTCTAAGAATTAAAGCAAGAGATTTTTTTTTTGTTTTTTTAATCATTTATTTGAAACTAGAGTACACCACAAATGTTATTGCAATAATAAAAAGTATTACTAAAATTTTATTATTTAGATTCATGTAATTTTGATATAATATCAATGTTATCAAAAATGGATAGAAGAAAATTTTTAACATATATAGGTTGTAGTTGTTGTGGAGTAGTATTAAACTCTTGTTCGACAGCTCCTATCACTGAACGAAAACAATTGAAGATTATACCTGAGGCAAGACTTAATGCTCAAGCAGCCGCAATTTACGAGAAAATTAAAGAGAAAGAAAAATTGAGCACTGATACAAAATCCTTAAATGAGATAAAATTAATTGGTAGTAAAATGCAAAATGCCATTGGAGAATATTTCTATAAAGAAAAAATTGATGATCCAACTATCAATTTTGATTGGGAATATATATTAATTGATAATAAAAAAGTTAGAAATGCTTGGTGTATGCCAGGGGGGAAAATCGCTGTATATACAGGTATATTAGATGTAACAAAAAATACAGATGGATTAGCTGCTGTTATGGGTCATGAAATAGCCCATGCTGTTGCTAAACATTCGGTAGAGAGAGCAAGTAGAGGAACTATATTAAATATTGGTACCCAAATAATTGATATCGCTAGTGGAGGAAAACTTTCTCAGGTAAATAGAACGACTGGAATGAATACAGTTGGTCTATTATCACAATTAGGCATAATGAATCCATTTAATAGAAAACAAGAGAGTGAAGCAGATTATCTTGGAATGATATTTTCCTCATTATCTGGTTATGATATTAGAGAAACTGTAAAAATTTGGGAGAGAATGAAAGAATTTAATAAAGGAAAAACACCACCTGAATTTATGAGTACACACCCATCAGCTGATAATCGTATTAAAAAAATAAATGAATGGACAAACCAAATAATATTCGAATACCCACCAATTAAAGTTTAAATTAATGGTGAGCCGTGATGGACTCGAACCATCGACCCATTCCTTAAAAGGGAATTGCTCTACCAACTGAGCTAACGGCCCATAATTTTTTTAATGAATTTGTATATATATAATTATTACAATAATTCAAATAAGAAATAATCACTATAATATAAGTTTTACAACTTATTTATGTACTTATTATGGAATTCCTCAAAAGTACCTTTGCCAATATTATATCTTATTGCTCTCATTAATTCTTGATAAAAATTGATGTTATGAAGCGATAACAACATTGAAGCCAATATTTCATTAGTGTTAAACAGGTGATTAAGATAATTTTTAGAATATTTATTTAAGTTAAAATTGTCACATTCTTTATCTAATGGTGAATTATCATTGCGATATTTATTATTTTTAAGATTAATTCGTCCTTCCCAAGTAAAAGCCAATCCAGTCCTTCCTGAGCGTGTTGGAAGAACGCAATCAAACATATCAATACCTCTCTTAACAGCACCTAGTATGTCAGAAGGAGTTCCGACTCCCATTAAATAATGTGGTTTTTCAAAAGGCATATCATATTTAATATCATCCAAAACCTGAAACATTTCGTTTTGACTTTCGCCTACTGCAAGACCACCTAAAGCATAACCATCGAAATTAATCTTTTCTAATTCATTTAAAGATTGAGCTCTCAAATCTTTAAATAGTCCTCCTTGAATTATTCCAAATAAGGCTTTATGTGGAATATTACCAAATGCCTTTTTTGATCTTTCAGCCCAATACAAAGAAAGATTCATTGATTTTTTTATAATTTCATAATCATTAGTTTTTTTTGGACATTCATCCATAATCATTACAATATCAGAGTCTAAACCTAATTGAATACGAATACTCTCCTCGGGACTTAGAAAATATTTCTTTCCATCTACATGTGAATTAAAAATTGCTCCCTTTTCTTTATCGATTCTATTCAATTTTGAGAGAGACATTACTTGAAAACCTCCTGAGTCGGTTAATATAGGTAAGTCACAATTCATAAATTTATGAAGACCACCAGCTTGTTGTATTCGTTCAACACCTGGCCTAATCATCAAATGATAAGTATTAGATAGAATAATTTCAGATCCAGTTTTTTTAATATCATCAATCGTGCAAGCCTTTACAGTTGCCTGAGTACCTACCGGCATAAATACTGGTGTCTTAATATTTCCTCTATGGGTTTCTATAAGACCACATCTGGCAAAATTATCTTTTTTTAAAATTTTAAATGCAAATTTTTTCAATACTAATAAATCTTATAATGATTTAAAGCTTATGATTTTATCGGGATCAGTGACGGCTCCATTATTATTTTCATCACCTCTTTTAATTTCGTCAACAAATTCCATGCCTTCAATAACTTTCCCAAAAACAGTATATTGTCTATCTAAAAAAGGTGCAGGTTTAAAACAAATAAAAAACTGACTATTTGCACTGTTAGGGTCTGATGATCTAGCCATAGATAGAGTTCCTCTTTCATGAGGCATACTATTAAATTCCTGATTTAAGTCTGGTAAATCTGAGCCTCCCATCCCTGCTCTTTTGAGATCAAAATCTTTCGAATTAGAGTTTCCAAATTTTACATCACCAGTTTGAGCCATAAAACCATCAATAACTCTATGAAACACTACATCATCATATTTTCCACTGTCTGCTAACTCCTTAATTCTTTTTACATGATTAGGAGCTACATTTGCAAATAACTCTATCTTAACGTCGCCATTCTTTAATTTTAAAATCATAATATTCTCCTCTGATATTGATTGGTTAATAGTTAATAAAAATAATAAAATTATTTTAAAAATTATTTTATTCATATTTTTTTTTTAATGAATTAATTGTACTTTTCGTTGTAAATTTTTTTATATCACCACCTAATTTTACAATTTCTTTTACAAATCTAGAGGATATAATTTGATTTTCAACATCTGACATTAAAAATAATGTTTCTATTTTATTATTAAGTTTTCTATTCATCCCAGCTAATTGAAATTCGTATTCAAAATCTGAGACTGCACGTAAGCCCCTTAAAATTATATTTGAGTCATATTTTTTACACAAATCTGTAGTAAGAGATGAAAAAGATATAACATTTATTTTTTTTTTATTTAAACTAAGATCAACAAATAATGCCTTTTGAATAATTTTAATTCTTTCATTAACATCAAAAAGATAATCTTTATTTTCACCATCTGAAACTGCAACGATAATTTTTTCAAAGAGTTTCAAGGATTTTTTAATTACATCTATGTGTCCAAAAGTTATTGGATCAAATGTACCAGGATAAATTGCTATCTTAGACATTAAATTAAATTATCTTCAATTTTTATAGCAGAAACAACTTTTTCATCACCTGTTAATTTTATTATCCTTACTCCTTGTGTATTTCTACCTGCAGTTCTGATTTCTTTTACCGCAATTCTTATTACCCTTCCCTTATTTGTCGATATCATAATTTCGTCACCTTCAAAAACTGGAAATGAAGATGATATATTCCCATTCCTTGGAGAGTTTATTATTCCAATTATACCTTTACCCCCTCTATTAGTAACTCTATAATCATAATGAGAGGTTTTTTTACCATAACCATTTTCAGTAATAGAAAGAATAAATTTTTCTCCTGCTTTTAGCTCCGATTGTTGATCTTTTGATTTTTTACCATTTTTTTTAATTTTATCATTATCTATAATTGATAGTGATACAATTTCATCGCTCTGAGCTAACTCAATCCCTTTTATACCTTTCGACGATCTTCCCTTAAATATCCTAAGTTTTTTTGACTCAAACCTAATACATTTTCCAAATTTTGTACTTAATATTACATCTTGTTCTTCTTTACAAATTTTAACACCAACAATTTTATCATTGTTATCAAGTTTCATAGCTATTTTTCCAGAAGAATTAATAGATGAAAAGTCTGCAAGGCTATTTTTTCTTACCTTACCTTTGGCAGTTGCAAAAATAATCTGATAATTTTCTAGGTTTTCATCACTTTCAGGGAAAGGCATGATTGAACTAATAGATTGATGACTTTTAAGCGGCAAAATATTAAATAAAGATTTACCTTTTGACGAGGACGAGCCCTCTGGTATTTTCCAAGCCTTAATTCTATAAACAAGCCCCTCAGTAGAAAAAAATAATACAGATGTATGAGTATCAACAGAGAGGGTTTGGACTACAGAATCCTCGTTTCTTGTTGTTATACCAGTCTTACCTTTTCCACCCCTTTTTTGGGTTTTTACGCTATTTAATGATCCCCTTTTTATATATCCTTGGAGAGTTACCGTTATTAGGACAGTTTCTTTTTGAATTGTTTCCTCTATATCATAATTCAAAATAGCATCAATAATCTTAGTTCTTCTCGGAACTGAAAACTTTTCTTTAATAACTTTTAATTCAGTGCTGATTACTTTTAATAATTCTTTTTTAGAAGAAATAATTTTTTTATATCTATGAATTAACTCAGCTAACTTTTTAATTTCTAATTCAATTTCATTAATTCCAAGAGCCGTAAGTTTTTGTAATCTTAGTTCAAGAATTGCGATAACTTGAGGTTCAGAAAGATTATAAATGTTTTTTGATTTTTTATTTTCAATTAGACTGATCATCTTTTGAGATTTATTTATTTTCCATTTAGCATTTAGTAAGATTTTTTTTGCGTCTTCAGGTGTTTTAGAATTTCTTATCATTTTGATAATCTTATCTAAATTTTCAACAGAAACTGATAAGCCAATTAAAATGTGCGCTCTTTCCTCAGCTTTTTGTAAATCAAATTTAGTTTTTTTAATTACAACATCTTCTCTAAATGAAAGGAAATTTTCTAAAAACTCTTTAAGATTACAGGTTTTTGGTTTACCATTTACAATAGCTAAAGTGTTAAATCCAAATGAGCTTTCAATTTGAGTATTTTTATATAGTTGTCTTTTAATAGTCTCAGGCTCAACACCATTACGCAAGTCAATTGATACTCGTATACCTTCTCTATTAGACTCATCACGAATATCTTTTATTCCCTCAATTTTTTTTTCTCTAACTAATTGAGCTATTCTCTCATTTAAAACAGACTTGTTAACTTGATAAGGAATTGAATTAATTACAAGTCTATCTCTTCCATTTTTAAGGGTTTCAATTGAAATTTCACCTCTTATTTTAAATGAACCTCGTCCTTTATTATAACCTTGTTTTATAATATCTTTACCAATAATTATTCCTCCTGTCGGAAAATCAGGACCAGGAATATGTTTCATTAGTTCTCGAATTTTAATATCCTTATTTTCTATTAAAGCTAAAGTTCCATTTATTATTTCTCCTAAGTTATGTGGAGGTATACTCGTAGCCATACCAACAGCAATACCACCAGCACCATTAACAAGTAAATTTGGATACTGTGAAGGTAAAACAGTTGGTTCTTTCTCGGTTTCATCATAATTACTTTTAAAATCAATTGTATTTTTTTCAATATCATCAATCAAAAATTGTGAAACTTTAGATAATCTTGTTTCAGTATACCTCATTGCTGCAGCCGGATCTCCGTCAATAGAACCAAAGTTTCCTTGACCCTCAACAAGAGGTAAACTCATTGAAAAATCTTGAACCATTCTAACTAGAGCATCATAAACAGATTGATCTCCATGAGGGTGATATTTACCTATTACATCTCCTACTATTCTTGCGGACTTTCTAAATTGTTTTGACCAATCATATCCACCTTTATACATAGCGTATAAGATTCTTCTGTGTACTGGCTTTAATCCATCTCTAACATCTGGTAAAGCACGACTTACAATGACACTCATTGCATAAGAAAGATAAGATGAACTCATCTCATCATGCATTGAAATCAACTTAATTTTTTTATTTTTTAATTCCTCAGTTTTTTCCATAAAAATTAAAATGGAATTTCATCATCCATATCGTTTGAAACTTGTGAAGTATCTTCTGTAGGACTTGATGATTGATTATTATCGTATTGAATTCCACCACCAGAATTTCCTCCGCCTAACATTGTTAATGAGGAGTTGTATCCCTGAATAACTATTTCTGTGGAAAATTTATCCTGACCCGATTGTTCATCTTTCCATTTTCTTGTAGTTAATTGACCTTCAACGTAAATCTGAGCACCTTTTTTAAGATACTGCTGCACTACATTTACTAAACCTTCATTAAATACAACTATACGGTGCCATTCTGTCTTCTCTTTTTTTTCACCTGAATTCTTATCTTTCCATGATTGGCTCGTAGCTAAGCTTAATCTTGCAACACTTTTCCCATTTACCATCTGTTTGATTTCAGGGTCTGCGCCTAATCGACCAATTAAAAGAACTTTATTTAAACTTCCAGCCATAATATTTAATATTTGTTAAATTAATTAATAAGAGTTATATCACAAATTTTCTGAATATTAATTTTATTAACTTAAAGCAACAAAAATTATGATGAAAAAGATAGTTATTAAGGGGGCTAAAGAACATAATTTAAAGAATGTTTCAGTAGAGATTCCAAAGGATAAATTTATAGTAATTACTGGTCTATCTGGCTCAGGAAAATCATCTTTGGCTTTTGATACTGTCTATGCTGAAGGTCAGAGAAGGTATGTAGAAAGTTTATCAGCATATGCTAGACAATTCCTTGATAAAATGAAAAAACCCAATGTTGATCTCATAGAAGGTCTTAGCCCTGCAATTTCAATAGAACAAAAAAATACCTCAAAAAATCCAAGATCTACAGTTGCTACAGTTACTGAAATCTATGATTATATGAGAGTTCTTTTTGCAAGAGCAGGAACTCCTTATTCACCATTTACGGGCAAACCAATATCATCGCAAACTATTTCACAAATTGTTGATAAGATTAAGGAATTACCAAAAAAAGCAACTATATATTTATTTGCCCCTATTGTTAGGGGAAGAAAAGGTGAATACAAAAAAGAAATTTTAAACTATAAAAAAAGGGGCTTTAGAAAAATTAAAATTGATGAAGTTATCTATGAAATTGATAAAGCTCCTGATTTAAATAAAAAGATAAAACACGACATATCTATTTTAGTTGATAGAATTATACTAAATTCCTCTTTAGGTAATAGATTAGCTGAAAGTGTTGAAACAGCCATTAATTTGTCCAATGGTCTTCTTTTTGTTGAATACGAGGATGAAACATTACCAAAAAAATTTAGAAAAATTGAAAAATTAATTTTTTCAACAAAATTCGCGTGCCCGGAAAGTGGATTTACGATTGAAGAAATTGAACCAAGGTTATTCTCTTTTAATAGTCCATTTGGTGCATGTGAAGAATGTGAAGGAATAGGTGTAAAGCTAAACGTTGATCCAAATTTGGTGATACCAAACGAGAAAAAAAGTATAGCTGATGGTGCAATCGAACCCTGGGCAAAAACAACAACGTTATACTATGCACAAACTTTAGCTTCATTAGCAAAACATTATAATTTTTCATTAGAAGATAGATGGAATAAATTACCAAAAAAAGTAAAAGATATTATTTTATATGGATCAGATGATGAAGAAATAAAATTTTCTTATGACGATGGTTATGAAAAATATTCTCATAAAAAGTCATTTGAGGGTGTAATTAATAATTTAGAGAGAAGATATTTAGAAACAGACAGTGATTGGAAAAGAGAAGAAATAGCTCAATATCAATCTGATACTAAATGCGAGAGATGTAATGGTTTCAGACTCAAAGATGAAGCCTTATGTGTAAAAATTGATGGTTTACATATTAGCGAAGTAACAGAAAAGTCAATTTTAGATGCAGCAGAATGGTTTAAAAACCTTAATGAAAGATTTGATAAACGAAAATTTAAGATTGCTGAACATATCTTAAAAGAAATAAATGAAAGATTAACTTTTTTATTGAATGTAGGCTTAGATTATCTAACTCTTTCCAGAGAATCTGCAACTTTATCTGGTGGCGAAGCTCAAAGAATCAGGCTGGCATCTCAAATAGGTTCAGGGCTCACTGGTGTTCTTTATGTATTGGATGAACCCTCAATTGGATTGCACCAAAGAGATAATGTTAAATTAATTCATGCTTTAAAGAGATTAAGAGATCTTGGGAACACTGTAATAGTTGTCGAACATGATACTGAAACTATGGAAAATGCAGATCATATCATTGATTTAGGACCAGAGGCAGGAAATAAAGGAGGAGAAGTTATAGCTCAAGGTACTTTTAAAGATATCTGTAATACTAAAGAAAGCATAACCGGCAAATATTTATCAAAAAAATTTAAGATTAATATTCCGCTTGAAAGAAGACTTGCAAAGAATGGTAGGTTTTTGGAAATAAATGGAGCTACAGGGAATAATTTGGATAATGTTAATTTAAAAATCCCTCTAGGTAGTCTCACATGTGTTACAGGAGTATCTGGAAGTGGTAAATCAACTTTAATTTTACAAACTTTATATAATGCACTTAACCTCACGTTAAATAATAATAAATCAAGAAAAATCCCAAAACCCTTCAAAGGATTTAAGGGAACTGAATTAGTAGATAAAATTATAGACATTGATCAATCTCCCATAGGAAGAACACCACGATCAAATCCAGCAACTTATACAGGAGCTTTTGGTCCGATTAGAGACTGGTTTACAGGACTTCCAGAGTCTAAATCAAGAGGTTATAAACCTGGAAGATTCTCTTTTAATGTAAAAGGTGGAAGATGCGAAGCTTGTGAAGGTGATGGGGTCATTACTTATGAAATGCATTTCCTTCCAGACGTATATATTCAGTGTGATGAATGTAAAGGAACTAGATATAATAGAGAAACTCTAGAAATTAAGTTTAAAGATAAAAGTATTGCTGATGTTTTAAATATGACAGTTGATGAGGGATGTGAATATTTTGAAAATATATCTAATATCAGAACAAAATTATTAACATTAAAAAAAGTAGGACTAGGCTATATAAAAATTGGACAACAAGCCACTACTCTTTCTGGTGGAGAAGCCCAAAGAATTAAGTTGGCAAAAGAATTATCTAAAAGATCAACTGGAAAAACTATTTATATTTTAGATGAGCCAACTACTGGTTTACATCAACATGATATTAAAAAACTATTAGAGATACTTCATACTTTTGTCGCACTAGGAAATACTGTCGTTGTTATTGAACATAATTTAGATGTGATTAAGACTGCAGATTATATCGTTGATATGGGTCCTGAAGGAGGTGTTAAAGGTGGTAAAATAATTGCAGAAGGAAAACCCGAGGAAATTTGTGAAAATAAAGATAGTTACACAGGACAATTTTTAAAGTCTCTTTTAAATTAATAATTTTTGATGTATAAAAATTTATGGGAAATTTACTCTCATCATTATCTAAAACGATTCATGCTTCGATAATCTTAGCAATACTTTTGTTTATAGGATTATTTTATCAAAATGATGGTTTTGCTTTTGATAGAATATTCTGGGCTTGGTTAACTAGATTTTTTCATGTTCTAGTAGCTATAATGTGGATTGGTCTTCTTTGGTATTTTAACTTTATACAAATTCCAAATATGTCAAAAATTCCTGATGAACAAAAACCAGCGATAGGAAAAATTATTGCACCAGCGGCATTGTTCTATTTTAGATGGGCTGCTGCTTTAACAATTTTATCTGGACTACTTCTTGCAGCTATAAATGGATATTTACGAGATGCAATTACTTTAAGTATTTACTCGGGTATTCCTAAGCATACAGCAATAGGCGTTGGAATGTGGTTAGGTTTGATAATGGCTTTTAATGTTTGGTTTATCATATGGCCAAATCAGAAAAGAGCTTTGGGATTAATTGAATGTGATAAAGAAATTAAAGAAAAATCTGCAAGAACAGCAATGTTATTTTCTCGAATGAATACCTTGCTATCTTTACCCATGTTGTTTTCCATGGTAGCTGCACAAAATTTATATTAATCTATTCTTCTTGTTTAATTACAGTTTTTTGAGATACTTTTAATTTAACAAGAACGGTATTAGCAATATATATGGATGAATAAGTTCCAAAGATAACTCCAAAAATCATTGCTAAAGAAAAACCCCTTAAGATCTCTCCTCCAAAGAAAAAAATTGATAAAAGTGCTAAAAGTGTAGTTATAGATGTTATCAAAGTTCTAGATAAAGTTTCATTTATTGAGATATTTGTAAGTTCAAAAATCTTTATATCTGAGTATTTTCTAAGATTTTCTCTAACTCTATCGAATATAACAACAGTATCATTCATTGAATAACCTACAATAGTAAGAACTGCGGCGATAATTGAGAGATTGATTTCTAAATTTAATAAAGAAAATAATCCTAATGTAATAATTACATCATGAAATAGTGCTATTATAGCACCAAGACTAAATTGCCATTCAAATCTAATCCAAATATATATTAACATAACAGTAAGGGCAACAGTAATAGCAATTACCCCTGATCGAAGTAATTCAGCACTTACCTTTGGACCTACATTTTCAACTCTTCTAAAATCAAAAGTATTTCCATAGGACTTATCTAGATGTGATCTAATTTGTTCAATTATATCTTTTTTGTTATCTTTATTTTCAAATTTGATTAAAAAATCTTTATCATTACCAAATTTTTTAACTGATATGTCGCCAAGACTCATCTTACTAAGATTATCTCTTAAATTTGAAGTATTAATTTTCTTATTTAATGATCTTAATTCAATGAGGGTTCCGCCCTTAAAATCTATACCAAAATTCAAACCCTTGAAAATAAGTAGTAATAATGAAATTACGATTAAAATTGAAGATAGAATGTTAAAATGAGTATAAAATTTGTTAAATTTTATCATTTAATTAAAGCCTCTCTGTCTTTATTTTTTGAAACATAAATTGAGGTAAATAGTCTTGCCACAAAATATACCGAAAATAATGTTGTAAATATTCCAACTCCTAATGTTACAGAAAAACCTTTAATTGGGCCAGATCCCATAAAAAATAATATTACTGCAGCTAACAAAGTAGTAACATTTGCATCTAAAATTGCTGTTTTAGATCTTGTATATCCACTGTCAAAAGCAATGATATTATTTTTTTCACTCTTTAACTCTTCTTTTATTCTTTCAAAAATTAAAACATTAGCATCAACTGCCATTCCAACAGTCAAAATGATACCTGCAATACCTGGTAAAGTTAATGTAGCTTCAAATAAAGTGAGTATTCCTAAAAGCAGCATAAGATTTATTATTAGAGTAATATTTGCTATCAATCCAAAAACCTTATATTTTATGAATATATATAAAATTACGAGAGTAAAACCAATAATTAAAGCTATCATTCCTGCATTAATAGAATCTTGACCTAAATCAGGGCCAACAGTTCTCTCTTCTATAATATTTAATGGTGCAGGTAATGCACCAGATCTTAATAATAAAGCTAAATCAGTAGCTGATTGAAAAGTAAAACCTCCACTAATTTGTCCGTTACCGCTAGCTATTGTATCCCTTACGACTGGTGCACTAATAATTTTTCCATCTAGAATTATTGCTAATTGTCTACCTATATTTGCCGACGTTGCTTTACCGAATCTTTTTGCACCTACTCTATCTAAAGTAAAGGAAACTACAGTTTCATTAGTTTGACTATTCATTTTTGGTTGGGCATCTAATAGATTTTCTCCGCTCAAGATAATTCTTTTACTAACAAAACTTTCATCAAGACTATTTTCATAAGTCAATTTTTCTACACCGAAAGAGTCTTCTGAATTATTTGACACAAATCGAAAAGTTAAATTAGCTGTTTTACCCAATAGAGATTTAACCCTTTTTGGATCATCTAAACCAGGTAATTCTACTAAAATTCTATCATTACCTCTTTTTAATATATTAGGCTCATTCGTACCTACTTCATCAATTCTACGTCTAATAATCTCCAATGCTTGGTCTTGAGATGATGTTTTTAATCTAACAAGTCCTTGATTTGAAAAATATATTTCAAAAAGATTTCCATTGTCTTTAATTTCAAATTTATGAGTTTTAAATCTAGGATAATATGGATTGATTTCACTATCTTCTTTAATGAATTCATTTAAGAGAAATTCTTTATTTTCCTCTTTTACATTAAAAGAAATTTTTTGATTTTCTAAATCTAAATTAAATATTCTAATATTTTTTTCTTTGAAATAAGATTTTATTAAAGATGATACATTTTGTAGTTTTTGTTCAATTACTGGTTTGTTATCTATTTCAAGTAATAAATATGAGCCACCTTGTAAATCTAGACCAAGATTAATTTTTTGATTTATTAATCTATTTTCAGGTGAAAATAAATTGTTTATTGCAATTAGAGTAAAAAAAATACAAATAATTGATGTCAATATAATTCTTAATTTAGAAAAATATAACATTTCTCAAAATGATAAGATTATTTTTTGACTTCTGTTGTGTTTAAAAGACCTTGAATTCCTGTTGCTCTTACTATTTCAACTTTTACATTTTCGGCAATAATAACTTCAACTTTTTCATTATCTATCACTCTTTCAATAGTCCCTGTGATACCACCAGATGTGATAACTTTATCCCCTCTTTTTAAACCTTCAACCATAGCCTTGTGTTCCTTAACTTTTTTTTGTTGAGGTCTTATTAAGAAAAAATAAAAAATTACAAATATCAATATTAAAGGTATAAATTGACCTATTCCTGAACCTTCCATAAAACTCCTTACTTTGCTGATTTTTTATACTACTTGAGAAATTAAAACAACTTTAATTAGGAGATATTTGTTCTAAATTATTCATGTAAGGTCTTAATTTTTCTGGAATTACAATAGTGCCATCTTTTTGTTGATAATTTTCCATCACCGCAATTAATGTTCTTCCTACTGCCAAACCACTTCCATTTAAAGTACCAACATTAACGCTATCATTATTTTGATCTTTATACCTTGCTTTCATCCTAATAGCTTGAAAAGTAGAACAAGAAGAACATGATGAAATTTCCCTATATTTGTTCTCTGATGGTATCCAAACCTCAATATCGTAAGTTTTTTCAGCACTAAACCCCATATCCCCAGTACATAAAATAACCTTTCTATATGGTAAACCCAAATCATCTAAAATTGATGTTGCGCAATTCGTCATTCTCTCAAGTTCATCTAGGCATTTTTCTTTTGCAACAATACTTACTAATTCAACTTTATAAAATTGATGTTGTCTTATCATTCCTTTTGTATCTTTACCATAACTTCCAGCTTCCTTTCTAAAACAAGGAGTTGAAGCTACAAATCTCATCGGTAACTCTTTAAAATTAATAATTTTATCTTTAACAATATTTGTTAGAATAACTTCTGCTGTTGGTATTAAAAATTTTCTGTCTGAAGTTTCATCAAATTTTATTTCAAATTGATCATTTTCGAATTTAGGTAATTGTCCAGTTCCATACATTGTATTTTCTGAAGCTATTAACGGAGGAGATATTTCTTTGTATCCATTCTTATAAATATGCTGGTCTAGCATATAATTAGATAGTGCCCTCTCTAACAAAGCTAATTTATCCTTAACAAATACAAACCTTGAACCAGTGGTTTTTGTAGCAAGTTCAAAGTCAAGCATGTCAAGTTTATAACCGATTTCATAATGAGTTTTAGGATTAAAATCAAATTTTGGAATTTTGCCACTTTTTGATATTTCAATATTATCATTTTCATCCTTTCCTATCGGAACATCTTGGTGTGGTATGTTGGGAATACCTGATAGAATTTCATCTAATTTATCTTTAGTTTGTTTTTGA
>CACORJ010000009.1 GCA_902629575.1 uncultured Pelagibacteraceae bacterium
TGAAAAAACTTAAATTGTTTGCTCTAGCAGCTGTTGCCTTAACTGGTTTAACAGGAAGTGCTATCGCAGCAGACGCTACGATGTTAGCCCAAGACGACTTTGTTGGAATATCTTTTTGGATTATTTCAATGGGTATGTTAGCAGCAACAGCTTTCTTCTTTATGGAGAGAAGCACTGTTAATCCTGCTTGGAAAACATCAGTAACTGTTGCAGGTCTTGTAACTGGTATTGCTTTCATTCACTATATGTACATGAGAGAAGTATGGGTAGCTACAGGTGACTCACCAACAGTATATAGATATATTGACTGGTTAATTACAGTTCCATTACAGATGGTAGAATTTTACTTGATTTTGGTTGCTGTAAGAAAAGCAAACTCTGGAATGTTCTGGAGATTGTTAATCGGTTCATTAGTAATGTTAATTGGAGGATACTTAGGAGAGGCTGGATACATCAACGCTACACTTGGTTTCATAATCGGTATGGCAGGTTGGGTATACATTCTTTATGAAATATTCTCTGGTGAAGCTGGTAAAGCTGCTGCTAAGAGCGGAAATAAAGCTCTTGTAACTGCGTTCGGTGCAATGAGAATGATTGTAACGGTAGGTTGGGCAATTTATCCACTAGGTTATGTATTCGGTTACTTAACAGGTGGTGTTGATGCTAACTCATTAAACGTTGTTTACAACTTAGCTGACTTCATTAACAAAATTGCATTCGGTCTAGTAATCTGGGCTGCTGCAGTAAGTTCTGGAGCAGGTGCTAGAGCAAGATAATTACTAAATAATTAAATAATTTTAGGGCGAGTATGTTTTCACATACTTGCCCTATTTTTTTGCATAACTATATAATATCAATGGCAAAAATAACTTACATCACTCATAATAATGAAAAACATACAATCGAAGTTCAGAGTGGACTATCAGTAATGGAGGGTGCAGTTCAAAACGATATACCTGGTATCGACGCTGATTGTGGAGGAGGCATGGCCTGTGCGACATGTCATGTGTATGTAAATGACGATTGGTTTGATAAGTTGCCAAAGAAAGAAAATGGTGAGGAAGATATGTTAGATATGGCTTTTGAGCCAAAAAAAAATAGTAGACTAAGTTGTCAAATCATTGTGACAGATGAATTAGATGGTTTAACTGTAGGTATTCCATTGAAGCAAGGATAAATGATTAAAACAGATGCATTAATAATTGGGGCAGGTCCAACGGGATTGTTTACAGCACACCAGTTAAAATTAATTGGACTTGATTGTCATATAGTTGACAATTTAGATAAAATTGGAGGTCAGTGTATTGAGCTTTATCCTGATAAACCAATTTATGATATTCCGGCTGTTCCAGAATGTACTGGAGAAGAATTAACAAACAATCTTTTAAATCAACTTAAACCTTTTAAAATTGAATTTCACTTAAATGAGAGAGTAGACGATGTAAAAAAAGAAAATGAAAATTGGATTGTAAAAACTAATAACAACTCAATATTTTCTACTCCAAACGTAATAATTGCTGGAGGTGTTGGATCCTTTGAACCAAGAAAATTTCCAGTAAAAGAATGTGAAAAATTTGAAAACAAGTCCATTTTTTACTCTGTAAAAGATAAAAATTTGTTTAATGGTAAGAACATTTCTATATTTGGTGGTGGTGATAGTGCCTTGGATTGGGCAGTTGAATTTGCAAGAAATTCTAAAGTAAATTTAATACATAGAAGAGATGATTTTAGAGGTGCTCAAGCAACTGTAGACAAGGTCTATAGTCTTGTAAAAGATGGAAAGATTGATCTTTATACAAAATATCAAATGGTATCAGTTAAAGGAAATGGTAAACTCGACAGTATTGATATCAAAAATGATGATGGAGAAGTAAAAAATATAAAATCTGACTTTGCACTTGGATTTTTTGGGTTGATTATGCAACTTGGCCCGATAGCTAATTGGGGCCTGAATATTAATAAAAAAACTATCGATGTAGATACTGAAAAATTTGAGACAAATCAAAAAGGAATTTATGCAGTTGGTGATATATGCAATTATCCAGGAAAATTAAAATTAATTTTATCAGGTTTTCATGAAGGAGCATTAGCCGCCAGAGCTTGTTTTAAACTTGCTAGACCTAACGAAAAATATAGATTTGAGTTTACTACTTCATCAAAAACAATTAAGGATCGTTTGGGTGTAAAAAGTGATTGAACTGTTTGCAGCTAATACGCCTAACGGCAAAAAAATAAGTATTATGCTGTCCGAAATTGGTTTTGAGTATAAATTAACTAAAATTGATTTAGATAAGGGTGAGCAATTCAAAGCAGCTTTTAAAGAAATCAGTCCATTTAGCAAAATCCCAGTAATTATTGATCATGAAAACAATAATACTATCTTTGAGTCAGCAGCAATATTGATTTATCTAGCTGAGAAAAGTGGAAAATTTTATGATAAGGATAATAAATTAAAAATTAACCAATGGTTAATGGCACAGACAGGTTATATCGGTCCAATGCTAGGTCAACATCATCAATTTCACCACTATAATCCAGGCAAAAGTAAATTTGGAGAGGATAGATACTTTAAAATTGCTAAACGTATATATCAAGAGCTTGATGAGAGACTTTCAAAATTTAAGTTCTTATCAGGGGATTATTACTCGATTTCTGACATCGCAACTTTCCCTTGGATCGCCAGACATCAATGGCACGACATAGGCTTAACGCACTATAAAAATCTGACAAGATGGTATAACAATATCTCAGAACGTAAAGCAGTTCTTAAAGGTTTTTCTTTTATAGATAAAGATGACTTTCCACCAAAACCTTAATCAACCCATTGAATTGAGTAATCTCATTAAAGATACAAAAATTCCGTGGCCAGATAATTCAATTGCAAGAACAATAATTACAATCAGGATTAACTTTTTATTCATCTAGTAAAAACAAATATTAATAAAATTATCCAAAAAAAAGCATAATAAAAATAAATATATTTTTTAGTAAAGTTATATGTAATTGGATTATGAATTTTTTTTTTATTTTTTCTTTTTTTAGTCATCTGCGTGAACTTTTTCGTCTTTCTCATGTTTTTCTTGTGCAGCAATTGTATATTTTGCAACAGGTCTTGCCATTAATCTTTTGAGACCAATTGGCTCAGCTGTATCTAAACAAAATCCATATGTATTATCTTTAATTCTCATTAACGCTTTGTCAATTTCTGAAATTAATTTAATTTGTCTATTAATTGCCTTCATTTCTACATTTTTATCTGTGTAAGAGCTTGCCTGGTCAACAATATCTGCAGAAATACTATTGTCATCTAAACTTCCGTTGTATAAAGCCTCATTATTAGCTTTTACTAATTCTTTCCTCCATTCATGTAATTTAATTCTAAAAAAAACTCTGTGCTTTTCACACATATATTTTTCAGTATCTTTTGGAATATAATTTTTAGAAATTTTTGTAGGTATTTTTTTTGTTTCCTTAAATTTATTTACTTTTTTTATTTCTTTAGTTTTATTAACTTTTTTTTGTTTAATTTTAGTAACTTTTTTTTTAATTTTTGTAGTTTTTGGCATTGATTTAAATTAATAGCGGCGCAGTATATTCAGCAGAATTAAGGTGTCAAGCTAGGTTAATTAATGTAAATGTTAATTTATGTATATTTTTAAAAAAAATATTAATAATATTTTTTTTATTTTCATTTTATCACATTTAATTATTTGGACTTTGATTCCAACATTGACCAATCGTAATTTACCTTTGGATACTATTGAAGCGTTTGCTTGGGGCAGTAATCTTGATTGGGGGTTTAATAAACATCCACCAGCAAGTGCTTTGTTTACAGAATTAACCTATCAAATATTTGGAGCACAAGATTGGGCGTATTATTTACTCAGTCAATTATTTATCTCAATAGCTTTTATATATGTTTTTAAATTTGCTTTTGAAATATTTAAAGATCCCTTACTAAGTTTGTTTTCAGTTCTTCTTTTGGAGGCTATTTATTTTTATAATTTTACAACCCCGGAATTTAATGTAAATGTTTGTCAATTACCATTTTGGTCAATGGTTGTTTTTTACTCTTGGAAAATTTTTAATGATAAAGAAGTTAATTTATTTGATTGTATTTTGGTAGGAATATTTGGTGCAATAGGTTTTTTATCTAAATATTTATTTTCTTATTTACTAATATCTATCTTATTATTATTTACCTATTTTATCCTTGTAAGGAAAAACAAAAAATTAGATTTTAAATACTTTATTTCATTAGAAATATTTATTGTTTTATTAGTTCCACACTTAATTTGGCTAAATCAAAATGACTTTATAACTTTAACTTACGGCTTAAAGCGCACTGGCTTGGAGAATTCAAGTTATTTAGATCATTTGAAGTTTCCAATTATTTTTTTAATTAAACAATTTGCTGTAATAGTGCCCTTTTTAATACTTTCAAAATTATTAATTAAAAAGATAAAATTCAAAATAAATTTAAAAGATAAAAAAATGCTTTTTTTATTTTTTATTAATATTATGCCTATTTTTTTAATTTTAGTAACTTCAATTATCACTGGATCGAAGATAAGAACAATGTGGATGACACCTTTTTATTTATTCTCAGGTGTTTTTATTATTTATATTTTCAAACCTCAAATTGATTTCAAAAATATTAAAAGATTTTTATATGGTTTTATTTTCTTGTTCTTTCTATCACCAACTTTATATTCTTATGTTTCAATAAAAAGTGAAGATAAAAGAACTGACTATCCTGGGAAAGAAATAGCTATAAAAGTTCAATATGTTTGGAATCAACAGTTTGAAAATCCAATTAATGTTGTTCTTGGAAATGAATGGAACGCAGGAAATCTATCTTATCATCTTAAATCAAGACCTTCTTGGATCGGATTTATTGATCAAAATAAAATAAACAATTTAAAAGAACATTTATGTATCGATGATGTTTGTATTGGACATAGGTAAATGAAAAAAATAAAAATTTTGATACCCGTATATAATGATTGGCAATCAGTTTTTAAGTTATTAGATGAAATAAATTCAAATTTATCAAATATTGATGATGAGATTTCTGTTTTAATTGTAAATGATGCGTCTAATCATGATCGTCAAAAAGAAATTAAAGATTATGAAAATCTTTATTCTATAAAAATTTTAAATATGAATATTAATCAAGGTCACGCGCGTAGTATAGCTACAGGGCTAAAATATATTTATAATAAAGAGGATTTTGACTATGTGATTCCGATGGATGGTGATGGTGAGGATAGACCTGAAGAAATTATAGAATTTATTAGATCTACAAAAAATGCGCCTGAGCAAACTATTGTTGGAGAAAGAATCAAAAGATCAGAAGCTTTTATTTTTAAATTTTGTTATTTTTTCCATAAAATTTTAACTTTAGTATTTACTGGAAATTCAATAAAATTTGGTAATTTTACATGTCTATCAAAACATACTGTCGAAAAATTGCTTAAAGAAAAGGCTACATGGAGTAGCTTTTCAGGCGCATTAACCAAGGTTGAAAAAAATAAAATCTCAATTCCTTCTATTCGAGGTAAAAGATATTTTGGTCCATCTAAAATGAGTTTTTTAAATTTAGTGAGTCATTCACTATCAATCATTAGTGTATTTAAAAAAACAGTCCTTATCCGTTCAGCATTATTCATTGTTATTTATATTTTGATGATTAAAAGCAATGCATCTATAATTACTGCAATACCATTAGTATTATTGTTAGTAATGATTTACTCGATTTCTAGTTTAGCTCTAAGAGAAAATATGGATGAATTCGATAAAGCTCTATCTAAAATTAGAGAAATTGAGAAGCTGAAATGAAAAATTTAATAATATTCTTATTTTTTTTATCATTTTTTTTTCCGAATATTTCTTACGGTGATTTTAAAAAAATTAAAAAAAAAGCAGTAGTAAATAAACCGGAAATTATTTTTCCAATTCAAAAAGACAAAAAAGGATGCATTAAAGATTTATATATAACCCCAGATATAAATTATGTCTTACCAGTCTTAAAAGTTGAAGCACCCTCTGGGTACGGACTTGATAATAGATTTGATCACGCTAAGAGCAAATTTGAAGACTTTAGTTTTCCCTGTGGTAGTGGGAATGTGGAAGCGTGTGAAAATGTAAAAAGAGTAATTTTAGAGTGGGCAAAAGCTAATGCTGCCCAAAGAACGGGACCTTCTGATGGAGAAGGAAGACACTGGAACGATACTTTAACTGTTAATCTTTATATAGCTTCACCAATGATAGCAGCATATTCATTTGCCAAACAAGTTGTTGACGTTACAGAAGCTGAAGACAAAATTATCAAAGATTGGTTTAAAAAGATTGTCAAAAAAAATAAACATTTAATGTATGAATATTCAAACTATAAATCAGGATCTGGTGCAGCTGGCACTCCTAAAAGAGCACATAATCATGCTTTATCATCTGCAATGAGTCATATGCAATTAGGAATTTTGCTAAATGATAATAAGTTATTTAGAACTGCTTTTAAAAATTTCGAGGCAGCTATAAAATATCAAAGAAATGATGGAAGTATGCCTATAGAAACAAGAAGGGGTGGGAGGGCAATGTTTTATCAAGCAAGAGCTATGAATGCATTAGCTGCTATTGCTACGATAGCAGAAAACCAAGGTTATAATATTTGGGATTATGAGCATAAAGGAAAAAATTATCATAACATTGTTAAGTTTTTTATAGATTTTACAGAAAATAACGAAATTGTTTTTAAATATGCAAAAAGCATGAAACATCCAGGACCTGCAAAAAATTATAAAAAACAAGATCTCAATAGTCGATCAAGTAGTAATTGGGGATGGTTATATGCCTATGCTTCAAGATTTCCTGATCATGAAAATGTACAAAGATTAAAACAATGGTCACAAGATAAAAGTAAACTTAATAGTTATCAGTGGGATATAGTTCATCATTATTTAAATATTGGTAATAGACCTTTTGGTTCAGCTTCTTGGACAGTTGTTGAAGCTAACTGTCACTTTACAAAATAAAATGAAAAAAATTCTAATTTTAATTTTTATTCTTTTTACGAATAATGTATTTGCTGACCAAGAAGAGATTAAAAAAATGGTATTTAAAAGTGAAAGTTATAATCTTGGTTTAAATAAAAAAGATACCACCATTCAAGGAATAAAACTTAAACCAATTACAAGAACTGATGCTTTTAAACATTCTGTTAAAAAGAATTATGGTTGGACAAAATATGGAATTAGAATTGTGAATTCTTCTGAAGGGATGCCGATTAGACATGGTGACACTGCAATAAGATTTGAACTTCGTTATGATGATTGTGGTTTTTTGTATAAAAATGGCAAAGAGAGAGATTGCATTAGATCAACACCTCATCACCGAGTTGAAATAGGGCAAGGTCATAATAAAGATATTAGTTTAGGTTTTAAACACAAACAAGATTATTGGTATACTGCTTCCTTTTACTTTCCTAAAGAACATAAATTTTATCGAAAACAATCTGTATTCCAGTTTCACTCAAGTGAAGGGCCCTATCATCCTCCATTTCATTTAGAAATCTTTCCTAAGGAGGGATTGATGGCTTCAATAAGTACATCAGAGGGAGTTTATGAAGATAAAGAAAATGCTTGTGGGGGAAGCGTTAAACAAACAATAAATTATTGTGAGAAAGCTAGACTTGAATATTTAGTTATGAGTCCTGACGAATTAGAGGGTAGTCTAGGCAAATGGACTGATTTAGTAATTCATGCGATTTGGGATAAACGTCCCTCTGATCATGAAAAAAATAAGGGTATGATAGAAGTGTTCATTAATGGAAATAAAAAATTACATTATGAAGGCCAATCTATGTGGGATATTGGTTTAACAGTAATGCAGTTTGGTATTTATCAAAGCAAAGAAGCACAAACCTTTAAAGGAAAAACTGGTACCCTAAAGGAGATGAAAGATACTCCCACCATCATGTTTTATGATGAAATATGGGCTAAAAAGAAGTGCGAAGACCTTCAGTTAAATCGTTTGGGTTATTCTTGTGAAATCTTGGAAAATCAATCTGATGACAGCACTAAGCCTTATTACATAGATAAAGCTTCACAGCAGGAGTATATTGTCATTGTAAAAAATAAAACTGATAAAAATATTTTAATCAAACTAAGAGGTTTTGACAAAGAAAGTTTAATCAAAAAAGCTATGAAAGAGTGTACTAATAAAAACAAAGATGGATGTTATGTTCATTACTCCAGCATGTTAGCTATCGGTCAATAAACTAAGCTCTAATTATCGGTAGACAATAAAAGTCAGCTGTATCTATTTTGGAAGAGTATTGTCTTCTCATGTTCCATTTTTTATGAACACCTGCACTTGCAAGACTTAATGTGGATCTTCCATATCTATAATTAGTATTATCAATTGATTGCATTAAAGTTTTTATTTTCTCATCTTTTTTTGAAGAAAATAAATTTTTTCTTCCATCATCATTACGTAGTCCTGTAAGCATAACACCTGCTTTCTGGTATCGATATCCATTTTTGAAAATGCTTTCTAAAATTAAAACTGCAGTTTTAACAGTTTCAATACTGTTATTTGTTGCAATTGGAAAATCAATTGTCTTTGCATTTGAATAATAACCATAGTCTCTTTGAAAAGGACTCGTTCTCACAAAAACTGTAATTGCTTTTGCGACTAAAGATTCTGATCTAATTTTTTCAGATGCATTCAAACAATAGTTTGCAACTGCTTCTTTTAATTCTTGAAACTTTTCAATTCTTTTTCCAAAAGATCTAGAAACCACACAACTTTTTCTCTTTGTTTGTGTTGTCTCTAAATCAATACATGGTACTCCCCTAAGTTCCATTGCAGTTCTAGAACTTAAAACATTGGAACATTTTTTGATCCATGTATTAGATTTATTTTTAAGTTGTTTTGCATTATAAATTCCATTCTTTTGATAAAACTTTGTAAGCTGTCTACCGACACCCCAAACATCATTGATTTCGACTTTTTCTAAGATAGGATCTAAATTTTCTATTCCAATTAAGCTTGTTACTCCTGATTGTTTTTTCTTTGCAATGTGATTTGCAACTTTACTTAAAGTTTTAGTTTTAGCGATACCAATGCTAGTTGGAATCCCAGTCCACTGTAAAACTGTTTCTCTAATTTCTTTTCCAACTTTTTCAACTTCAGAGTCTGGAAAATTAGATAGATCTATAAATGCCTCATCAATTGAATACACCTCTATTTCGGTATTAAATCTTTTTAGAGTTCTCATTACTCTTCTAGATAAATCTCCATATAAAGAGTAATTTGACGAAAAAACTTCAACTTTATTTTTAACAATAATATCTTTTGCTTTAAAATAAGGTTCTCCCATTTTAATTCCTAAAGCTTTAGCTTCATTAGATCTTGAAATAATGCAACCGTCATTGTTAGACAAAACCACCACAGGTTTTTTTCTTATTTTAGGATTAAATAATCTTTCACAAGAAACGTAGAAAGAGTTACAGTCAACTAATCCTATTTTTTTAGTACGTTGAATGGATGACATAAGTCACAACTCCCCAAATAAAAATATCTTCTTCTTCATTAATTAAAATTCTGTCTGAAAAATTTTTAGACCCTGATGTTAGAAATTTTTTATCTCTTTCTTGAACTAAAGTTTTAACTACAAGTTCATCATGAACATTTGCAATAACTGTTGAAAAGTTTTTTGGTTTTAAACTTTTGTCGACAACCAATAAATCCCCATCATTAATCCCAACATCCACCATAGATTTTCCTTGCACTCTTATGATGAAAGTGGCTGGAACATTTTTGATTAAATGCATGTTCAAATCGATATCTTCTTCGATATAATCAGTGGCAGGTGACGGGAAACCAGCGCCAGCTTTATGCAGATAATAGGGAATAGTCAGTTTCATGTTCTTGTTTTGTTCTATTTTATAGCCTATTTATACAATGCACGCAAGAGGTTGTATTTTGAGTCCGTAATTGAATCAAAAGTGAATCAAAACGTGAACATCAAAACTATATTTTGTATGCTTGTGGATAACTCCAACCAAGGATAGTTTTAAATTTTAATTTAATTATAAAAGGAGAAAAAAAATGAGCTCAATTGAAGTCAAAACTTTTGATAATCCAGACGAAAGTAATACGAATTTTAAAAATGCCAAGATAGACATTGTGAAAGTAGGAGATCAAAGAGTTATGAGATTAGTTTTACAACCAGGTTGGAAATGGTCACAAGATATTAAACCAACAGTTGGCACAGATAGCTGTAAAGCAAAACATCTTGGAGTAATTGTTTCAGGGGCAGTCTGCGCAAAACACGATGATGGAACTGAATTAACTTATAAAGCTGGTGATGCTTATTCAATAGAACCAGGTCATGATGGTTGGGTAGTAGGTGATAAACCTGCGGTAGTTTATGAATTTCATGGTAAATGGGGAGAATAGTGAAAAAACTTGTATGTCATTGCGGAGCTGTAGAGGCTGAAATAAATTTAGATGGAGATTTAGGTAAAGTAATAAAATGTAATTGTTCTATTTGTAAAAGAAAAGGAGCAATTATGTCGATGGTAAAAAATGAAGAATTCAAAATTGTAAAAGGACAAGATAAACTAAAACTCTATCAGTTCCATTCAAAAGTTGCTAAACATTATTTCTGTTCTGATTGTGGAATATACACTCATCATAATCCAAGAATTAATCCAGCTATGACAGGATTTAATGTTGGGTGCGTTGACGAAATAAACACTTTTGACATGAAAGATGTGCCAGTAAACGACGGTCAAAATCATCCTTTAGATAAAAAATAATTTTCATGCAACAATTCAGCTTATGCTTTGGAAAGGTAAAAAAAGATTGTTTGAAGTTTATTAAATCTCAAGAAACAAAAGCTGATAAATTTAAAAATAAAGAAAGAATGATTAAATCTTTCTTAATCCCATTATGCTTTTGGATAAACAGCAAAGTAGATAAGAAAAAACCTTATTTTGTTGGTTTAGCTGGAGGCCAGGGTACAGGCAAAACCACAACAAGCTCTTTAATTAAAATAATTTTAAGCAAATATTTTAAATTAAATGTATTCAGAATTTCAATAGATGATTTTTATAAAACGAGAAAAGAGAGAATAAGTTTATCAAAAAGGGTTCATCCTATGCTTTTAACAAGAGGAGTTCCCGGAACACATGATATTAATATGATGTTAAATTTTTTTAAAAAGTCAAAAAGTAAAAAATTTAAAAGATTAAAATTGCCGACATTTAATAAAGCCATCGATGATAGATTTAGCAAAAAACACTGGTATGATTTAAAGAAAAAACCTGACATAATAATTTTTGAAGGATGGTGTGTTGGAGCAAGATCTGAAAAAAATAATTCTTTAAAAAGAGCAATCAACTTGATGGAAAAAACTAAAGATCAAAAACAAATTTGGAGAAAATATGTTAATAATCAATTAAAATCAAAATACAAAAAATTATATTCTCAATTAAATTGTCTAATTTACCTAAAAGCAAAAAATTTTAGTTTGTTACAAAAATGGAGATTAAAACAAGAAAGAAAACTTTTGATAAATAGTAAAAAAAATTCAAATACAAAAATTATGAGTAAAGAAGATGTATTATCTTTTATGCAAACATATCAAAGAATTACCCAAAATATGTTTAAATATATGCCTAAATATGCATCAATTATTATAAATTTAAATAGTAACCATCAGATAAGATCTACAGTATATAAACGAGGATGAAACAATTTTTATTAATTATTTTAAGTTTTTTATTTTTGATTGTTAATGTAAATTCTGAAACGTTTTCAACAGCTTTAAAAAAAGCCTATGATAATAATCTAGAATTAAATGCTGAAAGAGAAAGCTTAAATATTTCAGAACAAGAATTGCGAATTTCAAAGGGATCTTATTTACCAACAATAACTTTAAGTGGAAGTAAAAGTAAAGAGGACACTGATAAATTAACAAATCGCGATGGTTCAAATGCATCTATAAATGATGTTAATCCTACAGTTCAATCAGTCACAATTTCACAAACTCTTATTGATTTTGGTAGGGCAGCTGAATTACAGAAGAGTAAAATTGGAATAGATTTGGCAAAGGCAAAACTTTTAAAGAAAGAACAAGAGATTTTATATAAATCTATTGAGGCATATACTGGTTTAATTACAGCAAATGAAAAATTAAAAATTAATAGATCAAATGTAAATTTGTTAGATAGGCAAGTTGAAACAGATAGGATTAGACTTGAGAGAGGAAGTATATCTATATCAGATGTTGCACAATCAGAGTCTTCCTTAGCAGAGGCAAGAGCTAAATTAATACAAGCTGAAAATGATTTTTTAACGAGTAAACTTAATTATGAAAGTGTAATTGGAAAGATAATGAATCCAGAACTATTAAAAAAAGAGTCAATATTCAAAATAAATTTACCAACTGAATTAAACTCGGCTATTGAATTATCTAAAAAAAATAATCCTAGTTTGATAATAGCAAATTTAGAATATCAACAATCTAAGAATGATACAATTAGTGCAAGGTCAGATTTAGCTCCAACTGCAACTTTATCATTCGATAGATCTCAAACTGATGATTTAAATTCTACTTATGATGAGAAAGAACAAGATACTTTAAAAGCCACCGTGACTTGGCCATTTTTCTCTGGAGGGAAAAATTTTGCAAATTTGAATAAATCTAGAAGTTTAGAATTACAAAAAAATTTATTATTAAAGAATATGACCACAAAAAATCAAACAGATGTTGCAAGTGCCTGGTCAAATTTTCAATCAAACAAAAGTTTACTTAATTCAGTTAGAGCTCAAGTGAATGCAGCCGAGATTGCCAATGAGGGTATAGTAGCTGAATATAATAGTGGATCAGATAGAACAACTTTAGAGGTTATTCAATCTAACTCTTTGTTATTAAACGCCCAAATTTCTTTAGCTGACTCAGAAAGAAATTATATTCTCTCAAGATTTAATCTTCTTAAAGCAGTTGGTTTATTAACCAGTGATTATCTGAAAATTAAATAATTATTGGTTTTTTTAACCTAAATTAAATAAATCTTGCTAATGAGAACAAAATGTGTACATTTAATATATGATTCGAGTGTTAAAAAAATTAAAAAAAAAGGCAAAAAATGACGAAAAATAACCTAAAAGTAGTTAAATCTACAAAAGACCAAGAGATGGATATTAAGGAAAAGAACAAAGCTTTAGATGCTGCAATTAGCCAGATAACAGATAATTTTGGAAAAGGTTCAGTTATGAAGCTTGGTGAAAAAAGAGCTATGGATATCGAGTCGATATCTACAGGTTCTTTAAGCTTAGATCTAGCTTTAGGAATAGGTGGTTTACCTAAAGGAAGAATTATTGAAGTTTACGGGCCAGAAAGTTCTGGAAAAACAACATTAGCATTACAAGTAGTTGCTGAAGCTCAAAAGGCTGGTGGAATTTGTGCATTCGTTGATGCGGAGCATGCTTTAGACCCAGTTTATGCAAAAAAATTAGGTGTTAATACTGAGGAGCTTCTAATTTCACAACCAGATGCTGGTGAACAAGCTTTAGAAATTGCTGATACACTAGTAAAATCAGGCTCTATTTCAGTTATTGTAATTGACTCTGTTGCAGCTTTAACTCCAAAGGCTGAAATCGAAGGTGAGATGGGAGATCATCATGTTGGTCTACAGTCAAGATTAATGAGTCAAGCTTTAAGAAAATTAACTGGTTCAATTTCAAATACAAACACAATGATGATTTTCATTAACCAAATTAGAATGAAAATTGGAGTTATGTTTGGAAGTCCAGAAACAACATCAGGCGGTAACGCACTTAAGTTTTACTCATCTGTAAGAATGGACATTAGAAGAATTGGTGCCATCAAAGACAAAGATGAAATTATTGGAAATACTACAAGAGTTAAAGTAGTCAAAAATAAAGTCGCACCACCATTTAAAGTTGTCGAGTTTGATTTGATGTATGGAAGAGGTATTAGCAAAATGGGTGAGTTAGTTGATCTAGGTGCTAAAGCTGATATCATTGAAAAATCAGGAGCTTGGTACGCTTATAAAGGTGAAAAAATTGGACAAGGAAGAGAAAATGCAAAAACTTATCTTGCACAAAACCCTAAAGTTGCTGCAGAAATAGAAATGGCAATTAGAGAAAAAGCTGGTGTGATTTCAAAGAAAATTGAAGGAAATCCATTAAGTCCTGAAAAAATTGAAAAGGAGAAGAAAGTAGCTGAAAAAGAAGAAGCTGCAAAAGAGACTACTCCTACTAAAAAGAACTAGAATTAAAGGTCATCTTTAAATTATAAAGGCGCTTATAATAAGCGCCTTTCCCCCTTATCGTTATCTAGACATAGAATAAAAAAGCTGTATTTTAAAAATATGGTGGACAAATCATTAAATGAGATAAGAAGTACGTTTCTTAAATACTTCGAAAAAAACGATCATAAGATTGTTGAGTCTAGTAATTTGGTCCCAAATAATGACCCAACCTTAATGTTTGCTAATTCAGGAATGGTTCAGTTTAAAAATGTATTTACTGGTTTAGAAAAAAGAGATTATCAAAGAGCTACCACCTCACAAAAGTGTGTTAGAGCCGGCGGTAAACATAATGATTTAGAAAACGTTGGTTACACACCAAGACACCATACTTTTTTTGAAATGTTGGGAAACTTTTCTTTTGGGGATTATTTTAAAGAAAGAGGAATTGAACTTGCATGGAATTTAATCACTAAAGATTTTGGTTTAGACAAAAATAGACTTTACGTAACTGTTTTTCATGAAGATGACGAGGCTTTTAATTTTTGGAAGAAAATAGCAGGTTTTAGTGATGACAGAATAATTAGAATTGCAACATCAGATAACTTCTGGTCAATGGGAGAAACTGGTCCTTGTGGACCTTGCTCAGAAATATTTTATGATCATGGTGATCACTTAAAAGGAGGGTTGCCAGGAACTAAAGATCAAGATGGAGATCGTTTTATTGAAATTTGGAACTTAGTCTTTATGCAGTATGAGCAAGTTTCAAAAGAAAAAAGAATAGATTTGCCAAAACCATCTGTTGATACAGGAATGGGATTAGAGAGAATTGCAGCTCTTTTACAAGGCACACATGATAATTATCAAACTGATCATTTTAAGAAATTAATAAGCTCAATTTCTGAAGTAACAAAAGTCAAACAAGATGATAAAAATTTATCAAGTTTTAGGGTAATCGCTGATCACTTAAGAGCAAGCTCATTTCTTTTGGCTGAAGGTGTTTTACCTTCAAATGAAGGTCGTGGATATGTTCTAAGAAGAATTATGAGAAGAGGAATGAGACATTCTCATTTGTTAGGATCTAAAGAACCAATTTTTTATAAAATTTTTAACTCGTTAAAAAAGGAGATGTCAGGAAATTATCCAGAGCTTGAAAGATCTCAATCTTTAATTAAGGAAACTTTAAGGATGGAGGAGGAAAAATTTTTAGTTTTACTTGATAGAGGTATCAAAATTTTAAATGATGAAATTTCAAAAATAGATAAAGTTTTACCTGGTGATGTAGCATTTAAATTATATGACACTTATGGTTTTCCATTAGATCTTACAGAAGACATCTTAAAGAACAAATCATTGAAAGTTGATAATAAGAAATTTGACGAATTGATGAAAAAAAGCAAAGAGCTTGCCAAAAAGAATTGGAAAGGTTCTGGTGATAGTTCTGAAGAAGCAATTTGGTTTTCAATCAAAGACAAAACTGGTCCGACAGAATTTTTAGGTTATGAATCTAATCAGTCTGAAGCAGTAGTATTAAATCTAATTAAAGATAACAAAGAAACAAAATCTTTATCTTCTGGCGAACAGGGAATGATTATTACAAATCAAACCCCGTTTTACGGAGAGTCAGGAGGACAACTTGGTGATAAAGGCACAATTGTTTCTGGTAATTCTGTTTTTGAAGTAGCAGATACTCAAAAAAAACTTGGGGACTTATTTGTTCACTACGGATCTTTGAAAACTGGAGAAATAAAAATCAATGATGCGGTAGAGATGAAAATAAATGTAGAGAGAAGAGATAATTTAAAAGCTTACCATTCTGCTACACACTTACTCCATGAGTCATTGAGAAGAACCTTAGGTAAACATGTTATGCAAAAAGGATCATTAGTCGCTCCAGACAGATTAAGATTTGACTTTAGTCACATGAAACCAATTACAAATGAAGAGCTAGAGACTATAGATAAGCTAGTTAATGAATATGTCTCAAATAGTTCTGATGTAACAACAAGAATTATGACACCAAAAGCTGCTATCGAAAAAGGTGCATTAGCTTTTTTTGGAGAAAAATATGGGGAAGAAGTCCGTGTAGTATCTATGGGCAAGGAAAAAGAAACATATTTTTCAACAGAGTTGTGCGGAGGAACGCATGTCAAAAATACTGGTGATATTGGAAAATTTAAAACTGTAAGCCAATCATCTATTGCAGCAGGTGTTAGAAGAGTTGAAGCTCTTAGAGATCAACAACTTGAAGATTTTATTAAGAATAAAGAAAAATTATCAACTTTATCTACTCAAAAAGATGAAGAAACTATTAAAGACTTGTCATCACAAATTATCAAACGTGGAGGCAAACCAAACGTTGATAACAAAGATTTAAAAGAAATCATAAAAAATCTCTCAAGACAACTTGAACAACTAAATGTTATTTCTGTTCTTAAAGATAAAACAAAAAATATTATTAAAGATGAGAAGATAAATGACATAAAAGTTAGATTTCAAAAAGTAAAAGATTTACCTCCGAAAGATTTGAGAAAACTAGTTGATAATGGCAAAAAAGAATTAGGAAATGGTATTATAATTGTTTTTGCAAGCAGTGAAGATAAAGTTGGGTTGGCAGTTGGTATTACCGATAAATTAGTCGATAAATATGATGCAGTAAAATTTGCAAAATTAGGATCAGAAACAATTGGTGGAAAAGGCGGGGGTGGTAGAAAAGATTTTGCACAAGCTGGGGGTCAAGATAGCAGCAAAATTGATGAAGCTTTCGAAAAAATCAAGTCTTTAATTTAATTTCTTTTTTAAACTATTATCAATTTCATCTAGAAATTGATTTGTAGTTAAATACTTACTTGATGGTCCGACTAATATCGCTAAATCTTTGGTCATAGAACCACTTTCTACACAACTAATACAAACTTGCTCAATTGTATTCGAAAATTTTATAAGATCATTATTTCCATCTAACTTACCTCGATGAGCTAGACCTCTCGTCCAGGCAAAAATTGAGGCTATTGGATTAGTTGACGTTTCTTTACCCTGTTGATGCATTCTAAAGTGTCTTGTAACCGTTCCGTGAGCTGCCTCAGCTTCCATGACTTTTCCATCGGGGGTTAAAAGTGTACTTGTCATTAAACCTAACGAGCCATAACCTTGAGCCATCGTGTCTGACTGAACATCACCATCATAATTTTTACAAGCCCAAATATATTTTCCACTCCATTTCATTGCACATGCAACCATGTCATCAATTAGTCTATGTTCGTAAGTAATTTTTTCCTTATCAAATTTTTCTTTAAATTCTTTATTAAACACATCTTCAAATATATCTTTAAACCGACCATCGTACTTCTTTAAGATTGTATTTTTTGTTGAAAGATATACTGGCCATTTTTTGATAAGACCGTAGCTAAAACAAGACCTCGCAAAATCTTCGATAGATCTATCTAAATTGTACATAGAAAGTGCAACACCTGGTCCTGTAAAATTAAATACTTCATATTTAATTTCATCTTTACCATCTTCTGATGTCCACTTAACTTCCATCTTTCCTTTACCTGGAACTTTAAAATCAGTTGCTCTATATTGATCACCAAAAGCATGCCTGCCAATTACAACAGGGTCTGACCATGAGGGTACTAATTTTGGAATATTAGAACAAATAATTGGCTCCCTAAAAACAGTTCCACCAATAATATTTCTTATTGTTCCATTTGGTGATCTCCACATTTTTTTTAAATTAAATTCCTCAACTCGTGCTTCATCAGGAGTAATTGTTGCACATTTAATACCCACGCCAATTTTCTTAATTGCATTAGCAGAGTCTATTGTAATCTGATCATTAGTATTATCTCTGCTTTTCATGCCTAAGTCGTAGTACTCAATTCCGATATCAAGATAGGGAAGGATCAATTTTTTTTTAATAAATTCCCAGATTATTCTGGTCATTTCATCACCATCTAACTCTACAATGGGGTTTTTTACCGTAATTTTGCTCACTTTATTTTATCTTAATAATTGAATTTCGTAATTTTATATACATATTAATGAAAAATTATCAAATAGAAGAACATGTTTAGTAAGATATTTCCAAAAATTCACGCCGAAGGATATAAGTTCCTAGTAATTGCTGGAATTATTACAATCGTATTTTATAGTTTCAGTAATTTTTTAGGATTAATTGGTTTGGTTTTATTAATCTGGGTTTATTATTTTTTTAGAGATCCTGAGAGAGTAATAATTGATGATGATAATTATCTAGTTAGCCCTGCAGATGGAGAAATCATAAAAGTTGAGGAAGTTGATGGTCCAAAAGAACTAGGTTTAGAAAATAAAAAATTTAATAAGATCAGTGTTTTTATGAACGTATTTGATTGTCATGTTAATAGAACTCCATGTTCTGGAAAAATTGAAGAAATTTTATATAAGCCTGGAGTGTTTGTTAATGCTTCTCTTGATAAAGCAAGTGAAGATAATGAGAGAAATTATTTTAAAATTAAAGATACCGATAATAATAACATTATAGTAGTTCAAATTGCAGGTCTTATTGCAAGAAGAATAGTTTGTGAGTCTAGTAAAGATCAAGAATTGAAACAAGGTGATAGAATTGGAATGATAAGATTTGGGAGTAGAGCAGATGTGTATTATGAAAATTATCAGCCATTAGTAAAAGTTGGTCAAAAAGCTATCTCAGGTGAAACCTTATTAGCTAAAAAATAAAATGGAACAACCTAAAAATAATTTAAAGATCGTAGCAGACAAAAAAAGAGCAAGAATGATCTTGCCAAATATGCTTACTCTTATAGGGGTTTGTATTGGTTTGACATCAATACGATTTGCTCTGGATGGTAGGTTTGAACTCGCGATTATAGCAATTCTATTTGCTGCTTTAATAGACGGTCTTGATGGAAGAATAGCTAGATTAATCAGAGGTACTTCTAAAGTTGGAAAAGAACTAGACTCGCTTACTGATATGATAAGTTTTGGGGTAGCACCAGCATTTATAATGTATTTCTGGAAACTTAATACTTTAGGAAGATTTGGTTGGTTACTTTGTTTAGTCTATGTAATTTGTGTTGCATTACGTTTGGCTCGTTTTAATATTAATTCAAATCAAGAACCTTCATGGAGAGATAATTTTTTTGAAGGAGTCCCATCACCAGCTGGAGGAATTTTAGTTTTAACACCTTTGATTATTAGTTTAAGTGGTTTTAACTTTATTCAATTAAATTATGATTTAATGGTACCTATTTTCTTTATCACGACTTCGTTTCTACTTATTAGTAAATTTCCCAGTTATTCTTTTAAAAAGATTGTAATCCCTAGAAAAACAACAATATTTCTTTTATTTGGAATAGTTTTATTTTTTGGCCTATTATTAATTTATACTTTTAACGTAATTACAATTAGTGCTGCAATTTATCTACTTTTACTACCAATAAGCTTTTTACATTTTCATAAAATTAAGAAACAACATGAAAATGACAAAATTCAAGACGATGATGACCTTGAAGACGTACTTTAATGAAAAAAAATGTAATTGTTTCTTTAGCCGATGCTAATTATTTTCCTTTACTAGATGAACTAGTAGACTCAATTAAAAGATTTAAACAGAGTGAAAGTGTTGCTATCTGTGTTTTGGACGCAGGATTAAAACAAGATCAAAAGGATATTCTATTAAAAAAGGTTGATGAAATAAAAAATGCTGAATGGGATATTGAGGTACCTGGCTATAAAGTTAGGGGTAAAGAGTGGTTGAAAAGTCAGGTCTCAAGAGCCTTTTTACCGAAATATTTTCCTGACTACGAAAAATATCTTTGGATTGATTGTGATGCTTGGGTAAATGACTGGAATTGTATAGATCTTTATTTTAAGGCTTGTGATGATGGAAAACTTGGAATTACACAAACAATTGGCCCGGGATATAAAATTACTTCAAGAGTAAATTGGCTTTTTGGGAAGCTGGCACTAATTAAATCTCAAAATTTTAAACATGCTGTAAAATCAAAAATTGGTTATGCTGATGCTAGGAAATTAGCTTTTGCGCCACATATAAATATTGGAGTTTTTTCTTTAGAAAAAAATTCTAAAGGTTGGAGTGTTTGGCAAAATAATTTATCTAAAACTTTAAAAGCTGGTAATATATTTGGATCAGAAGGTTTAGCTATTAACATGTCAGTTTACATTGATAATTTGGAAACAGAATTTCTTCCTTTAAATTGTAATTGGATCACAAGTAATTTACTCCCAAAATACGATCAGAAGCAAAGCACATTTGTTGAGCCATTCTTACCAAATTATAAAATCGGGATAATACATCTTGCTGCAGGTATTTGGAAAGATGGTAAAGACATGCGAGTGGACAAAAGTATTAAGATTGAATTAGAAACTCTAAACAAAAATAAAATACTAAAAAGCTTAAGATATAATACTTAATTGAAAAAAAATAAAATTTCAAAAAATTGGGTAAATAAACAAAGAAAGGATACTTATGTTCGTCAATCGAAAGTTGACGGTTATAGGGCTAGATCGGCATACAAAATAAAAGAGATAGATGAAAAATTTAAAGTATTTAAAGGGGGGATGTCCGTCATCGACATCGGAGCTGCGCCTGGCAGTTGGTCACAGTATGTTGCAAAAGTAGTAAAAAGTGCAAGGATAATTTCTATTGATATAAAAAAAATAGAAAATATAGAAAATACACTACAAATTCAAGGTGACTTTACTTCGTTAGAAACTCAAAATCAGATAAAGAATTATCTTAAAAAAAAACCTGAGGTAGTCATGTCTGATATGGCTGTGAACACAACTGGAATTAAAAATATTGATTCAATTCAGACTGGTGAATTATGTAAAGAAGCTATGGTTTTTTCAAAAGATGTAATTTCAGAAAAGGGTTACTTTATCTCAAAAATATTTATGGGTAGTACTTTTAATGAAATTGTCGCACTGGGAAAAAAAATTTTTAAGGAAGTTAAGGTTTTTAAACCTAAATCAAGTAGAAAAGATTCTAAAGAAAGTTTTATAATTTGTAAAAATCTAAGATAGTTTCTTTAAATTTTAAAGGAATCATATATAAATGATCATGGTTTCTATAAAAGAAGCACTTACCTTTGATGATGTAACTCTTATGCCAAAGTATTCTGAGATCTTGCCCTCAGAAGTTGATACTAGCATCAAACTTACTAATTATCTGAAATTAAACATTCCTCTGCTATCATCAGCGATGGATACTGTTACTGAAAGTAAAATGGCAATCGCAATCGCAAAAGCAGGAGGTATTGGAATAATTCATAGAAACTTAGACATAAAAAAACAAATTCTTGAAATTAAAAGAGTCAAAAAACATAAACTTTTAGTGGGTGCAGCTGTTGGAGCAGGACCAAGTGAATTTAAAAGAGCAGGGGCAATATTGAAAGAAAAAATTGACATGATTGTTGTTGATACAGCCCATGGACATACTAAAAAAGTTTCAGAAATAATTAAGTTTATTAAAAAAAATAAATATAAAAAAACTGCACTTTGTGCCGGAAACATTGCTACACCCTCTGCAGCTAAATTTTTGTTAAAACTCGGTGTTGATATCATAAAAGTTGGGATTGGACCTGGTTCAATATGTACTACAAGATTAGTGGCAGGTATTGGTGTCCCACAACTTAGTGCAATACTAGAAATAAGAAATGGAATTAAAAATAAAAATATAAAGATTATTTCTGATGGTGGAATAAAATATTCAGGTGACTTAGCAAAAGCATTCGCTGCTGGAGCAGATGCAGTTATGATTGGTTCATTATTTGCAGGAACCGATGAGGCTCCAGGAAAATTGATTAAAAAAAATGGTAAATTATTTAAAAATTTTAGAGGTATGGGATCTGTTGGAGCTATGAATAAAGGTTCTGCTGATAGATACTTTCAATCAAAACAGAAAGATACATCTAAGTATGTGCCAGAAGGAGTAGAAGGATTTGCCAAATATAAAGGTAAAGTTGATAAGATAATTTTTAAATTAATTGGTGGATTAAGATCATCAATGGGATACTTGGGATCGAGACAAATTAAATATCTAAGAGATAAACCTCAATTTGTTAAAATCACAAAAGCTGGTTTCTATGAAAGTATGGTTCATAATGTTGATATAGTAAAAAGCAATAATAAATATTAATGAAAAAAATTTTTAAAATAACTATTATTTTCTATTTTTTAATAAACATTCTTAATTATTCTTTAAGCAGTGAAAATTTTTTTAATAAAGGACTAGAATTATATAATAAAGAAAACTTTAAAGATGCACGATTTATGTTTGAGAGAAGTATTGTATTTAATCCGAAAGATGCAAATTCATATTTGTATTTAGCAAAAATTTATAAAGAAGAAAAAGATCAAAAAAACGAGGAGAAAAATTTAGAGACAACTTTGTTAATTGATCCTTCAAACGAAGAAGCAATTTTAATGATGATGCAAATTAGTATAGAGAAAAGTAATTATTCAAAGGTTAAAGAGCTATCAAAAAGATTTTCCAAAGTTTGTAAAAATCTTTGTAAAGAAAATGATAAGATTTTAAAAGAACTCCAGAATCTTGAGCCAAAAAATAATGAGTCTTGATAAAAAATTAGACAAAATTTTGATAATTGATTTCGGCTCACAATTTACTCAACTGATTGTAAGAAGAATAAGAGAACTTGGAGTTTATTCAGAGTTAGTGAGCCATAAGAAAATTAATAGTTCCCAAATAAAGAAAAACACAAAAGGAATAATTTTATCTGGTGGTCCATTAAATGTTTATCAATTAAAAAATAATCTATTTGATAGTAAAATTTTAAAATTAAGCATTCCAGTTTTAGGAATTTGTTTTGGTCATCAAATTATATCTAAATTTAACGGAGGAAAAATCAAACAATCCAAGCATAGAGAATTCGGCTTAGCAAACATTATCAAAAAAAATAAAAGCCTATTGATTAAAAATTTTTTCAAAACAAAAAGAACAAAAGTATGGATGAGTCATGCAGATCAAGTTTATAAATTACCAAAAAATTTTAAAGTTATAGCATCAAGTAAGAACTCAAAATATGCAATTGTTGAAGGTAAATTTGATAAATTTTTTGGTGTACAATTTCATCCAGAGGTAACACATACTGAAAATGGAAAAATAATAATAAGAAATTTTATTTTTAATATTTGTAAAATTAAAAAAAATTGGTCAGCTAAAAATCAAAAAATTAAATTAATTGATGAAGTTAAAAAACAAGTGGGATCAAATAAAGTTATTTGCGCACTATCAGGAGGGGTAGATAGTAGTGTTGTGGCTCAACTTTTAAACAAAGCAATAGGAAAAAAATTATACTGCATTTTTGTTAATACAGGACTTTTGAGAAAGAATGAAGAAGTACAAGTAATTAAAACATTTAGAAAAAAATTAAAAATGAATCTTACCTACATCAATGCAGAAAAAAAATTCTTAGCTAAATTAAAGAATGTAACTGATCCAGAAATTAAAAGAAAAATTATTGGAAATCAATTTATTAAAATTTTTGAAAAATATTCTAAAAAAATTAAAGGTGCTAAATTTTTAGCCCAGGGAACTCTTTATCCAGATTTAATTGAAAGCAAGTCTGTGACAGGTAGTCAGACATCAAAAATAAAATCGCATCATAATGTTGGTGGATTACCAAAAAAAATGAAATTAAAGTTAGTAGAACCTCTTAAATATTTATTTAAAGATGAAGTAAGAAAATTAGGTTATGAGTTAAATTTAGGTAAAGAGATTATTTCACGACACCCATTTCCTGGACCAGGTTTAGCAATACGAATGCCAGGTAAAATTACAAAAGAAAAAATAAACATTTTAAAGCAAGCTGATCATTATTTTATTCAGGCATTAAGAAAAAATAATTTATACGATAAAATTTGGCAAGCTTATGCAGCCTTGCTACCAGTCAAAACTGTAGGCGTGATGGGGGATAATAGAACATACGAATATCTATGCTTACTTCGAGCAATTACCTCTGAGGATGGAATGACTGCAGATTTTTATCAATTTAAAAAAGAATTTATCCAAGAAATTTCAAATAAAATTGTTAATAGCATCAGAGGAATTAATCGTGTAGTTTACGATGTTACTTCAAAACCTCCTAGTACTATTGAATTAGAGTAGAATGAATAAAAGAATTAAAAAAATTTTAGCAAAAAAAAATAAAACAAAAATTGTTTGTCTCACAGCTTATTCAAAAAATGTTTCTATGATTATAGACAATTTTTGTGATTTAATTCTTGTTGGAGATTCTCTTGGATCAGTTTTATATAACTATAAATCAACTAAAAAAGTATCGCTTAATACTATGATAGAACATTCCAAGAGTGTCAGAATGGGTGTCAAAAAAAGTTTGATGATTGTGGATATGCCATACAATACTTATCGAAATTCTAAAGAGGCATTAAAAAATGCGAAAAAGATAATTTCTCAAACAAAATGTGATGGAGTAAAGTTAGAAGGTGGTAAAAAGATATTTAAAATAGTTAAAGCTTTAGTAAAAAATAAAATTCCTGTAATGGGACACCTTGGTTTACTACCTCAATCTGATAAAAATTTTAGATTTAAGGGGCAAAAGAAATCGGAAAGGGATACTATGCTTATTGATGCAAAACTATTAGAAAAAGCGGGTGTATTTTCTATTGTTTTAGAATGTGTTGAAACTTCATTGGCTAAATTTGTAACTAAAAATATTAATATACCAACTATTGGTATCGGAGCTTCAAATATATGCGATGGTCAAATACTGGTTTTAGATGATTTGATTGGATTAAATCCTATTAATGTAAGATTTGTAAAAAAATTTACAAACATTCGAATGGAAATTAAAAGGGCTGTATCTAATTATGCAAAACAAGTAAAGAACAAGACATTTCCATCTAAAAAGCATTCTTATTAATTTTTTAAAAAGAGAATTTATCTTATTATGAATGGATCTAAAGTTGGCTCATCAGAAGTATAAAACCAAGTTGTTTTAACTCTTGTATAATCCTTAATTGATTCAAGACCTGCTTCTTTTCCGTAACCACTATCTTTTATACCTCCAAAAGGAGCAGAGGGAGAAATTAATCTATACGTATTCACAAATGTAATACCTGCTCTAATTGCTTTAGAAACTCTCATTGCTCTTGAAAGGCTTGCTGTGTAAACACCAGATGATAAACCATATTGGTTATCATTCATCTTTTTAATAACTTCTTCCTCAGTATCAAATTTCATCACAGATAGTATTGGTCCAAATAATTCATTTTCAGCTGCAGGAAGATTATGATTATCACACTCAATTATTGTAGGGGGGAAATAATATCCTTTATTCGAAAAAGAGTCTCGTTTTCCACCACACTTTAATTTCCCACCTTGACTAACTGTTTCTTTAATATTTTTTTCAATAATCTCTAATTGTTTAAAATTACTAAGCGGCCCCATCTCAGTTTTTGGATCCATTGGGGCTCCTATCTTAATTTTTTCTGCACGTTTTAAAAGTTTATCTAAAAACTCATCATAAATATCTTTTTGTAGATAAAGTCTTGAACCTGCTATACAACTTTGACCGCTAGCCCCAAAAATTCCTGCAGTAATCCCGTTTATTGCGTTCTCTTGCTCAGCATCATTAAATACCGCTACTGGACTTTTGCCACCCAACTCTAAACTTACCTCAGACAAGTTTTCTGCAGAATTTTTAATAATATGTCTTGCAGTTTCAGGACCGCCAGTGAAAGCGATTTTTTCAACTAATTTATGAGTAGTTAATGCTTTTCCACATGTTTCTCCAAATCCAGTAATCACGTTAACAACACCTTTCGGTATTCCAGTTTTTTCAATAAGCTTTGCAAACTCAAACATAACAGCTGGAGCTAGTTCAGAAGATTTAATTACAACTGTGTTACCCATTGCAAGAGCAGGGGCTAATTTAGTGGCTGTTAAAAACATTTGAGAATTCCAAGGAACTATTGCTGCTATCACTCCTATAGGAATTCGGGTAGTTATAGCTTGAACATTTGGTTTATCTATTGGAAGAACTGTTCCTTCGACTTTATCAGCTAAACCAGCATAGTAATCATAATATTCAGCAATATATATCGCTTGTTTTTTAGTTTCTCTAAATAATTTTCCAGTATCAATAGTTTCTATTTCACCAAGCATTTCTGCATTTTTTCTTAATTGTTCACCTATAGCTCTTAGAAACTTTGCTCTATTTCTAGGAAGTAATTTTGGCCATTCACCTTCAAAAGCTTTTTGAGCTGCATTAACTGCATTGTTTACATCTTTAGCACTTGCTTCAGGAACAACTGCCCAGGGTTCATTATTTTCTGGGTTTAAAGTTTCAAAAGTTTTCTTACTTTCTGAGTCAACCCACTCCCCATTAATAAACATCTTATACTGTTTTAGTTTATTCATTTTTATCTACAAAATTTTTAATAGCTAAATTTACATCATCTGCACATTCAATACCACAAAGATGTTTGCCATCTTTGATGATCTTTAATTCGCTATTCTCAATTATATTGTTTAACTGTTGAGACATTTCAACTGTAGAACCAATATCATGCTCTCCAGTCATCACTAAGGTTTTGCTTTGGATTTTTTTAAAGTCTTCGTCATTTTTATGTTTAACAAATAACTCATAAACTCTCAAAAAATTAGCCATATTATTTGCAGATAAAATTGAACTAATTTTTTCATAAGTATCAGGATTATTTTCTAAATATTTATCAGTAAACCATCTTTTCAATGCTTGTCTTGAAAGTTTTAATTCTTTTTTAGCTTGGTCGAATCTTTCGTTAACAATTTTTTGTTGTAGTTCAGATCGTTTATATATTGAGCCTAAAAGAATTAGTGATTGCAATCTATCATTATATTTGGTGGCAAAATTTCTGGCTATTAAAGAGCCAATTGAGAAACCAACTAAATGAATTTTTTCAATTTTAAGTTCATTAATTAATTCAATAAGTTGTTCTGAAAAATCATCAAAACTTATATATTGTTTTATCAATGGTGATTTTCCGTGACCAAGAATATCATATGAGAGATTAGAGTAATTTTTAAAAAAATCTAATTGAGGTTGCCAGATTTCATAAGTTAAACCAACTCCATGAACAAAAACTATTGGGATAGGTTGTTTTTGTTTATTAAAAACATAAAATGTACCTGATGCGGTATTACCAGTTACCATCAAATACTACTTTGGCTCTATACCCATTTCTTTCATATCTTGATATCTGTCACCAGTTCTTGCATGAGCTCTTCCGCTAGAAGCTCCTCCAATAGCTATTACAATTTCATCATCGAATGGCGCATCATGAATTGTAAACTCATGAGTTAAATAATAAGGTCTTAATCCCGAGTCTGTTTTGTGCATCATTGGAATTGAAATCTTTGATCCAGCAGGTCCTCTAGTATTTGTGAAACTTAAATAAGATGTTCCACCTACAGCATCTCTAAATTTATTTCCAAATCTTAAAGTATGTATAAAAGCGGAGGCATGTTCTATTTCTCCATTTAGACCGACTACACCAGCCTTACCATATGCTAAAATTTTTTCAGGAGATCCTATTTCTTGAATTAGTTCTGGGACCAATAGATCACCTAGTTTAGGTGCCAAGTCTAAAATTGTAGGTCTTAAGTCTTCAACAAAACCTTGACCGTACCAAGGATTTTTAAGAACTGCTGCAACTGAAACTAATAAAACAGGTTCTTTAGCTTCTTTGCCACCTTCAATGAAAGTTTTATCAACAAATTTTGTAAATTTTCTTAAATTTATATCCATAATTTTTTATTTAGTTACTTGAGCTAACACTAACCAAGCATTTACTCCTTTGCTTGCAATATAATTAGACTTAAAGAATTCAATTATTTTCCAAGAGTTTGTATCTTCTAATTCTTTGATCTTTTTGTCAAATCCATATTCCTCATAGATACCAATATTTATTGTAAAACAAATTAATGATCCAGTTTTACAAATTCTTACCATCTCATCTAACGCAGGGGGGTTAACATGCCCAAATGTAAAAGTGCCTACACATGTAACTCCCTCATAAGTATTATCTTTAATATTAATTTTTTTATTAAGATCGATTTTGTATAAGTTTTGATAAATATTTTCTGGCACTAAATCTAACATTTTCTGAGAAAAATCAGCTCCATCAAAGTTTTGGAAACCATTTTTTTTTAGCTCAATCCCTACCAGCCCAGTACCACAACCGGCATCTAAAATTTTGATGTCTTTGTTAAGAGTGTGTTTTTTAAAAATATCTACAGTTTCTTGAGGCCCTGAATATTTCCAATCAACCATATCCTTGTCATATTTATTTTCAACAGTCCATTCATCATAATACTCTTCAACTTCTTTACCTGCTTTTAATTTATAAATTGGGATTTTATTTCCAATATCTTTTTGTGACATTTATTTTTGCCTATGTTTAAAACTATCTCTTCTAAAACTATATAATGCACTAGGATCCACATCAATATCAACTACTGAAGGTTTATTACTTTTAATTGCTGCTCGTACTGCCTCATTGATTTCAGAGATTTTTTTTACTTTAAACCCTTTTGCACCATATAGCTCAGCTACTTTATCAAATGAAGGACTAGTGATATCTGCACCTAAATATCTTTTTCCAAAAAAATCTTTTTGGTAAGCTTTTTCTGCCCCCCAACTTTGATTGTTCATTACAATAGTTGTTGTATTAATTCCATATTCAACTGCCGTACTCAATTCAGAAATTGTCATACCAAAACCACCATCACCCATAAGACTTACAACAGTTTTTCTAGGTTTTGCGATTTTAACTCCTAGACCACAGGCAAATGAAAAACCTACTAACCCAAAGTCTAAAGGTGTAAATAAAGATGGTGGATTATAATATTCTAGAGAATCTGTTGCTTGTAAGCAAAGTGTTCCCGCATCTAGTGTGATAGCAGTATCTTTTGGTAATGCTCTCCTTAATTGTTTAAATAATCCTTTTGGTTGAATAGGAAAGTTTTTTCCTAAATTATATTTGTCTCTATTAATTAAAAACTCTTTTCTTTCTTTTAGATATGAGTTTGTCCAATTTTTTATATCTAATTTGATTCTCTGTTTCTTAATTTCGTTGTATATCTGGTTTGTAGCTGTTGCCGCATCTGCATTAATTCCAACAACTATTGGAAAATATTTTCCAAGCATTTTTTTTTCAATTTCAATCTGAATAATTTTTGCTTTTTTATTTATGTTATCATATGAATAAAAAGTAGAATTAAAACCTAATCTAGTCCCAATTGCTAAAATAACATCTGCTTCTTTAACAAGTCTTGATGCAACAGGGTTTCCACGGGGGCCCATTTGTCCAGCATTTAATTTATGATTAAATGGGATAGCATCTCCATGACCTGCTGCTGTAACTATTGGTATATTTAACAATTCAGCAAGTTTAATTACTTCTTTATATTTAGTATTATATTTAATTCCAGCACCAGCAATGATAATAAATTGCTTTGCTTGATTAATAACTTTTGCTGCTTTTTTAATTTTTTCATTTTTACCTTTAAGAGTACTTTCGTTTACAAAAGATGGCTTATTTGTATTTATATTATAATTATTTGTTTCAGCTAAAATATTTCTTGGCAGGTTAACACAAACCGGTCCTCTTCTAGGTTTCATTGCTAAACTAAAAGCATCACTCATTACATCTGGAATAATTTTCGAATTTTTAACTGTCCATGTTTTTTTAGTTATGGGTTTAAATAAAGATTGTTGGTCAAGACCCTGAAACGCATCTTCCATTTTGTCTTTTGTTGAATAAGATCCAGCTATAGCAATTACTGGAGAAAAAGCAGCTTTTGCTTGAGCTATACCAGTTACTAAATTAGTTGCTCCTGGACCATTTTGTCCAGCTATTATAACTCCAGGTTTATTAGATGCCCTAGCGTATCCATCAGCCATATGAGTGCCAGTTCTCTCATCTCTAACACCAATAAATTTTATTTTTTTTTCATGATATAGAGCATCAAACATTTCCATTGTAGCTGAACCAATAAGACCAAAGACATGTCCTACTTTTTCTTTTCTTAAAGATTGAACGGCAGCCTGGCCACCTGAAATTTTTTTACGTGATTTGATCACGAAACTTTTTTAATTTCGGTATCTATATCATCTTGGAAGTGGGGCATTACTTTTTCAGTAAAAAGTTTAATACTTTTCATACAGTCTTTATGTTTTACTCCAGGAAAGTTTGACCATACTTGCAAGTTTTGTAAGTTTAGTTCAGATTTTAATTCATGAATTTTATCAATTACATATTCTGGTGTTCCAAATAACATATTTCTTTTATGTAAAAATTCATAATTCAGTAAATCTAATTTTCCTTTAGTCTCAGGAAGTTCTTCACCTGGATCCATATGATTTCCTAATCCTCGCCAATGACATACCCATCTCATATAATTTACCATATGTTCACCAGCTTTTTCTTTAGCCTCTTCCATTGTATCAGCAACAAACATATCTCTTACAAGTGATATTCCTTCACCCATTGGTACGTTTCTTTTTTCTGCTTCGGATTTAGCATTTTTGAAAGCTTCAAACTTTATCTTTAATGCTTTAACTGTCGGAATCCACATAATGATGTTTAAACCCTGTTGTGCAGCCCATTCAATTGAACGAATACCATCCACAACTTGATGAATTGGTGGATAAGGTTTTTGATATGGCTGAGGCAGAACACTAATTTTTTTCATCACATTAGTTTTCATATCCATAAATTCTTCACTTGGTTTGCTCATATCATGTTGCCATACATAATTAGGAGATGGGTAAGTGTAAAATTCACCTTTGTGATCAAAAAATTTTTCTTTCCATGCTTTTTTTAAAATAGTTAGTGTCTCTTCGAACAATCTAAAGTTTTTAGCTTGGTCTTTCATATCAGCTTCAATATTTAAGTTAACAGCCTCTCTTCCGTAAATTCCTCTACCAATACCAACTTCAACTCTACCTTTTGACAGTTGATCTAAAAGAGCTACATCTTCAGCCATTTGTATTGGGTTATGAAAAGTGATTACATTGCAGGCTTGACCAATCCTAATTTGATTTGTTCTTGCAGCCGCATCAACACCCATCATTAAAGGGTTTGTGCAAGACTCCATTCCTTCATGATTAAAATGATGTTCTGTGTACCAAATTGAATTCCATTTGTTTTGATCACAATATTCTGTAATCTCTCGAGTTTCATCTAATAGTTCGTGATATGGCTTATGTGTCCAATTAGTAGTATTGCAAAAGTATCCAAATTTCATGCTTCCTCCTTTAAACTTTCTAATTTAAAAAAGACGATCGATCCCGCTTTCGTATTGGATATAACGATGAGTTATGTATCGCTTTATTAGTAAAGCTTATTATTACTATCGTTGATATTCAATAAATTTCTTTAAGGAGTTCTTTAGAAAATTTTGAAAAAATATGCCTTTTTTATAGCTCTTTAAGCCATTTAAAAAAGAAGGGTGCATTTTAAAATCATAAGAAGGCTCAAAGAAGAAGGGGACAGACATTCTTTTTGTCTTATTCCACAGCACTCTATGATTCGTAGCTTTAAATTTACCTTTACTTAAATATTCTAGTGCTAATCCAGTGTTTACTACCAGAGCATTTTTATTAAATGCTACATCATACCATTTTTTATTTTTTCTATTTTGTACTTGTAGTCCGCCTTTTTTATCTTGGTATAGAACAGTAAAAACTCCACTATCAACATGTGTTTCACAACCAAGAGCAACACCATCTTGTTTTGAAATTTCTACAGGTTTATTTTGTTTAGGGTAATAATTGAATCTTAATGTACTAAGAGTTTTAATTCTTGAAAAGGCTTGATTACTTATGTTCACATCTTTTCTATAAAGCTTAATGATTCCTTTAAATAAGATTTCACTTAAAGAAAAAATATTATCATAATAATTTGATAAATTTTTAATTGAAGATTTGTTGAAAGATTTATTTAAATTCAGATATTCAATATATTGAGATTTAAATCTTTTTATATTATGTGGTTTTGCTTTCAAATCACCTAAGTCTAACCCTTCTTTTCCATTCACACTACTTGGAAAATAACCTCTGTATATATTTTTATTTCTTTTATTCCATTTTTTTGGAGCAAGTTTATTTTTATTTTTTTTTGGAGAATTAAAAAATTTATTACCAATCTTACAGATATTGTTTATTTCTTGAATGTTTATACCATGACCTGTAATTTGAAAAAAACCAACTTTAACACATGCTCTTTCAATTTTTTTTATTGCTTGAAGTGATTTTTTAGATTTAAAGTTATTTTTTATTAATGAAGAAATATTAATTGTTGGAATGTAATTATTCATCTATTTGGTGTATCTGTAACGATCAATTGGTCACGTACTTTCTCTCTAAAGTAGATATAAATTCCAGCTGTAATAATTAATGTAACACCTACAAATGTTCTTGTAGAAGGAATATCATCAAATAATATATAGCCTATAATAATTGCCCATATTATTAATGAATATTCAAATAATGAGACGACAGATGGAGATGCAACAGAGTAAGCTGAAAACACACAATAAAAAGAAAATGCACCAACAAATCCCATTGCAATAATAAAGGGCCATGCAAAGCTTGGGTTGTAGAACCATTCTCTGAAAATAAATTGAAATGTAGGATCGGAAAATGTATTAAACTGTCCTTTGCCAGCAAAAATAAAAAATAATACGCTGATAATTATTGCACCAATGTATAAATGACTCATTTGAGTGTAAACATTATCTTTTTTAGAAGTATATTTTGTTATTGTCATTGAAACCGCATAACACAAAGCACAAGCAACGGGTGCAAGTTTCATATAATTGAAATCTTTAAAATTAGGATTTAAAACTATATATACACCTATAAAACCTACAGTTATAGCTAGCCATCTTCTTACTCCTACTTTTTCTTTTAAAAAAACGACAGCTAAAATAGATACAAAAAAAGGGCTTGAAAAAAATAATGCATTTGCCATTGCCAACGACATAAATGTCAGAGAAATGTAAAAGAAACTAAAACCGAAAAAGAAACATATAACTCTGGTTATAGTTAGTAGTGGATAATAAGTTTTTAAAACAAGTTTTTGAGAAGAAATTTTTAGATAAATTAATAATAAAGTAAAAGCAACTATAGTTCTTCCAAAATATAATTCATATAGAGAAGCATCTTCAGAGATAAATTTAATCAATGAGTCTTGAATTGAAAAAAAAGCCATACCTAAAAGTATTAGAATAATTCCTTTAGGATTATTATTTTCAGTGCTCATTTATGCTCTATATCAAAAAATAATATGTTTTTAAATTTATTAAATTTATGTCATATTTAATTTATGATTTCCGATGAAGATAAAATAATGATGGAGACTCTTTACTGGTGGGGTATCCCAACATTATTTAGATGTAAAAACGATCCAGATCCCAAAAATTGCGATATTGCTTTAGTGGGTGTTCCACATAGTACTGGTAATGGAACTACAGAAAGAGATCAGCATTTAGGACCAAGAGCAGTAAGAAATATTTCTGCAATGCTTAGAAGGTCTCATCTAGATTATAATATTGATCCTTGGAAAATGAAAAAAATTCATGATTTGGGTGATGTTCCTTTTCCTGAAGCAAACAACAATGAAAAATGTATTGAGAGAATTTCTGCTTTTTTTGATCAAATTGAACAAGCAGAGAAGCCCGTAGTCTCAATTGGTGGAGATCATTCTATAACAGGAGGAATTGTACAAAGTTTAGCAAAAAAAAATTCAAAATTAACTAAAGGAAAAAAAATATCATTCCTTCATTTTGATGCGCATACCGATTGTTTTGAAAAATTAGACCATTTCTTAGGAGCAAAAAAATCAGCTGCACATTGGGCATCTTATTTAGTTAAACAGGGAAACGTTGATCCACATACAAGCACCCAAATAGGAATAAGAGGAAATCCAAGAACTCTAGATTGGCTACAGGCAAGTTATGATATTGGTTATCAAGTGATTACTATGGATGAATATAGAAAGTTAGGTCATGAAAAATGTGCAAAAATGATTTTAGATAAACTTGGGGAAAATCCTATTTATATAACTTTTGACTTAGATTGTTTAGATCCATCCGTTGCTCCTGGTGTTGCTAATATTGAACCAGCCTATAGAGGATTCAATATGGATGAAGCAAGAAAACTTATTCAATCGTTAAAAGGAAAAAATGTTATAGGGGGGGATGTTGTTTGCCTAATGCCAACTAAGGATAGCCCAAATCAAATTACAGCAATGGTAGCAGCATCTATTATGTTTGAAATTATTTGTCTGATTTCAGTTTATAGAAACAAATAATTGTACAATCTTAATTCAAAATAGCATCAGCACCCTTTTCAGCAATCATAAGTGTGGGTGCATTTAAATTAGCACTAGGTATTTCAGGAATGACCGATGCATCTATAACTCTTAAATTTTGAATTCCTTTTACCTTCAAATTTTCATCCACAACTGACATGTCATCAATTCCCATTTTACATGTGCCACAGGGATGGTAAGCAGTGTCTGCTTTAGATCTGATATATTCATTTAATTCATCATCAGATTGAGCTTGTGTTCCAGGTCCAATTTCTTTTCCAGCGTGTTCTGCCAAGGCTGGCTGAGAAAGAATTTTCCTTGCAACATGAATACACTCTCTCGTTTGTTTTAGATCCTCTTCTTCTTTTAAATAGTTAAATAATATTTTTGGGTATTCATAAGGATCTGATGAATTTAAAGTAATTTGTCCTCTACTTTTTGGATGATTAGGACTAGCATGTAGTTGATAACCATGAGATTTGGGCTGTTCTAAACCATGGTTAATTACAAATGATGGAAAAAATGAAAATTGTATATTTGAAACATCTCTTTCAGGTGAAGATTTTGCAAATCCTCCAGCCTCTAAAAAAGATTTAGAACAAGGCCCAGATTTAAATAAAAACCATTGTATACCAGCTAATACTTTGGGAATTAATTTAGTGTAGGTATATAAAGTATTTGGCGTTTTACATTCTTGTTGAATATATGTTTCTAGATGATCTTGTAAGTTTTTACCTACCCCTTTATTATTACATATAACTTCTATGTTATTATCTTTTAAATGTTTTGCATCACCAATACCTGACAACATCAATAATTGTGGAGAATTTATCGAGCCACCACTTAGGATAATTTCTTTGTTTGCATAAACTTTTTGTGTTTTGTTTTTTATCTTTACCTGTAAACCAATAGCTTTTTTTCCATCAAACAATATTTTTTCTACGTAAGAGTTTTTAAGTATATTCAAATTTTTTCTATTTTTAATAGGATTAATATAATGTTTAGCAACACCTGCTCTTTCTCCACCATGCATAGTCGTATCAAGCATACCAAAACCTTCTTGTCTTTCTCCATTCATATCAAAATTTGTTTTATGGCCAGCCTGACTTGCAGCTTCTATAAATGCTTTGAATAAAGGATTAGAATTTTTTGAGAGACTTACAGGGAGGGGCCCGAGTGATCCTCTATATTGATTTTCTCCTTCCGACCATGTTTCAATTTTTTTAAAGTAAGGTAATACTTTTTCATAAGACCAGTTTTTCAATCCAAAATTTTCCCATCTTGTATAATCATCTCTGTTACCTCTTAAAAAAACCATTCCATTATGAGAGGAACATCCTCCCATCATTTTTCCTCTAGGACAAAATATTCTTCTATTATTTAAAAAAGGCTCTGGCTCTGAATAATATTTCCAATTATATTTTGGATCATGCATTGTATATAAAAGCGCAAGAGGCATTTTAACTTTCCAGAGATCACTTGATCCTCCTGCTTCAAATATTGCAACTGTGTGTTTATTATTTTCTGACAACCTGTTTGCTAATACACATCCTGCTGATCCAGCCCCAATAATTAAATAATCAAATTTCATATTAATGATGACTCTAATAAAGTCTTATACTCACTTATATCTTTGATTTTTAATCCTATTTTTTTTGCTGCCTCATCAAACTTTCTCAATTTAATTGAGTCTTTAAAAAATTTATCTTGTTCAAAAATTTTTGCCTCTTTAGTTTTTAAAACTCCTCCTTGAAGATTTAGACTTATTCTAGATGCATTAGATAATTTGTTATAATATTTTTGATCTCTAGCAAGATATCTTTTTGCTAAAACATGATATTTTATTGGTTCTACGATATCTTTCTTAAAAAATTTTTTTAGATATTCATAACCAATATCTTCATGTTTGCCATCTTGATTTTGTTTTACTAATTCATCTGGGTCATCAACAATAAAATGGCCATAATCGTGAAGCAGACAAGAACAAATTAAATTATTCTTACTTTTTGATTTTTCTGCGACCATTGCTGACTGAATCATATGTTCGGCAATAGTTACGTCCTCTCCAATGTAAAGTGATTTATTATTTTTAAAATTTGAAATTATTTTTTCTATTATCTTCATTGCTATCGAGGATTATCCCCCTCAATTGCTATACGATCCATAATTCTTTCATATCCAAGTCCCCTTCCTGGAAAAAAATCTGCAATAGCATAATGTATCACACTTCTATTATCCCATATAGCGACAGCATCATTTGTCCAATTAAATCTACAAGTAAGATCCAATCTAGCTTGATGTTCAAATATTTCTTTTAATAGTTTATCAGATTCTTCTTTTTCAATTCCTATTATCTGTTTAGTATAAGTCCAATTAACAAAGAGAATTTTCTTTCCAGTTTCTGGATGAGTTCTTACAATTGGATGTTCATTTGAATAAGCGTCATAATTTTTTTTATCATTTCCTTCCATATATTTATATTTTTCAATAAAAAATTCAGCTCCAAGAGAGCTATGGATCGCTTTTTTATCTTCAATTTTTTCTTTTATTTTTTCATCTAAAGTTTCCCACGCTAACTCCATATTTGAAAAACAAGTATCACCACCAACAGGTGGAATTTTTATAGATTTAAGTATCACAGCTTTTGTAGGTTTTGCGTTATAACTTACATCACTATGCCAATTTTCTCCCCATTGGTTCTTTTCCTCTTTTCCTTTTACTATTCTTACAATTTCAGGATATTCATCAAGCCCCTTAACATACGCATGAGTTTCTAAAGGTCCAAATTTTTCTGCTAGTGCTATTTGTTGATCTTGTGTAATTGGTTGGTTTCTAAAAAAAATTACTTTATGTTCTAATAATAAATTATTTATTTTTTCGAAATTTTGATCAGAGACATCAGTAAGATCAATTCCTTTAATTTCTGCCCCAAGTGCTCCAGAGAGTAGTTTAATTTCCATTATTTCTTAAGCTTTCCTAAAAATACCAAGTTTTCATTTTTAAATTTTGGACTATTTGAATTTATAAATTCATCCATAATCTTAATTTTCTCATGTTCAAATTCTGATACTTTTCTTTTACTTAAGTCAATATATAAAGATATCATTTCAATTGTTGCAGATAGTTTTTTTGTAGATTTTTCAATCATTTCTAGTTTGTAATGTAATCTTTTTTTATCATGATCAAAAAAAGTAAGATTGATTTCAACTTCATCTCCTTCTTTTACTTCGTTGTTATAAGTTGTATGAGTTTCAACTACCATAGTGCTCATGTTTGATGTTTTAGCAGAGGTTTCACCCATTTTAAATTTTTCAAGCATGTTTTCCCAAATTTGGTCAAAAATTAAAACGTAGTAAGCCATATTCATATGACTATTGTAGTCAGTCCACTCTTTTTTGATAATTTGGCTTGCTATATGAATTGACATTTTTTTATTTCCTAAGAAGTTTTATTATATTATAAATTTATGATTAAATGAAGAATAAGGTATTTATATCATGTGCAGTAACGGGATCAGGAGACACTGCTGGAAAACATCCAGATTTACCCAAGACTCCTGAACAAATTGCAAAAGCCTCTATAGATGCAGCTAAAGCAGGAGCTGCGATTGCTCATATTCATGTAAGAGAAGAGGATGGAACTCCAAGTAGAAGATTAGAACTATATAAAGAGGTAGTCGACAGAATTAGATCTAGTGATACAGATGTAATATTAAATTTAACAACTGGAATGGGTGGAGATCTAGATATCGGCCAAGGTAAAAATCCTCTTGAATTCGGTCCTATGACTGACATGGCAAATGTTATGGAAAGAATAGCTAACGTTGAAGAATTTCTTCCTGAAATTTGTACATTAGATGCGGGTACATTAAACTTTGGTGATAGCTCAGTTATTACAGTTAATACCCCAAATGATTTGAGAAAAGCAGCTAAAAAATTAAAGGAAATAAAAGTAAAGCCAGAAATAGAAGCTTTTGATTTAGGTAATATGTGGTTTGGAGCACAATTATACGAAGAGGGATTATTAAGTGATCCACCATTATTTCAAATGTGCCTTGGTATTCCTTGGGGTGCTCCAGCAACAACTTTAGCTATGCAGGCAATGAAAGATATAATGCCTAAAGAAGGTATTTGGTCTGGTTTTGCTATTTCAAAAAATGAAATGCCATTTGTTGCACAAACAGTATTAATGGGTGGAAATCCAAGAGTTGGTTTAGAGGATAATCTATACCTATCAAAAGGAAAGCTGGCTACAAATGCACAATTAGTAGAGAAAGCAATAAGAATAGTTGATGATATTGGATACACGCCTATGACGCCCGCAGAAACAAGAGAAAAATTAAAACTTGTCAAACATAAGTAATGTCCAATATCAAAAAAGTTGCCGTGATTGGAACTGGAGTAATTGGTGTAGGTTGGATTATCAGATTTTTAGCTCATAACAAAATTGTATATGCATTTGATAAAAATATTAATTTAAAAAAAAAAATAATATTAGAAATAAAAAGAACTTGGCCTTATGTAAAAAAACTTTTTAATAAAAAAAAGTTAAATTTAAAAAATTTTTATTTTTTTTCATCAATAGAAGAAACATTAAAAAATGCAGATTTTATTCAAGAATGCGCAATAGAAAATTATGAATTAAAAATAGAGTTATTGAAAAAAATTGGAAATTATGCAAAATCTAAATCAATTATTTCCTCAAGCTCATCAGGTTTATTACCTACAAGAATTTATTCAAAATGTAATAATCCGGAAAGAGGAATAATTGGGCACCCCTTTAATCCGGTATATCTTTTACCTGCTGTTGAAATAGTCCCAGGAAAAAAAACTTCTATTAAAAATTTAGATATTGCTAAAAAATTTTATAAATCAATTTCTATGAATCCGATAATGGTAAAAAATGAATTACCTGGTTATTTATCTGATAGATTGCAAGAGGCTTTATGGAGGGAAGGTTTGCATATAATTAATGAGGGATACGCAACTACCGAGGAATTGGATAGAGCAATTGAAGATGGTCCTGGTTTAAGATGGTCATTAATGGGAACTTTTTTAACTTTTCATTTGGCAGGGGGGCAAACAGGCATGAAGCACATGTTGGAGCAATTTGGTCCAGCTTTAAAATTACCATGGACAAAGTTAAAAGCACCTAAGCTGTCTAAAAAATTATCATCTAGACTTATTTCAGGCACAAAAAAACAAGCAAAAGGAAAATCAATACAGCAGATTTCAAATATTAGAGATGAATATTTAGTAGATCTTCAAAGATTAAGAAAAAAGTATGAAAATAAAATTAGATAATGATTAAGATTTTTTATCTAATCATTTCTCTCAGTATTACCATCTACAGAAATTATCTGTCCAGAAACTTTACTTGAATCATCTGAGATTAAAAAAGCACACATTTTTCCAATATCCTCTTCAAGTATCCATTTTTTCATTGAGCTCATTGATATGAAATCTCTTTCAATTTTTTTTTTTGATATTTTCGTAAATTTTGCTTTCTCTTTAATAACTTTAATCATGCGTTTACCCTTTATAGAACCAGGACATACCGCATTAACTCTAATATTAAATTTTCCAAGCTCCATCGCTAAAGTTTTTGTAACTCCTATAACCGCCCATTTACTAGCTGCATAAGGAGATCTTAAAGGGAAACCAAGAATGCCAGCAGTAGATGAAATATTTATTATTGACCCATTCTTAGATTTTTTAATTAAAGGTATTGCTTGTTTAGTGAAATAAAAATGACTATTTATATCTATATGCAAGGTATTTTCCCAATCCTTAGATTTTATTTTTTCAAGTGTGCTAGTTGGACCAGCAACACCGACATTATTAATTAAAGCATCTATTTTTTTTGTTTTATTTTGAATATTCTTAAAAAAGTCCTTAACTTGTGGTTCATTTGAAGCATCGCAATAATAAGAAAAAAGCCTTTTATTATGAAGTGGATGTTTTTTTAGTTTGTTTATAAAATTTTTATTAATATCACATAAGTATACATACGCTCCTCTAGCAAGACATACCTTAGCTGTAGCGAGGCCTATTCCAGATGCTCCTGCAGAAATGATGATTTTTTTATTTTTTAATGATTGGTGAACCATTAATTACGATTTTGTAAGCGAAGATTGTAATTCTTTATTAGTTATGTAACCTTTAATATTTCCATTTTTGTCAACAACTTCACAATTCGCACTAGAACAAACTATTTTTGGTAGAAATTCCTCTATAAATTGATCTTCATTGACTTTAATTAAGTTTGTTTTGTCAATACCATTAACTTCATTTGCATTCTTCATAATAATTTTTGCCTTTATTACTTTTGCTCTATTTACATCTTTGACAAAAGCTTTTACGTACTCATCAGCTGGATTCATTATGATTTCCACAGGTGTTCCTACCTGTACTAATTTTCCTGCATTTAATATACCAATATGGTCTCCAAGCCTCAAAGATTCATCAAGATCATGAGTAATGAAGACTATAGTTTTTTTTAATTCTGATTGAAGTTCTAGCAGTTGTTTTTGCATATCACTTCTAATTAACGGATCTAGAGCACTAAAAGCCTCATCCATTAACATGATATCTGAATTTGTTGCTAACGCTCTAGCTAAACCTACACGTTGCTGCATTCCCCCAGATAATTGATTAGGAAATTGATTTTCAAATCCATTTAAACCTACCGCATCTATTTTTTCCATAGCAATCTTATTTCTTTCAATTTCAGTTTTGCCTTGCATTTCCAATCCATAACCTACATTTTGCATTACAGTTTTATGGGGAAACAAACCAAACCTTTGAAAAACCATACTCATCTTATGTCTTCTAAAGTCTATTAACTGTTCTTTATTTAAAGACATAACATTAGTTCCCTCAACAAGAATTTCACCATCAGTAGGATCTATCAATCTATTTAAATGTCTTATCAAAGTAGATTTACCTGAGCCTGATAATCCCATGCATACAAATGTTTCACCTTCCTCTATTTTTAAGGAAACATTATCTAAACCCACTGTATGACCAGTTTTTTCTAGAACTTCTTCTTTATTAGCTCCATCACGAACCATAGGCATAACAGAATTTGGATTATTACCAAAAATTTTATAAACATTATTAATTTCTATTTTTGACATATTATTTCTTTTTAACTGGTGCTCTTCTTTCCTGAAGAGTCTCACCATATGACTGAGTAATCCGATCAAGAACAATTGCTAATAATACTATAGCAATACCTGCTTCTGCAGCTCTACCAACATTTAATTGTTGTAAACCCAACAAAACTTCATCCCCGAGACCTCTTGTACCAATCATTGAAGCAATAACAACCATAGACAAAGCCATCATAGTACATTGGTTAATTCCTTGCATAATATTTGGAAGAGCCAAAGGCATTTGAACACCCCATAATTTCTGTTTTTTGCTTGCACCAAAAGCATCTGCAGCTTCTATGACTTCTTTATCAACTAGTCTTATACCTAAGTCAGTCAATCTTACTAGGGGTGGAACGGCGTAAATAAAAGTAGCGATAATCGCAGGAACCGCACCTAGTCCAAATAACATTATTCCTGGAATTAAATATACAAAAGCAGGAATTGTCTGCATTAAATCAAGAACTGGAAGAATTTTATTTCTTACCCTTTCAGCCCTGGACATTAATATACCAACAGGCATTCCAAATACTAAGCACAAAAAAATACTTATTAACATAATTGCTGTAGTCTCGATTGCCTTTGTCCAAAATATTGGATGTAAAAATCCTATAAAAAAAGTACAAAAACCAACAAACACTGTTGTCCTAATTTTTCTTCCACTTGCAAAATAAGCTATTACAACAACTCCCAAAACCACAGCAGGCCATGGGGCTAAAATTAGAAAATTTTTTAAAGCCATTAGCATTGCAAGTAAAAAATTATTTATTGCTTCAAAAATAAAACCATATGTTTCATTGAGTTTTTTAAATCCAATATTTATCCACTTCATTAAAGGAAGATCTAACCATTTAGGCCATTTTTGAAGCCAAGAAAAATCGTTAATTAAATCACCAACTGTTTCCGGCTTTCTTTTTGATGAACTATAACTAATTATCAAAAGCCAAATAAAAATAAATAACAGGCCAATATTAAAGAAAAATTTTTTATCTTTTCTAAGCTTCATATTTAATTTTGTTGAACCCTATTTAGTAAAAGAGCCCATATTTAATGGGCTCTTTTAAAAGTTTATTTATAGTTAGGATTATAATGCAGCTGAAACTTTTTTAGCTACATCAGCAGGAACCCAACTTTTCCACATACTTTCAGTTTTTAAAAACTGTTTAGCAGTTAATTCCATATCACCATCTGACTCATCTTCGTAGAATGCTAACATTTTATTAACTGTAGCTGTTGGAATAGTATATTTCTCTAAAAATTTAGTTTCTTCTGGATGAGCTTTTGCCCAATCAGTTAAAACAGATTTTGTTAGAGCCATATCTCTATATTCACATGCGCAACTTGGTTTGTAAACTTCTGGTCCATTTGCCTTAATGTCTTCCACAACTGCAGACATTTTATTCCAACATTCAGAGTCAAATTTTGGTTCTGACAATCTTACTAAATCTACTTTACCCATAAGACCTGTTGGAGCCCAGTAATAAGTAAATACTGGTTTATTTTTTGCAAAAGCTCCAGCTATAGCCGCATCTAAAGCACCACCTGATCCTGGATCAAAGTTAGTGTAATACTTATCTAAACCATATTCTTTATGTTTAACTAAGTTTACTGTGTAACAAGTCCAGCCTGAAATACAACTAGTCATTCTACCTTTAGATGGATCTTCTGGATCTTTAAATAGCGCAGCTATTTTCGGATCTTTCATATCTTCTACAGATTTTAAATTATATTTATCAGCTGTAGCTTTATCTACATAAAATGCTTGCTGTGAGTCTGGAGTGTTAACGCCAATATTTTTGATTGTACCTGCTTTTTCATGAGGCTCGTAATTAGCTATAATGTTATCATACCAAACTTCAGTAATTACATCTAATTGTTTGTCATAATGAGCAGCCATAATCGGTGTTGTACTTCCTTTAGTAACAGACACTTTACATCCATATCCCTTTTCAAGGATAAATTGAGTTATTGCAGTGTGGATGTTCGCACTTGACCAATCGAAATCTCCCAATCTAGCTTTACACTCACCTGCATTAGCACTAGTAGCTAATAGAGATGATGCAAAAAAAGTTGAAAGAATTAATTTTTTTAAAAACTTCATCAATTTTTCTCCTCTATGTTAAGTTTTAATAAAGAGATTAAATAATGAATGGATGTAAAAAACAAGTGCTGAATTATTAATTCAACTATTAATTGAATTGAATTATACTAACATTTATATAATTATTAACGATGAGATCAATTTCAAAATTAGAAAAAAACTCAACTTATTTAAAAATTATTTGGGATGATGGAATTGAGAGTAAATTTAATTATTTATGGTTAAGAGATAATTGTCCAACAGCTCATGACAAAGATTCACGTCATAGAATGTTTAGCATCCTTAATGTTTCACCTGAAATCAATCCAAAAAATTATAATATTTTAGAAAATGGTAACCTAGAGATAGAGTGGAGTGAAGGAAATCATAAAAGTATATATAATCCATCATGGCTTAGAGAAAATTGTTATACGATAAAAAATAACACTAAATATGTTTCTCCTTATAAGCTCTGGGATAGTAAATTACAAAGTAAACTCAAAACTATTGAAATAGATTATGATTATATAATTAATTCCGAGGAAGGTTTAATAAAGTGGCTTGAACTTCTTCACCATTCTGGAATAGCAATCGTTAAAAATGCTCCAGTTGAAAAGAATTCTGCTTTTAAAATTTTAAATAAGATTAGTCATACTAGAGAAACATTTTTTAAAACACCATTTGAGGTTATCAATATTCCAAAGCCCAATAATTCTGCATATACTGCTCACGCCTTAAAAAATCACATGGATTTACCTTGGTTTGAGAATCCTCCTGGATATCAATTTTTACATTGCCTAACAAATTCTGCAAAAGGGGGAAACTCTTCTGCAGTAGATGCATTTGCTGTTGCAGATTACTTGAGGAAAAATGAAAAAGATATTTTTGATATTTTAGTCAATACACCTTTAAAATTTAGAGATAAAGATTACACACAAGAGGCTATTAGAAGTTTTTACGGAACAGCAATTTCACTGACTAAAGATGGCGACTTTAATGATGTAAGATATAGCATTGCAACTTTGGATGCTTTGGACTGTCACCCAGATAAGATGGATTCCGTTTACAAAGCCCACCATAGATTTGGTAAACTATTACACGATAATAAATTTCAAATAAATTTCAGATTAGAACCGGGTGATATATTTTCTTTCAATAATAGAAGACTTTTACATGGAAGAACTGAATTTGATCCAAATTCAGGTCACAGACATTTACAAGGATACTATATGGATCGAGACGAAATTATTGGTAGACTGAATTATTTAAAAAAGTAATTCTATAAATTTTCAAAAATCAAATTATTATCATTTTTATATTTTTTGAATTCAGCTTTTGTTTTAATTGTGTAAAAATATTTTTTTATTTTTAACTTTTGAATACTCTTATTTCTAATAAAAGATTTATCTAATATTAAGTATTTAATATAATTATTTTTTGATTTATTAGTAATTGTTTTTATTTTTGATCGAGTCGCAAAAGATAACCCAACATTAATATTTCTTTTTATTTTTAATAAGTTGTAAATGTTTTCATGTTTAAATGAAATAAAAACACAATTATTAAATTTTGATGTTTCTTTCAAAAGCTTTTTTAAATGAGATTTTGAAAGATATGGCTTAATTTCAATAAAAATAAAAAATTTATTTTTCGAGGTATTTAATAAATCTTTAAGGAGAGGTATTGGTCTTTTTGTTTTGGCACAAACTTTTTTTATCTGCAAATAACTTAAGTTTTTAATACTCTTATTTTTATTAAAGATCCTGCTTAAAGTAAAATCATGATAACAAATAAATTTTCCATCTTTCGTTATATGAATATCTGTTTCGACGCCGTGTCCTCTTTTAAAAGATTGTTTAAAAGATGATAAAAGATTTTCTTTATATTTTTTACTTACAATTCCTCTATGAATTATATGCATGCTAATTTTTTAATAGAGTAAATGCACTAATTTTATTACCATCTAGATCTCTAAGATAACAGTAATAATCGCCATGTCTTACACCTGGAGCTCCTTCGTCTTTTCCACCTAATTTTATTCCAATTTCATAAAATTTGTTAACAGCTTGCTTTGAATTAACTAAAAAAGATATTTGAGATCCGTTTCCGAAAGTTGCAATTCTTTTATTGACCGGATTAGTGACATAAAATTCAATACTTTTTGGTTTATCGACTGGTGAGTAACCAGCATATTTTTGATTTGTCACTGCTCTTTTCAAATCAATTGTCTGCAAAAGTTTATCGTAAAAATTAATAGCGCTGTTCAAACTATTAGTTCCTACCATTACAAATCCAATCATGAATTATTTCCAACCAGTAACTGTTTTTACCTCTAAATATTCTTCTAAGCCCCAAACTCCACCCTCTCGACCATTTCCAGATTGTCTATAGCCACCAAAGGGAGTTCCAGCGTCAGCTGTATTGCCATTAATGTAAACACATCCCGATCTTAATCTTTTTGCTACTCTATGTGCTTTTTCTTTGTCCTCAGTTTGTAGATAATTTCCTAATCCATAATATGTATCATTTACAATTTTTATTGCCTCATCTTCAGTTTCAAAAGGGATAATAGATAAAACAGGACCAAAAATTTCTTCTTTTGCAATTCTCATGTTATTTGTAACATCTGTAAAAATTGTAGGTTTAATAAAATATCCTTTATTTAATCCATGTGGTAACTCTGGACCTCCAGCAGCTAAAGTTGCACCTTCTGAAATCCCACTCTCAATTAAATTTATAATTTTATCATACTGAGTTTTTGAAATTACCGGTCCAATGTGATCTCCCTTTTTAGAAGCTTGATCAACACTGATTTTGTTTGCTTCATCTACAGCCTCTTCTACCGCTCTTTGATAAATAGATTTTTCTACTAGCATTCTAGTTGGCGCGTCACATGATTGGCCAGAATTACTCATCACATTTCTTATTCCATCTCTAACTGCATTTTTATAACTATCAGCAAAAACTATATTTCCACCTTTACCTCCAAGTTCTAGACAAACTCTTTTTATGGTTTCAGCTGCATTTTTTGATATTAATCGTCCAGCTCTTGTAGAACCGGTAAAAGAAACCATATCAATATCAGGATGGCTTGAGATTTGAGTTCCAACACTAGCACCATCTCCATTAACTAAATTAAACACACCTTTTGGAAAACCGACTTCATCAATCATTTCAGCGAATAACATTCCTGATAAAGGAGCTATTTCAGATGGTTTTAAAATCATTGTGCACCCAGTTGCAAATGCGGGGATTACTTTTAGAGCTATTTGATTAATAGGCCAGTTCCATGGAGTTATTAAACCACAAACACCAATTGGTTCATAGTAGATATGATTGTTTGATTTTTTATCAAAGTGTTCATCAAATTCGAATTCTTTTAATCTAATTATAAAATCTTCCAAGTGAGCTTGTCCTGATGCAGTTTGCACATCTGTAGCCCAATCTATAGGTGCTCCCATTTCTAGAGAAATAGCTTTAGCCATCTCAATAAACCTTTTTTTGTAAATAACTAATAATTTTTTAAGTAAATCTAATCTTTCTTTTTTGCTAGTATCTTTGAAGCTCTCGAATGCGTTTTTTGCAGCTTTTACAGCGTTATCAGTATCTTCTTTTGAACCTAATGAAATAATTGCACAAGTATCCTCATTACATGGATTAATAACTTCGAAGTCATTTTTTTTAACAGGATTAACCCATTGACCATTTATATAAAATTTTCTCTTATCTAACATTTTTTAATCTTAACATATTTATTATATTTCATATCCTTTTTCTTCTGGTTCGTTATCAACCAATTCATCTGGAAAACCATCCGCTCTAAAATTAATATTGTTTAAATCTTCCATTCTTTTTACGATCATAGAAGACCACGCTCTTGACCCATATTTTTTTTTTCCATCTTTAAATATTTCAACTATTCTTGGAGATATTTCTAATGGAGCATTTAATTTTTTAGCTAAATCATCAAATAGTCCTGTGTCTTTTAAAACTAAATCCATAGTAAAGTTAATATTATAAGATCCATTTAAGATTACCTGACTTTCTGTCTCGTGAACAAATGAGTTTCCAGATGAAGCAGCAATTCCTTTAAATGTTTTTTCAAGATTTAAATTAGATTTTTTAGCAACTGTCCAAGCCTCTCCTAAAGCCACTAAATGTACTGAGGCTAAATAATTTGTAATTACCTTAAGAGTACTTGCCGTACCTAACTCACCAGTATGTAAAACTTTCCTTCCCATCACTCTTAAAACAGGTAAAATTTTTTCAAATGCTTTTCTTTTTCCACCTACAAAAATTGCAATATTTCCTGTTGCAGCTCTATGACAACCACCACTTACTGGACCATCTAATGGGATAGCTTTTTTTGCAATTACTTTTTCTCCAATTCTCTTTACTTCTGCTTCATCAGTTGTACTCATTTCAAGCCATATCTTATTTTCAGAAAGACCTTCAAGCACTCCATCCTGAGCTTCCATAACTTCCGCACTTACTTTTAAAGATGGTAGAGAAGTGATTATAAGATCGACTTGTTTTGCAAGTTCTTTTCCAGAGTTTGCAACTTTTGCACCTAATTTCTTAAATTGTTCTGTTAATTCTTGGTCTACATCCCTTACAGTTAAATTAAATCCATTTCTTAACAAACTTCCTGCAAGTTTAGATCCTACATTTCCCAAACCAATAAAACCTATCTTCATTATTTTACCTCTTCTTTTTTATTTTTTGTAAAAATTATTAGTATCACACCAATTATTATTATTGCTCCACCAATAAATAGTTCTTGAGTTGGTTCTTCATCTAAAAGAAAAACCGCAGCTAATAATCCAGTTGGAGGAATTCCCATAGTTACAATTGGTAGAACTTTATAAATTGGATTATTTTTTATGACATAATAGAAGCAACCATATGTAATTGGTTGCATTATAAAACCGATGTATATTGCAATTATCCAATGATTAATTTTAGCGTTAGCTAAATAATTTATAGTATTTCCATCAATGAGTGCTGATAATAATATTAATATTGGACCAGAAAATAATGCCATCCAAGCTACTAATGCTAAAGGATTAATTTCTTTACTCAAGGGTTTTACTAATACTTGTCCGAGTGCCCATATCGCAGAACCTAGTATCGTCAATCCAATTCCTATAATTTTTCCATTTAAATTTGGTGAGCCAATTAAAACATAAACACCAATAAACGCTATACTAATACCAATTAAAGATCTAACTGTTGGTTTTTCTTTAAGCATAAAGTAAGCAAAGATAACTCCAAAAGGCACCTCTGTTTGAACTAATAAAACTGCAGCAGATGCATCAATCAAATTTAATCCTGAGTAAGTAATACTATACTGCAAAGTATTGGCTATTAAAGAAGCTATAAATATTTTTAATAAGTACCCTTTAGGTATTGGAAACCACCAAATTAAAATAGAAGCGGCAAAAATAAATCTCAAGCCCATCAAAAGAATAGGGGGAAAAGACTCAAACGCTGGTTTGGCAATTACAAAACCAAAACCTAAAAATATTGGTACTAAAGATGCAACAAAAATGTCTTTTATATTCACGTATACGTTTTATTAATAATGATAATTAAAGAACTTATGATATATTCACTTTTTAAAATATGAATTCAACAAAAATAGATCCAAAGTTTATCGAAAAATCTAACCCTAGAATAGGGCTAATCGCTTTAGCAACTGACTTTAGAATAGAAAAAGATTTTATTAGTGTCATCAAAGATCAAGACATAGATTTTTTTGTAAACAGAATTCATTGCTATTTTCCTTTAACCAGTGAAAATTTAATAAAAATGTCTAGCACAATTACTGAGACGTCAAAGGATATTTTGCCAAATGAAAAATTAGACTGTGTAGTTTATGGCTGTACCTCAGGAACAATTGCTGCTGGGTATGATGAAATAAAAAAAAAAATTAATTTAGCAAAACCAGAGGCAAAAGTTACTACACCCAGCACGGCAGCTATAAATGCTTTAAAAAAAATGAACATTAGTAAATTAGCGATATTCACTCCTTATTCAAAAACTCTAAATGATGATGTAATTGAATATTTCGAAAATGAAAATTTTGAGGTTACGGCAAATTCTTACTATGATATTTCAAATGATTTAGAAATTGGCAAAGTAGATGAAAATTATTTATATGAAACTTTATCAAAAATGGATCTTGGTAATGCAGATGCACTTTTTATTTCTTGCACAGCTCTTCCTGCTTTATCAATAATTGAAAAATTAGAAAAAAAATTAAACAAATTAGTCTTTTCAAGTAATCAAGTTTTAATATGGGATACGTTACAATCATTAGGAAAAAATGATCCTATAAATGGATTTGGAAAATTATTTAGAAATTAGTCTGATGAATTTCACAAAAGATGAATACAAAAATAGATTAAAAAAAGTTCAAAAAATGATGCAAGAACGAGGAATCGATCTTTTAATATCTCATGACACAAACAATATGAATTATCTTACGGGTTACGATGCTTGGTCTTTTTATTACGCTCAATGTGCCATAATACATGTTAATGCTGACGAACCATTATGTTTCGTAAGAGCACAAGATGCTGGTGGAGCTTTTATAAAATGCTATTTGAAAAAAGAGAACATTATTGTGTATGATGAAAACTTTATTCATAAGTGGCCAAAACATCCATATGATTATTTGGTAGAAATAATTAAAGAGAGAAAATGGGACAATCTTTCAATTGGTTTAGAAATGGATGCCCATTATTTTACAGCATTTTGTTACGAAAAAATTAAACAAGGACTACCTAATGCGAAGATAAAAGATTCTGATAGACTCGTAAATTGGGCAAGATTAATTAAATCAGAAGCAGAAATAAATTATATGAGAGCTGCAGCCCAAATTTCTCAAAAGGGAATGAAAACAGCAATTGAAGTAATTAATCCAGGGGTAAGACAATGCGATGCTGTAGGAGAAATTCAAAAATCGTTATTTTATGGAACAAAAGAATTTGGAGGTGAATATTCAAGTATAGCTACTTTACTTCCAACAGGTGCTGGGACTGCAGCATCACATTTAACCGCTACGCAAGATAAGTTTGTAGACGGGGAGGCAACTATTATTGAGTTATCGGGAGTTTACAAAAGATACCATGCTCCCATGGCAAGGACAGTGCTACTTGGAAAACCTGATAATTTAAAAATTGAAACTATGAAAAAAACAAATGAAGCCCTTCAGGCAGGAATAGATGCCACAAAATCTGGAAATACAGCTGATGATGTTGCCCAAGCTTTTTGGAAGGTCCTAGATAAATACGGAATAGAGAAAAGTTCAAGAACTGGTTATTCAATTGGCATAGGATATCCTCCTGACTGGGGTGAACATACTTTAAATATTTATAAAGGAGACATGACTGTATTAAAACCAAATGTATGTTTTCATATGATTGCGGTTATGCAATTTGGAAACTGGGGTGTTGAGGTCTCTGAAGCAATTCGTGTGACAGAAAATGGCGCTGAACTTTTTTGTAATTTTCCAAAAGAACTTCACGTCAAAAGCTAATTATTAATGGTTGATATTTATTCACACAAATGTTTTAAAGTTATCTAAAATTATGGCCTTAAAAAAAGATTTCGTTAAGTTTGACAAAGTTGACAAAAGCTATGATGGGAAAATCTTAGTGGTCAAGGATCTTCAACTCGATATTGAGGAAGGAGAGTTTGTTACAATGTTAGGACCCTCTGGTTCTGGGAAGACAACAT
>CACORJ010000010.1 GCA_902629575.1 uncultured Pelagibacteraceae bacterium
TTTAAAACGGGCTGACATTGTTGATAGAAATGGTAATTTTTTAGCTAGAACCGTAAGCTCAGTGGATATTGGTATAAATCCAGTAGAGATAATTGACTCTCAAAAATTATTATTAAATCTTAAATATATTTTCCCAAATAAAAATTATGAATTAATAAATTCAAAAATAAAGAGAAAAAAGTTTTTTTGGTTTGAAAAAAAAATTTCTGATGAAAATTTTGAAAAAATAATGATGCTTGGAGACAAATCTATTAAATCTGAGGAAAAACTTACAAGGATTTATCCACAAAAAAACTTATTTAGTCATATTATTGGACAAATTGATGATGACAATAATGGTATCTCTGGACTTGAAAAATCTTTAGACAAAGAATTAAAAAAAGATAAAGATAAAATTCATTTAACTGTAGATAAAGATATTCAATTTTTAATAAGGGAAGAATTAATCAAATTTAATGAAGTTTTTAAAACAAAAGGAAGTGCAGCAATATTAATCGATGTTAATTCTGGAGAAATTTTGTCTTTAACATCACTTCCAGATTTTGATCCAAATCAAAGAATTAATATCATCGATGAGAATTATATCAACAGAGTAACAAAAGGTGTTTATGAATTTGGCTCTGTTTTTAAGACTTTTACACTTGCAGCAGGTATTCACGAAAAAGCTGTAGAACCAGAAACACAATTTAAAAATTTAGAAAAAAGCATTCAATGTGGAAAAAACACAATTAGTGAATATGATAAAAAAATTCCATCTGATCTAACTGCTGAACAAATACTAATTAGATCAGGTAACATAGGGTCAGTTAGGATTGCTCAAGCTATTGGTTTGGAAGAATTTAAAAATTTTTTGGATAAATTAAGTTTAATAAGTGCAATTAAATTTGATATTGAAGAAGTGGGAGTACCTATACCTTTTAGATGGGGAAAGTGTAAATTAGCAACAACTTCTTACGGTCATGGAATTACAACCACAATTCTTCAATTAGCTAACGCTTATTCAATAATAGTGAATGGTGGTTATAAGATTAATCCTACTTTAATCAAAAATAAATCTAAGATTAAAAATAAAAAGATACTGAATAACGATGTATCTAAAAAGATTAATCCAATTCTAAGAAAAATTGTGACTACTAAAGAAGGTACTGCATCTCTAGCTAATGTTGATGGATATCAAGTTGGAGGAAAAACAGGCACTGCTCAGACAAGTATTGTTGGCGGATATTCAAATAAAAAAATCAATACTTTTGCATCAGTTTTTCCATCTTCCAATCCAAAATATGTATTTATTGTTATGTTAGATGAACCTAAAACTAATAGTGAATATATTTACAATTATAGAGACGGTTCAGGAATTAAATATAAAGGCACACCATTTAACACTGCGGGTTGGACATCAGTAGAAGTTGTTGGACAAATTATTGAAAAAATTGGGCCTATTTTAGCCACAAAATATAATGAAGTTTATTAAAAATGCTTCTTGGAAACTTCATAAAAAATATAAACAGAAAATATTATAAAATATATTTTTCTGGTGTGGCTTTTAACAGCAAGCAGGTTAAAAAAGATAATATTTTTTTTGCAATTGAAGGCACTAAATTTGATGGAAATAAATATATTTTCGATGCAATAAATAATGGAGCAAAAATAATAATTTCAAAAAAAAATATTAAATTCAAAGATAAAGATATAATTTTTTTAAGAGAGGATAATCCAAGAAAATTATTAGCTGAAATTTCTTTTAAACTTATAAAAAATAAACCAACCAATCTTATTGCTGTCACTGGAACTAATGGAAAATCGTCTATAGCAGATTTTTATTATCAAATATTAACTTTAAATAACAAGAAAGCTGCGACTATTGGAACTTTAGGAGTTCGTTCCAAAACAGTAAATTTTGATTTATTAAATACAACAATCGACCCAATACATTTGAGGCAAATTTTAAAAAAGCTTAAAAATCATAGAATAGAAAATGTGATCATGGAAGCTTCAAGCCACGGTTTAGATCAAAATAGATTAGATGGATTAATTTTTAATACAGGAATATTTTCAAATTTATCTCACGATCATCTAGATTATCACAAAAACTTGAAAGATTATTTAGAAGCAAAACTTTATTTATTTAGAAATCTTATAAAAAAAAAGGGAAATATAATAACTGATTCAAAAATACCCGAGTTTGATAAGATTAAAAAAATCGCAAAAAAAAAATTTTTAAAACTTAATACCTTAGAGGGTAAAAATGAAAAGTTGAAAATTTTAACTCATTCTTTTCAGGATGAATCTCAAATTCTTAAAATAAAATATAAAGGTGTTGTTAAGCTTATAACGATAAATCTAATTGGAAAAATCCAAATTAAAAATATCTTAATGGCAATTATAGCTGCGGAAAAAAGTGGATTAAATTTAAACAAAATTTTGAATGTTTTACCAAATCTCAAACCTATCGAAGGAAGATTTGAAAAAATAGGTATGATTAAAAATAAATCAAAAGTAGTTTTAGATTATGCACATACTCCTGATGCTTTAAAAACATGCCTTTTGAATTTAAAAGAACAATTCCCAGATAAGAAAATAATCTTATTATTTGGATGTGGTGGAAATAGAGACCAGAACAAACGTTCTAAAATGGGAAAAGTCGCTGATATCTTTTCAGACGAAATATATCTTACCGATGATAATCCAAGATTTGAGAGTTCACACAAAATTAGAAAAGATATTAGAGCCGGAATAAAAAAAACAAAAGTTATAGAAATTTCAGATAGAGGTAGAGCAATAGCCCAGGCAATTAAAAATTTAACAACTGGAGAAATTTTGCTTGTTGCGGGAAAAGGACATGAAAAAGTTCAAGATATTGGTAAACGAAAAATTTTTTTTTCAGATAGAAAAATAATTTTGAAATCGATTAAAACTAAAAATCATTCTTTATCTAATAATCTTAAATTAAATATAATTAGTGAAGTTTCTGGTAATAAAAAATTCCCTTTTTCACTTAAAATAAAACAAGCTAGAATTAATTCTAATGAGGTTAAAAAAGATGACATTTTTTTTGCAATTAAAGGAAATAAAAATGATGGAAATAAATTTGTTAGCCAATCTTTTAAAAATAAAGCTTCATTAGCAGTAGTAAATAAAATTCAAAAAAAATTAAAAATACACAATCAAATCAAAGTTAAAAATACATTAAAATTTTTAACAGATATTTCAGGAATTTTTAGAAAAAATATAAATACTAAAATAATTGCTATAACAGGAAGTTGTGGAAAAACATCACTTAAAGAATTGTTGGGAAATACATTAAAGAAAATTTCTAAGGTGAGTATATCTCCGAAATCATTTAATAATAAATATGGAGTTCCTTTAAGTCTTTTCAATTTAAATTATGCTGACAATTATGGAGTTTTAGAGGTTGGTATGGATAAAAAAGGTGAAATAGATAATTTATCTAAAATTATTAAACCAAATGTAAGTGTCATCACTAATATTAATTATGCACATGCAAAAAATTTTAATAATATAAAAAGTATTGCATTGGCCAAGGCAGAAATTATTTATAATACAAGACCAAATGGTTACATTGTATTAAATGCAGATGATAAGTTTTTTAAATTGCATAAAACGATTGCTTTTAAGAAAAATTTAAAAGTGATTTCATTTGGAATTAAAGACCAAAAATCTAATATTTGTTTAAAGAATATAGACAGAAACGGTAAGTATTTTTTGATTAAAATTGAGCATGCTAATTTTAAAAAAAATTTTTTAATTTCAAATAATTTTCAAAGTTATATCTACAACATTTTAGGGTCAATAGCAGTAATGAGTATTTATTTTGATATTTCTAAATTGAATAAAAATATTTTCTTAAATTTTGAAATACCTAAAGGACGTGGTGATATTTCTCGTATAAAGATTATGAATAAGAAAATTAATTTAGTTGATGAAAGTTACAATTCAAATCCTTTATCTCTTAAGTCTGCTATTTTAAATTTTGAGAAAATTGAATCAAAAAAATCAAAAAAATATCTTTTGATTGGAGATATGTTAGAACTTGGAAGACACTCAAAAAAACTTCATAAATCTATTGCTCCTATAATTAATAAAACAAAAATTAATAAAGTTTTTGTCAAAGGAAATAATTCCAGATTAATATTTCAAAAACTCTCTAAATCTAAAAAGGGCAGAGTTTTGCATAACAAGTCTCAAATTATAGAATTTATAAAGAAAGACTTAAATAATGACGATTATTTAATGATCAAAGCCTCAAATGCGACAGGTTTTAATCAGATAGTAAAAGATATAAAAGGATTTAAATAATGCTATATCAATTTTTACTAAACTTTGTAGATACTTTTGGATTTTTAAATGTTTTTAAATATTTAACATTTAGAACTGGTTTATCAGTTTTTACTTCTTTGATAATTGTTTTAATTATTGGTGGTCCATTTATCAGATTTTTTTCAAACCAAAAAATTTTAAATCCGATACGTGATGATGGTCCAGAAGATCATATTATAAAGAAAATTGGAACACCAACAATGGGTGGAGTAATTATCCTACTAGGCTTATTGATATCAGTACTATGTTGGGGTGATTTATCTAATATTAATATTCTATTTTGTATATTTATTGCTGTTTCTTTTGGACTGTTAGGAGCTTTTGATGATTATAAAAAAATTAAACATAGTAATTCTTCAGGAATATCATCTAAATTGAAAATAATTTTACAAATTATAATAGCAATTACAGGAATAAGTTTTTTTGTATATTTTGTAGATTATCAAGATATCACAAATTTATATTTTCCATTTTTTAAAAATCTGATCGTAAATCTTGGTTGGTTTTTTATTCCTTTTTCAGTATTTGTGATTGTTGGTTCATCAAATGCTGTAAACCTTACAGATGGCCTAGATGGTTTAGCTACAGTACCGGTGATATTAGTTGCAGTTTGTTTTGCTTTTATAAGTTACGTCACAGGAAATGTTGTGTTTTCTGATTATTTGCAAATACCTTACATAGAAAACACCGGAGAAGTATCAATTTTTTGTGGAGCAATAATAGGTTCATGTTTAGGTTTTTTATGGTTTAATGCTCCTCCGGCCAAGATTTTTATGGGTGATACTGGCTCATTGTCTTTAGGAGGTTCTTTAGGAGCCGTAGGGATAATTACAAAACACGAAATTGTTTTAGCAATTACAGGAGGCCTTTTTGTTTTGGAAGCAGTTTCTGTAATGGTCCAAGTAATATCATATAAACTTACAGGAAAAAGAATCTTTAAGATGGCACCAATACACCATCATTTTGAAAAGAAAGGGTGGCCTGAGTCAACAGTTGTGATCAGGTTTTGGATTATTTCAATAATTTTAGCAATGATAGGTTTAGCTACCTTAAAATTAAGATAATGAATGAAAATTCAAATATTTTTATCAATAAAAAAATTTTAATCTATGGTCTTGGGAAAAGTGGTATTTCATCTTTTAAATTTTTAAAAAAAAGAAATCAGGTTTTTTTATTTGATGACAATAATAAAATAGAATTAAATAGTTATAACAAAAAAAATCTAATTTCATTAAGCCTTGTTAAAAAAATTAAATTTGATTTGATTGTAATAAGTCCGGGTATAAATAATAAAAAATGTAAATTAAATAAATTTTTAAAAAAAAATTCAAAAATCATTTATACAGATTTAGACGTGTTTTATTCTTTTTATAAAAATCTGTGTATTACTATTACAGGAACAAATGGTAAATCTACTACCTGCCAGTTATTACATCAGGTGCTAAAAAAACAGAAATATGACGTAAGATTGGCTGGTAATATTGGTTATCCAATTTTGTCTGTCAAAAAAATTAAAGAAGACACTATTTTTGTTATAGAGGCTTCATCTTATCAATTAGAATATAGCAAATTATTTAAATCTAAATATGCTGCAATACTTAATATCTCTCCAGACCATTTAGAAAGACATGGAACAATAAGCAATTATATTTCAGCAAAATTTAAACTTATCAAAAATCAAAATAAAAACTCAATAGTATTAATAAACAAATTCGACAAATATATTCAAAATAGAATTAAAAAAGTTAAATACAAAAGTAAAATTATCAAAGTTGACACAAAACTTAAAAAAAAATTTATTAATAAATTTCATAATGAATATTTCTTATCAGCTTCAAATATTGAAAATCTGTCTTTCGTAATTGAATTAGCAAAAAAATTTAATGTTAAAAAAAGAAATTTGATTAAAGCAGTTAAAAAATTTAAGGGTTTGAATTATCGTCAGCAAATAATTTTTAAAAATAAAAAAATTTCAATTATTAATGACTCAAAATCTACAAGTTATTCATCTTCAATTGAAATGTTGAAAAGAAAAAATAATATTTATTGGTTAATGGGAGGTATACCGAAAATAGGTGATAAATTTAATTTATCTAAAAATTATTGCAGGAATGTTCAAGGTTATATTTTTGGAGTAAATCAAAAAAAATTCTTTTTAGATTTAAAAAAAAAAGTTAAAATTAAAAAATTTTTTAATTTATCAAAAGCATTAAATGAATTATTTAAAGATGTAAAAAAAGATATTTCTTCTAATAAAACTATTCTTTTTAGTCCAGCCGCAGCATCTTTTGATAATTTTAAAAATTTTGAAGATAGAGGAAAATATTTTAATGAATTAATCAAAAAGTATATTGATGTTAGATAAATTTTTTAATTACTTTTCTTATTATCAGTGGTGGAAAAATTTAGATAAATTTATTCTTAGTTTAATAATTGCTTTATTTTTAACTGGTTTATTTTTCTCACTAGTATCAACCTCTCTAATTGCATCCGATAAACTTGAAACAAATAGTTATTTTTTCTTCTTTAAACATCTGCTTTTCGTTTTAATAGGGTTGTTTATTATTTTTATATTTTCTTTTATTGAGCAAAAAACATTATATAAAATTTCAGTTTATATCTTCTTATTTTCTTTGATTTTACTACTTTTAGTCCCATTTATTGGAATTGAAGTGAAAGGATCCACAAGATGGTTAGATTTAATTTTTTTACCAAGATTACAACCAGTTGAAATAATAAAACCTTTTTTTTTAATAATGTTAGCTTTAATTATTTCAAATAACAGGTTTGCTAATTTTACTATAAAATTTTCATTATCTTTTTTAATAACATCATTAATCATATTTTTGTTAATTTTACAGCCTGACTTAGGTCAGACTTTATTAATTGGACTTAGTTGGTTAATATTAATTTTTGTTTCAGGAATTAATTTATTTTTTCTTTTTTCAGTATCTTTAATTTTTATAATTTTGCTTTTATATATAGTTTTTTATATTCCAAAATTTGTATATATAAAAAATAGATTGTTATCTTTTTTCGATACAGAAACAGGCACTCATAATTTTCAATCTGATAAGGCACTAGACTCAATCATAAGTGGAGGATTTTTTGGTAAAGGCATTGGAGAAGGAACATTGAAAAATAGAGTACCAGAGGCACACACAGATTATATTATTTCAGTTATATCTGAGGAATTTGGTGTAATTGCAATAATGTTAATATTGGTTTTATTTTTGGTATTTATTTTCTCTATTTTAAAAAAAGTAGATAAAGAAGCAAATAACACCGTAAGGTTAATATTAGTAGGTTCAGCTAGTTTAATATTGTTACAAGCAATGATACATATTGGAGTTAATATTAGATTATTTCCCACAACTGGCATGACTTTACCATTTTTAAGTTATGGAGGATCATCAATAATTAGTGTCTCAATATTATCTGGTATAATCTTAAATTTGACAAAAAGAAAAGTTTTATTTTCAAAGTGAAAAAAATATTAATCACTACAGGTGGAACAGGAGGGCATGTAATACCTGCAAAAATTATTAAAGAACATTTAAAAAATAATTTTGAAATATACTATTCTACTGATTTAAGAGGATTAAAGTATTTATCATCAGATATTAATAAAACTATAATTATTGATACTCCAAGATTTAATTTAAGCTTTTATCTACCATTTCGATTAATGAAGTTAATGTATTTAATACTCCAATCAATTTTATTTTTAAAAAAAGAAAAAATTGAAAAAGTAATTTCTATTGGTGGATATATGTCAATACCAATTATTATTGGTGCCAAGATACTAGGTTTAACTATTTTATTATTAGAGCCAAATTTAGTATTGGGAAGAGGAAATAGATTTTTTTTAAATTTTTCAAAAAAGATATTTTGTTATTCAAATAAAATATCCAATTTCCCTAAAAAAAATTTACATAAAATTGAATTGATAAAACCTTTAGTTTCTAAAACCTTTTATGAATTAGAAAAAAATAAAGATATAAATAATAAATTTTGCTTTTTAATATCAGGTGGCAGTCAAGGTGCTCAAATTTTTGATGAATTAATTAAAGAAGTAATGATTGATATTTCAAAAAATTTTTCGATAAAAGTGATACAGCAAACAAGTATTAATAATATTCAAAATCTTAAAAATTTTTATGACTCTAAAAATATTGAAAACAAAATTTTTAATTTTGAGGAAAAATTTATAGATTTAATAAATATGTCTGACCTTTGTATTACTAGAGCGGGTGCCACTTCATTAGCTGAAATATCTATATTAAATAAACCATTTATTGCTATACCCTTGCCAACTGCTAAAGATGATCATCAAATGGAAAATGCTAAATATTATGAACAAATGGGTTGTTGTTGGGTTTTTGATCAAAAAAAACTTAATAAAGAAAATTTATCAAATATCATATTAAGTATTATAGAAGACAAGTCTCTCTTAGCTGTAAAAAAAACAAATTTAAAAAAATTAAATTTTGAAAACTCATGGAATGATGTAAATCAGAGACTGCAAAAAATAATAAATGAAAATTAAATTAGCAAAAAAAGAAGTTATTCATTTTATCGGCATTGGAGGTATAGGAATGAGCGGTCTTTCATTAATAATGAAAGGTCAAGGTTTTAAGGTTCAAGGAAGTGATTTAACTATTAATAAAAATTTGGATAGACTAAAAAAAGAGAAGATTAAATTTTTTTTAGGCCATTCCAAAAAAAATTTAGAAAACGCTACAATTGTTGTTATTTCCTCAGCCATAAAGAACTCTAATCCAGAGTTGATTGAGGCAAAAAGAAAAAAAATTCCAATTATTAAAAGAGGTAAAATGTTGGCCAGTATTGTTTCATTAATGAAAAATATTGTAGTTGTGGGGTCACATGGTAAGACAACAACAACATCTTTGATTGCATCTATATTTCAAGAGACTAAAATTGATCCAACTATTATTAACGGCGGAGTAATAAACTCAATAAAAAATACAGCTAAATTAGGAAAAAGCGAATGGTCAATCTTAGAGGCTGATGAGTCGGATGGAAGTTTTGTTCACATCTCTCCTACCTACTCGATAATAACTAATATCGATAGGGAACACATGGACTTTTATAATTCTATTACTGATTTAAAGAAGTATTTCGAGGAGTTTATTAATAAAGTTCCTTCTTTTGGAAAGTCATTTATATGTATTGATGATAAGATTAATAGAGATTTGATAAAATCAATTAAAAACAAAAACTTTTATACTTACGGACAAAAAAAAAATGCAAATTTTAGAATTAAAAAAGTTAAACAATACAAATCTTTTTCAAAATTTGATCTTGAGGCTAAACTTCCAAATAAAAACAACATCGAAATAAAGCACATCAAGATACCTTTGCTGGGCATGCATAATATAAGAAATACGGTTGGTGCAATTGGTGTTGCTTTAACAGTTGGAATCCCAATTAACAAAATAAAAAAAGGTCTTAAAAATTTTAAAGGTGTTCAAAGAAGATTTAATAAGATTTTCACATATAATAAAATTGATTTTTATGACGATTACGCACATCATCCGACTGAGATTAAAGAAGTATTACAAGGTATCAATCAAGTTTTTAAGAAATATGAAAAAGTGTGTATTTTTCAACCACATAGAATATCAAGACTTAAAGATTTAAAAAACGAATTTTCTTATGCGTTTAAAGATGCAGATACAGTGATTCTTTGTCCAATTTATGCAGCTGGTGAAAAAATTAAATTGGGATTTAGTTATGAGGATTTCGCAAAAAATATTGTAAAAAATTCAAATGTAAAGTTATTTATGATTGAAAATAATCAACAATTAGCAAAGTATTGCAAACAGAGTATGTATGGAAAAAAAATAGTTGTAGGAATGGGGGCAGGTTCAATTTCTAATTGGATTAAAGAATTACCAAATTTAATATAATGGATATCATTCATTTGAAAGAGCTTTTGATAAATTTTGAGACAAAATTAGCTTTTAATGCTGATTTAAAAAAAAGAAACTGGTTTAATATTGGTGGAAAGGCAAAATTATTTTTCAAAGTTGATGAACTAGCAGATTTAATTAAATTTCTAAAAATTTTGAATGGTAGAGAAAAAATTTATATTATTGGTGCAGGCTCTAATACTTTAATTACCGATGATATTTACGACGGTATAGTCATTAAACTTGGTAAAAATTTTAATAGGCTCTCTTTACTTAATTCAAATATTATAATTTCTGGAGCTGGTGTATTGGATAAAAAGTTAGCAGATTTTGCAGCTAAAAATTGTTTAAGTGGTTTTGAATTTTTATCATGTATACCAGGGACTGTTGGAGGTGGTATTAAAATGAACGCGGGATGTTTTGATAAAGAGATAAAAGATATATTACTTTCAGTTCAAGTTATAGACAAAAAAGGTAATGTTAGCACTATTCCTGCAGAACAAATTAATTTTGATTATAGGAATAGTAATTTACCTGAAAATTTAATATTTTTAAGCGCGTCTTTTAAAGGACAAAAAGATGATATTAAAAAGATTACTGAGACAATGTCAAAACTAAAAATAAAAAAAGAGAATAACCAGCCAAGTAGAATTAAGACAAGCGGAAGTACATTTAAAAATCCAGTAAAACAGACAAACAGAAAAGTGTGGGAATTAATCAAAGAATCTGTTCCTACCAATATTAAGTTTGGTGATGCTTGTATTTCAGAAAAGCACTCAAATTTTTTTGTTAATAAAGGAAATGCTTCATTCGAAGATATGAAAAAACTTATAAATTTTGTTGAAAAAAGTGTATTTAAGAAAACCGGTATAAATATTGAAAAAGAAATTAAGATTTTAGAAAATTGAAAAAAAAAATTTTGATAATTTCTGGTGGAGTTTCGAAAGAGCGAGAGATAAGTCTTCAAACTGGAAATCAAGTAGCTAAAGAACTTAAAAAAAATGGATATAAAATTAAAATTTGTGAACCTAATGAGTTACTAAATGATGTGACTAAAACATTTAAGCCTAATGTAATTTTTAATGCTTTGCATGGTCAATATGGAGAAGATGGATATATCCAATCAATCTTAGAAAAAATTGGCATTCCATATACTCATTCTGGTGTTATTTCATCTGCAAAAGCTATGGATAAAGAAATTTCAAAAAAAATTTTCATTAAAGAAAAAATTTTAACACCAAAATATATTAAATATTCATACGATAAGACTTTTTTTGAAATAGATCAAAATATTAAAAAAAAAATTGGATATCCAGTAGTAATTAAACCCTTAAATGAAGGATCAAGTGTAAATGTTTATATTTGCAATAAATCAAATTTAAAAAAAAATCTAAAAAAATTACAATTTTACAAGGAAATTTTAATCGAAGAGTTTATTCCTGGTAGAGAAATTCAAGCTGCAATTTTAGTTAATAATAAACTAGGTGCCATTGAACTTAAGCCAAAAAGAAAATTTTATGATTATGAGGCAAAATATAATTCCAAAGCTAAAACAAAGCACATAATTCCAGTTGATTTGTCAAATAAGCAATTTGATGAACTTATGAATGTTTCATTAAAAGTACATAAATTATTAGGATGTCGGGGTGTCACGAGATCAGATTTTAAATTTTATAAAAAAAAATTTTATCTATTAGAAATAAATACTCAACCAGGCATGACAAAACTTTCTTTAGTTCCCGAAATCTGTATGCATAAAGGAATTAGTTTTATAAAATTAATAAAAATTCTTTTGAAAGATGCCTCAACAAATAAGTAAAAAAATTTTCATTTATTTATTTATCTATTTGATGCTTGTCACCATAACTAATGAAAAAATATCATATGACTTTTATAAAGTAAGAAAATTTAATATTACTGGGCTTAATGAACTTGATACAAATTTACTTAAACAAAATATCGAAATTTTTAAAAACATGAGTATTTTTTCAATAAATAAAAAAGATATTTCAAAAATAATTTACTCTGACAAAACTATTAATGATTTTGAAATTATTAAGATGTATCCATCAACCTTACAAATTAAAATTAAAAAATCAAATTTCTTAGCAATTACAAAAAAAAATGGAAGAAATTATTATGTTTTAGAAAATGGAAACTTAATAAAAACTCAAAATCAAGATCTTAAATTACCATATATATTTGGAGACGTTGATATTAATAATTTTCTTGATCTAAAAAAAAAGATAGATTCTTCAGTTTTAGGATTTAATGAAATTGAAAATTTTTATTATTTTAAATCCACTAGGTGGGATATTTTAACAAAAAGTGGTCTGATTATTAAAATGCCGATTAATTTAACGGTAAAAAAAATAAATTTTTTTTTTGAAATTATTCAAAAACAGAATTTTGATGACGTGAAAATATTAGATTTTAGACAAGAAAATATGATGATAACGAATGACTAAAAATTTAGGTGATAATAGATATTTTATTCTAATAAAAAAAAAAAAGATTTTATTTCAAGCATTAAACATGGCTAAAGAACAAATATTAAAAAAAGAAACTTATATTAATAATTACCAGGTTGATAATATATACAGTCTATTAGAAAATTTTTTAGATAAAAATATAATTGAAATTGAAAAAACACTTAAAAATTTTGTTAAAGAGATATATATAATTTTCGATAGTGATCTTTTTTTTTCAGTGCCATTATCAATCAAATATAACTATCAGAAAAAAAATTTTAAACTAGAAAAAATTAATGATATTTTTCTAGGAGTAAAAAACCAATATAATAAATATTCTCCTAAAGATCAGATAATTCACATGGTTGTAGATAATCACTCTTTAGAGGAGATAGATCAAAATTTATTAAAAAAAGAAATTAATAACCAAGAACTTATAATACAGGTAAATTTTATTTGTTTAAAAGATCAAATTGTTATGAATTTAAAAAAAATTTTTTCTGATTATGAAATAACAGTAAAAAAAATTCTTTGTTTTAGTCACTTAAAAAATTTCAATGATTTTGATGAAAATGATATTTTTCAATTAGCTAACAATAATTTAAATGGTCTATATAAAAATGAAGTTCATATAACCTCAAAAAATTCGGATAAATTAGGTATTTTTGAGAAATTCTTCAATTTTTTCAGATAATTTGTATTTTCTAGTAACATTATTTGTTTTTTAATAATTTTAAACTGAATGTAGGTTTCCTTGATGAGTTTATTAAATCAAAAAACATTAAAAAATTCAGTCAGTTTTGAAGGAATTGGTCTCCATAGTGGAAAAATTGTTAAACTTACCATAAATCCATCAGAGCCTGATACTGGTATAGTTTTTAAGAGAATAGACCTTAATAAAAATAATTTAGTTTATCCAAGTTTTTTAAATGTAAGTAATACATCTTTAAATACAACAATAACTAATGATTTTGGAGTAAAGGTATCAACAATTGAGCATCTAATGGGAGCGTTATTTAGTTTGGGGATTGATAATGCTTTAATAGAAATCAATAATGAAGAGGTGCCAATACTAGATGGATCAGCAAAAAATTTTATTGAAAAAATTTTAACGGGAGATTTTGTAATTAGCAACAAACCAATTAAAATTATTAAAATTAATAAAAAAATTGAATTTAAGGATGAAGAGAGATTTATTTCAATTGAGCCTTCAAAATTAAGTTTAGATATTGAATTTGAGCTAAAATATAAAAATAAAATTATAGGAAATCAAAAAAATAAGATTAATGTTTATAATGACCAACTAGATGATATTTTGAACTCTAGAACTTTTTGTTTATACGAAGATATCGAAATGATAAAAAAGAAAGGTCTTGCAAAAGGTGGAAGTTTAGAAAATGCAATAGTGGTTAAAGACGAAAATATTATAAATAAAGGTGGTCTTAGAAATTCTAAAGAATTTGTAAACCATAAAATCTTAGATTGTATTGGAGATCTTTATACAAGTGGCTATAGGATAATTGGACATATAAAGTGTTCTCAGGGTGGGCATTATTTAACTAATCAAATATTGAGAAAAGTATTTAGTAATAGCGAAAACTTTTCAATTGTTGAAATACAAGAGAGGAATTTACCTCATACAATTATAAATAAGACAATATTAAGATCTATAGCATAATATTATTTTATCATTATAAATAACTAAATTTTATTATTATGAAAAAATTTAGCTTATATGCATTCTTACTCTTGTTATTTTTAAATACGTGCTCAAAAGATGAGAAAGAAATATCAGTTTTAAAAGAAAATAGACAAGATTTAGAAATGATATCGTCATATAGAGACGCATATCAAGCATTAGAGGAAGGAGACCCATATTTTGCTGCAAAAAAATTTTTAGAGGCTGAGCTTTTATTTCCACAATCTAAGTGGGCATCTCAATCGGCATTAATGGCTTCATATTCGTTTTATTTACAAAATTATTATACAGAAGCATTATCAAATTTAGAAAGATTTGTAGTCGTATACCCTAAATCAAAAAATTTAGTTTACGCACATTATTTAATAGCCATTTGTTATTATGAGTCTATAGAGGATGAAAAAAGAGACTCGGCTCCACTTATAAAAGCTAAAGAAAAATTTACATTTGTCATAGAAAAATATCCTAATACTGAGTTTGCTTTAGACTCACAATTTAAACTTAGTTTAATTGAAAATATACTAGCTGCTAAGGAAATGTATCTAGGTCGACATTATTTAAAAAAAGAGAAATGGATAGCTTCAATGAATAGGTTTAAAAATGTTATTGAGAATTTTAGTCAAACAGTATTTGTAGAGGAGGCATTACATAGACTTGTTGAGGTGAATTATAAGTTAGGACTTATAGATGAGTCTCAAAAATATGCTAATACTTTAGGATATAATTATATGTCCAGTCAATGGTATAAAAAATCTTATAAAATCTTCAATCAAGATTATTCTGTTCAATTGAATAAAAAAATTGAGAGAGATAAAGAAGGTGTTTTAAAAAGATTTAAAAAACTATTTGATTAGTATGAATCAAAAAATAATTAAAAGAGAATATAAAAATAAAATTAAAACTCTCAATTATTATAATCTAAAATATTATAATGAGAATATCTCTGAAATAACAGATGCTGAGTATGATAATTTAAAAAAAGATATTTTAGATTTAGAAAATGAATATAAATTTTTAAAATCTAAAAATTCACCAACAGTCACAGTAGGTTTTAAACCTTCTAAAAATTTTAAAAAAGCCTTTCATAAAGTTCCAATGTTGTCACTTGCTAATGCTTTTACTGAGAATGATCTTATAAATTTTGAAAAAAAAATACTAAATTACCTCTCAAAAGACAAAGATAATAATATTTATTATAGTGCGGAACCAAAAATAGATGGTATTTCTGCGTCATTAACCTATAAAAATGGTAAATTAATTCGGGGTTTATCAAGAGGCGACGGTAAACAAGGAGAAGATATAACTTCAAATCTTGCTACAATAAAAGACATTCCAAAAATTATTTTATCAAGAGATTTTCCAAGTGAAATCGATATCCGAGGTGAAGTTTTTATTCAAAATAGTGATTTTGAAAGTTTAAAAGAAAAATTTGCGAACCCTAGAAATGCAGCATCTGGTTCACTAAGACAAAAAAATCCCAATGATACCAAAAAAATACCATTAAAATTTATTGCTTATACTTTTGGTTTTGAAAAAGGATTAAAAATAAATAATCAGTACGATTACTTAAATAAATTAAGCGAATGGGGTTTTAAAATTAATCCTTTAAATAAATTGATTACCGGAGTAGAGAATTTAATTCAAAATTATAATGAGGTTGAGAAAAAAAGGACAGATTTAGATTTTGATATTGATGGGATTGTTTATAAGGTTAACGATTTTACTTTGCAAAAAAGATTGGGATTTGTTGCTAATGCACCGAGATGGGCCGTTGCGCATAAATTTTCCTCTAATAAAGCTGTATCAAAAATTTTAGATATTGATATTCAAATAGGCAGAACTGGTGCTCTTACTCCAGTAGCTAAGATAAAACCTATAAATATTGGTGGAGTTTTAGTCTCGAATGCATCTTTACATAATGAGGATGAGATAAATCGTAAAGATATTAGAATCGGGGATACAGTTACAGTTGAAAGAGCAGGAGATGTTATTCCACATATTTTATCTGTTGATAAAAAAAAAAGACCCATCAATAGTTCAAAATTCATATTTCCTACAAAATGTCCTTCTTGTGGATCATTAACAATAAAAGAATTTAATTTAACTACAAAAAAAAAAGATGCAGTTAGACGATGTTCTAGTGAGGGATATGATTGTGATAAAATTTCAATTGAGAAATTAAAGCATTTTGTATCTAAGGAAGCCTTTAATATTGATGGTCTTGGAAAAAAAATAATAGAGAATTTTTGGAAATTAAAATTAATAAAATTTCCACAAGATATTTTTAAAATAGACTTTAAAAAAATCGAGATCTTAGATGGATGGGGAAAATTATCTGCAGAAAATCTTCGTCATTCTATCGAAAATAAAAAAAAAATATCATTAGAAAGATTTATATACTCACTGGGTATAAGACATATAGGACTTGAAAACGCAAAATTGCTATCGAAGTATTTTGGAACATTTACTAAATTCAAAAATTTATCATTAAATCATAATCATAAAGAATTACTCAATATTGATGGTATTGGAGAGATTCAAGTTAATTCAATTAAAAATTTTTTTTCTAACAAGATAAATTTGAAAGTTTTGACCGAATTAGAAAAAGTTTTATCAATCCACTTAGGATCAAAAAAAACAAGTGGATTATTAAAAAATAAAACTTTTCTAGTTACCGGAAAGCTTAATGGCATTAGTAGAGCAGAGGTCAAATCTTTGATTGAGGAAAATTCTGGCACTACTGTTAGCGGGGTTACAAAAAAATTAGACTTTTTAATTATTGGAGAAAAGCCAACAAAAAGAAAAGTTATGAATGCAAAAGAATTAAAAATAAGAATTATAAATCAGGATCAGTTTTTAAAAATGATTAATAAAATTAGCTAACCATTTTTTTTCTTTAGAATTTAAATATTTCGAAATTTGAGAGTAAACTTTTAGATGATATTGAAATAAATAGTTTTTTTCGCTCAATGTTAATAGCTTAAAATTAATTAAATCTTTTTCTATTGGAGCAAGTGTCAGATTTTCAAAAAAAAGTTTATTCTTAAACTTTTTAACATATATTAAATTTTCAATTCTAATACCAAATTGATTTTTTTTATAATATCCTGGCTCATTACTTAATATCATACCTTCTTTAATTTTAACTTTATTAAATTTGGATATAGATTGTGGTCCTTCATGAACATTAAGAAAAAAACCAACCCCATGCCCTGTGCCATGTGCATAATCTAAATTATTTTGTCTAAGGAATTTTCTAGCTCTTACATCAATTTTTTTTCCTATATTATCTTTTTTTAGATTGGTAGTTGATACAGCTATATGACCTTTCAACACTTTAGTGAAAATATTTTTTATATATTGAGGGTGTTCTTTAAAACAAATTGTTCTGGTTACATCAGTTGTACCATATTTATATTGACCTCCTGAGTCACATAAAAATATATCTTTTTTTTTAATTAAACTACAATTTTTACTACTAGCACGATAATGAATTATTGCTCCATTTTTTCCTGCACCAGCAATTGTGTCAAAACTAGGGTAAAGAAAATTTTTATTTGCTTTTCTAAATTTCTCTAATTTATTTTGCGCGTACACCTCTGAGATTTTCTTTTTATTAACATTTTTTATCCAAAAAATAAATTTAGTTAAAGCCACACCATCCAATATGTGTGTTTTAACCATATTATTAATCTCGACTTTATTCTTAATTGATTTGAATAAATATATTGGATCTTCTCTTTTAGTTATTTTGAATTTAGTTTTTAAAATTTTCTCAAAAAAAATAGAACAGGAATTTTTATCAATAATAAACTTTTTTCCTTTTAAATCATAAATTTTATTTGAAAAATTTTCAATATTTATTATTTGATTTTTGTTTATTATTTTTTTTTGTAAAAGTTTTTTACATTTATTAATATTACTAATCAAAAAAATCTTTTTATCTTTAGTAACAATTAATCTTGCGTTAGGGATTGGGCTGTTAGGAGAATCATGGCCTCTAATATTTAAAGTCCATGCTACATTTTCAGGAGCACTTATAAAAATAAAATCTGACCTATTTTTTTTTAAGTATTTAGAAATTCTTTCTATTTTGGATTCTGAACTTTCCCCAACAACTTCTTTTTTAATTGAAAAAAAAGGCAATGAAACAGGAATTTTTTGTTTCTCGATTTGATCAATTAAATTAACGTTAATAAACTTAATTATGTTATTTTTAAAATATATTTTTAGATGATTATAAGTAAATATTTTTGGATCAATTCCTAAAGTAAGACCTTTTATTAAATCACAATTAATTAATTTTTCAGAATTAACAATTATAAAATTCTTGCCAGATTCTATCTTGCTTTGGATTGAATATCTTCCATCAGTAAATAAGTAATTTTTGTTTTTTAATATGATAGCTAGTCCTGCAGATCCAGTAAAATTAGAGATAATTTTTAACCTGTTTATTTTAGAATATTCAGTAAAAAAATCATCGTTTTTAGGAACCACATATCCATCAATTCCATATTTTTTAAATTTACTTCTTAAAATTTGAATTTTTTTGTTCACTTTACTTAATTCTTTTTTGATATCTTATCCACCCGGGACTTCTATTTTCCCCACCATTCTCTAGGTCTTGGTTAAATTCAAATTCTTCTATTTCATATTTATCTTCCTCAAAAAATGAATTCTTTTCAAGATTATCATTTGGTAGCTCATCAATAAATCTTGAAGCCATACTGTCAATCCAATCACCTTGATAAAATCTATTCATAGAAAAAGAGATCACTGCCTTTTTTTTTGCTCGAGTAATTCCTACGTAGGCAAGTCTTCTCTCCTCCTCTAAACCATTTTGACCCTTTTCTTCAATTGATTTTTGATTTGGAAAAAGGCCCTCTTCCCAACCAGGTAAAAAAACCACATCAAATTCAAGACCTTTTGCAGCATGCATTGTCATCATATTTACCTTTTGACCATTCCAGTCTTGATCAATTGAAGTAGCTAAAGAAACGTGTTCTAAAAAACCTTCCAAGTTATCAAATTCTTTCATAGCACTTAATAATTCTTTTATGTTTTCAAGTCTATTCTCGTTGTCGATATCTTTTTTATTCTTTAACATCAAAGAATAACCAGACTCATCTAATATAATTTGTAAAAGTTTTACGTGATTAGTTTTTTTGTTTATTAAATCATATCTCCATTTAGAAATGGAATTTAAAAAGTTAGATAAACCAACTTTAGTTTTTGGTTTAATCAAATTTTTTTCTATCAATTTTCTTGAAGCATATTCTAAACTTACTGTCTCTTTTTTTGCAAATTCATGTATCATTTTAAGAGTGCTATCACCAATTGAACGTTTTGGTATATTAACAATTCGCTCAAAGGCTAAATCATCTCTATCTTGGTGCACTATTCTAAGGTACGATAAACAATCTTTGATTTCTGCTCGTTCATAAAATTTTGTACCACCTAATATTCTGTATGGTAGACCAATTTTTAAAAATCTCTCTTCAAATTCTCTTGTTTGAAAAATTGCTCTAACAAGAATTGCAATATTATTTAAAGAAAATTTTTTTTTAGTTTTTTCTATTTCATCAGAAACACCGGTTGCTTCATCTTTACCATTTTTATAGCAATTTAGTTTTAATAATTCTCCTTCTTCCATCGTTGTTTTTAAAGTTTTACCAACCCTATTTTGATTATTTGAAATAAGTTTTGAGGCAACAGAAAGAATATTTTGAGTTGACCTGTAATTTTGTTCAAGTCTTATAACTTTTGTATTTTTATAAACTTGATCAAACTCTAAAAAATTTTTAATTTCAGCTCCTCTCCAACTATAAATAGATTGATCATCATCACCTACACAACAAAGATTTTTATTTTTTAAAGTTAATAAATTTAACCATTGACTTTGAATATAATTTGTGTCTTGGTATTCATCGACTAAAATATACTTAAAATTTCTAGAGTATATTTCCCTTATATCTGTATTTTTTTCTAAAATTTTTACCACATGAAGTATTAAATCACCAAAGTCACAAGAATTTAAATCATTAAGTTTTTGTTGATATATTTTATAGACAGGTAAAACTGTTTTTTCATAAATATCTTTTTGATTAATCTTAACTTCATTAGGGTATAATCCTTTATTTTTCCATTTGTCTATTATCGCTAAAACAAATCTGGGAGCAATTTGTTTAACATCAATATTTTCTGCTTTACAAATATTTTTTATTAGCCTTATTTGATCATCTGTATCTATAATTGTAAAATTTGAATTTAAATTTACAGCTGGTGCATGTTTACGTAACATCTTTGCACAAATTGAATGAAAAGTCCCCAACCAAGATAAACTTGTAGCACTTTCGCCAAGTATCTTACTCACTCTTAGTTGCATTTCTTTTGCAGCCTTATTAGTGAAGGTCACGGCTAAAATTTGATTTGGGAAAGCTCTTTTTTTATTTATTATGTGTGCAATCCTGCTTGTGAGAACTTTAGTTTTTCCAGAACCAGCACCAGCAACTATCAATAAGGGACCTTCTAGATGTGTAACTGCTTGAGTTTGTGCCTCATTTAAGTTTTTTAAATAATCTAAGTTTACCATTTCTATTATTTATTTATAAGCTCTCTATAATGCAAAAAAAATATTTATTTAAAAAAAAATTTAATAAACTATTTGTATCAATAACTAAGGGAATAGAAAGTTT
>CACORJ010000011.1 GCA_902629575.1 uncultured Pelagibacteraceae bacterium
ATTATCAGTTATTCCAGACCCAGTTTATGAACCAAATTTTGAACAAAATATAGATAGACAAACAAGCATATCCTATCAAGTTAAAGAAGGAGACTTTATTCAAATTATTAGTCCAGCAGGAAGACAATGCTCTGATTTTGTAGCGTTTGATACTAGGAAGCTTGATAAAGGAATTGAGAAAGGTCTTGATTGGCAAACGACAAGAACTTTTATGGGAAATACTTTTCCAGGACCTGGTTTATTTTCTAAATTTTATGATACTGATCACGAACCTTTAGTAGAGGTAGTGAGGGATACAGTTGGAAAGCACGATACTTTTAATCTAGCCTGTACTTCAAAATATTATGAAGATATGGGTTATTTTGGTCATCCAAACTGTTCAGACAATCTAACAAATTCAATGGACAAATACGGAGTACAAAAACAAAAAGGATGGCATGCTATCAACTTGTTTTTTAACACCTCAGCAACAGGACTTAATTCTGTAATTTCAGACGAGTCATATGCAAGACCAGGGGATTATGTAATGTTTAGAGCTTTAAAAGATCTAACAATAGGTACTACCGCATGCCCTAGTGACATAGATCCATGTAATTCATGGAATCCAACTGATATTTTTGTTAGGACTTACGACAAAAAAAAACAATTTTCAAAATCATTTGCTTTTAGAATGAAAACTGAGTCTGAAAAAAAACTTACAAGAAACTCTGGATTTTTTGAGAAAACATCAAAACTTACTAGAAACTTCATTGATGCAAGAGGTTTTTGGTTGCCAAACGATTACACTAAGCATGGTATAATTGAGGAATATAATGCTTGTAGAGAAAATGCAGTACTTATAGATCTTTCTTCACTTAGAAAATTTGAAATTATTGGTCCAGACGCTGAAGAATTAATGAATTACACATTAACTAGAAATATCAAAAAATTATCTATTGGACAGGTTGTATACTCAGCAATGTGTTACGAAAATGGGATGATGTTTGATGATGGAACATTATTGAGATTAAGTGAAACAGGTTTTAGATGGATTTGTGGTGATGAATATGGTGGGGAATGGTTAAAAGAAATTGCAAAAAAGAAAAATTATAAAGTAAATGTAAAAAATTCCACTGATCAAATCAGTAATGTTTCAATACAAGGTCCTAAAAGTAGAGATATATTAAAAAAGATAATTTTCACTCCTCCTACTCAGCCCACAATAGATGAATTAGAATGGTTTAGATTTACTATCTGTAGGGTGGAAGAACTTCAGGGTATTCCATTAATAGTTTCAAGGACAGGATATACTGGTGAATTAGGTTATGAAGTTTGGTGTCATCCTAAACATGCGCCAGAAGTTTGGGATAAACTTATGGAAGCTGGCAAAGACCATGGACTAATTCCAGCTGGATTTGCTGCATTAGATAAATTAAGAATTGAAGCTGGTTTAATTCTTTTTGGAAATGAATTTGACGGTCAACAAGATCCTTTTGAGGCAGGAGTTGGTTTCACTGTTCCACTTAAAACTAAAGATGAAGATTTTATCGGAAAAAGTGTATTAATTGATAGAAAAGTAAATCCACAAAAAAAACTGGTTGGATTAGAACTAATTGGAAAAGAACCTGCTGGGCATGGTGACTGCGTTCATATAGGTAGATCTCAAGTCGGTATAATTACTAGTGGATGTTTATCAACAATCTTAAATAAAAATATTGCCCTATGTAGAATTGACAATAAATATTCAGAAATAGGAACTGAGGTAGAAATTGGAAAAATTGATGGGCATCAAAAAAGAATTTCTGCTAAAATAGTTACATATCCACATTTTGATCCTAAAAAGACAAGAGTAAGATCATAATGACAAAAACCACGAAAGACTTGTTAGAATTTTGGGAAGATCAGGTAAAATTATCTCATACATCTAGCAATTATTTTTTTAGAAAATCGCCATCTCACTATCATATGATGCTACTAGTTATGCATGCTTTTAAATATAATCAGCTCTTAACAGTAGAGGAACTTAAAACAAGACTATTTAAAACATCAAGACCGAAGTCAGCTTTAATGATTAATGAAGCGTGTGAAAAAGGATTTTTTTTTTTAGAAAAAGCATCTAATGACCAAAGAAAAAAATTTATTAAACCAAGTAAATCGTTCATTGAGGAGTTTAACGAATATTTGGAAACTTTAAAAAATTTGAGTTTCTAAAGGAAATTTTCATATTCTATAATTATTACTTATATTTTTTATATATATAAAAAATTATATATTTCTGTCGCACGAAAAATAAAGTTTAGTTATGTCATTACCGACAAAAGCAAAAGTAGTAATAATCGGTGGAGGTATCCATGGATTAAGTACTGCTTGGAAACTTTCGGAAACTTATAAAAATCCTGGCGACATAGTAGTTTTAGAAAAAAAGGATACAGCTGCTGGTGCGAGTGGAATAGCTTGTGGTGTTATCAGAAATAATTATTTTCAACCTGCAATGAGAGAATTAATGGCTCATTCTGTTTCAGTTTGGGAAAGTGATCCAAAAGCATTTAAATATAATGCTGTAGGATATTTGCAAATTTCTCCGGAAGTAATGCATGAGGATGTTGCAACAATTTATGAGCAGCAAAAAGCTATTGGATATGACTCAGATTTTATTGAGGGTGAAAAAGATTGTATGAATTACATGAGAAATATGTTTGATGATTGGCAAGCTCAAGGTATCACATCTGTGCTTCATGAAAAAAAAGGTGGTTACGCTTTTAATAAAGACTCTATAAAAGCGCTTGAAAACAAATCTACATCAAATGGTGTAAATGTCATTAAGGGTGTAAAAGTGAATGGATTTAAGAGAGGAAGCAATAGCAAAGCAGTCACCGGAGTTGAGACTGATAAAGGAACAATAGATTGTGAACAAGTAGTAATTGGTGCGGGTCCATGGGCTAGAGACTTCTGGAATATGCTTGAACTTCCAAAAACAGCTAACATTAAAGGTAAAGATGGAAAAATGCATACAACAGACATGTGGACATACTGGATGTTGCAAGAGGGCGTTATAGGTGTTGAACCTGATTTTTTAAAAATGAATGATGGTAAGGCCCCACCAGTAATACATGTAGACTCAACTGCTCCATTATATTCTGATAAAACAAAAAAATTAATAACAGATAAAATTTGGGGGATTTATTACAAGCCTGATATTGAAGGTTTAGGAGTTCAAGGTGGAACCTCACCTTATATTGTTAAAAAACATTTTGACGAAGTAAATGTTGATCCTTATGGAATAGAGTCACCAGAATATCAAACTACTGAAGAATTTAATGAAATGTGGTGCTCTGCTTTAGCTCATTGCCAAAAAAGATTTGAGGGAAAATCAGACTTATATAGAAAAGGTCCTTCTGGAGGACTTGGGTGCATGACACCAGATTCTTTCCCAATATTCGATAGGTTTTTAGAGAATGTTTATATGATTGCGGATGCCAACCATGGCTATAAAATGATAGGAGTTGGGGAGTTAGTTGCAAAAGAAATTTTAGGACAAGAAAGTGACTTGTTGAAACCTTTTAGATTCAACCGATACGAGAAGGGTGAATTACACCCTACTTCGAACAGTCCGTTTCCTTGGAGTTAGTTATCTAAGTAGACAGACGATTTGTTTTCAGTTACCTTTTTGATCTAAAACATTTAGAGGGGAAACATGACTGATCTAGAAAAACACGTAAACCAACCTGGTAGAGCAAAATTAGTAAAAAGAGTGAGAGAAAAAATCAAAGAGTTAGGAATAACTTATATATATTTTCAATTTATTTCTGTTACAGGAAGAGTTGTCGGAAAGGGAATACCTGCTGATCATTGGGAAAGAACTGCTGAAAAAGGATTTCAGTTAGTGTATGGATCGACTGCGAATTTATTCTTAGATCGTCATAATAATTATATTGGGTATGGTCCAGAAGCAATGGAGCTTGTTGGAATACCAGATCCTGAAACTTTTGTTCAATTACCATGGGATAAAAGGATTGGAAGAGTTTTTTGCACATGTTTTAGAAACAGAGAAGAAAGAACAAATCCTGGTGGACATTTAACCTCTGATTGTAGAGGAAACCTTAGAATATTTATGGATGAATTTAAGGATAAGCATGGTTTAGAATTAAGAGTTGGAACAGAGCCTGAAATGATGTGGCTTACAAAAAATCCTGATGGAACACCAACTGGAAAAGGTTTCTCTAAACCTTTTTGCTATCATATAGATCAATTTGAGTCCTTGAGACCTGTCTTTATGAAAGTGATAGAATACGCAAATGCGATGGGCCTTGATATGATACAGGGAGACCACGAAGATGCCCCTGGACAATTAGAATTAAATTGGACTTTTGATAATGTTTTAAGAAATGCAGATAGACTGTCAACATATAGACAAATTTGTGCTCAAGTAGCAAGAGAACATAATTTAATCGCTTGTTTTATGACGAAACCTTTCATGGGGGTTTCTGCAAGTGGTTGTCATACAAATATGTCTTTATGGAAAGGTGGTAAAGTTTCGGTAAATAAATTAGGTCATAAAATTCTGCCTGGAGTAGAGGAGGTATTCAGTTATGTCTCTGGTGGAACGAATACTTTTATGCCAGACACAAAAGATCCTCAGCTACCTGGTAAAATTGGACTTCAGTCAATTGCAGGAATAATGAAACATTTGCCAGCTTTAACTGCATTGGGTTCATCGACTGTTAATTCTTATAGACGTTTATGGGATCAAGGTTTCTGGGCTCCAGTTTATGCTGATTGGGGATATCAAAATAGAACTTGTGGATTAAGAGTATCAGCGCCTGGTAGATTTGAATATAGATCTGTTGATTCAATGCATAATCCATATCTGTTAGGAGCAGCTTTGTTAAAAGCGTGTGATGAAGGAATTTCAAATAAAATGAAACCAGCAGCGCCAGAGTCTAGAAATATTTATGAAGCTCAAAAAGCTGGAAAAGATGTTAAAAAACTTCCTCTAAGTTTGGGTGAAGCTTTAGATAGATTATCAGAAGATGAGGTAATAAAATCTGCGATGCCAGATGAAATGTATAAGGTGTTTCATTGGTATAAAAACGATGAGTGGGAAAGATTTCTTGGTGCAACAACTCAATGGGATCTTGATACTTATTTGGATTGTTTACCTTAAGCTTAAAAAGAGATATATAGGAAAATTATGTGCGGAATAGCGGGATTAATACATCGAGGAAGATCATCTAATGTTGGAAGCGAACTACAAGGAATGCTTCAAGCATTAAAACATAGAGGGGAAGACTCAACTGGTTATGCGCTTTATGGGGATACAGATGGAAAAAATTTTATCATGCGTTTCAAAGTTGGGGAAAATGTAGGTGAAGGAAGCTCATCTGTAGTAGAAGATGTATCAGTTTACGATGAAAGAAAAAAAATTGTAGACGAAACACTCATAGAATTAGGTGCTAAAATTATTAAAGAGGAAAGAACTCTACCCTATTCACTTAGATATGAAATTTCTTATGACAAAAAAGATCTATTAGATTTTTCCCAAAGAATAGAAAGTATTCCTGGAGTAGAAATTCTCTCAATGGGAAAATCCTTAGAAGTAATAAAAGATCTTGGTAATGCAAAAGCAGTTTGTGATCGTTATTCACTAGATAAACTTATTGGTACACATGCAATTGGTCATGCAAGAATGGCGACTGAATCTGGAGTGGATATTAAATCAGCTCATCCTTTTTGGGGATATCCTTTTAGTGATGTGTCAGTTGTGCATAATGGACAACTAACAAATTATTGGAATAATAGAAGAGCTCTTGAGAACAAAGGAATGAGATTTATGTCTGAATGTGATTCAGAGCTGATTGCAGTTTATATTGCACAAAAAATGAGGGAGGGAGCTAGTTTAGAGGAAGGCATGAAAGAGTCCCTAACAGGTTTAGATGGAGTTTTTACTTATTTTGTAGCAACAAAAAACTCCCTTGGTATGGCAAAAGATACTATGGCTGCTAAACCATTAGTTCTTTATGAATCAGACGAATTAGTTGCAATGGGTTCTGAAGAAATAGCAATCAGATCTGTTTTACCACAAGAAATAGAAACCTATGATCCATTCGATGGAGAGGTAAAAGTATGGCAAATTTAAAGAATGTTACTAAAAAATCTAAAGCCCAATCAATGGGTATGCATACTGAAGTTCTTACAGGAAGAACACAACAAAAATTTTTTGACCCTGATGAGGCAGAAAATTTTTATTATTTTGGGACTTATGATGTTGACTTTAACAAAAGAACAAACCTTGATGTCAAAGATATGAATGCAGCCGAAGCTAATAAAGAAATTGATAAACTTATGAGTGAGGGATATGGAACTATAGTAATTAAAAATCCCCAAGGAAAACATAGTTTAGGTGTTGGTATATTAAATAAATTAAATCTAATTTTTGAAGGAAGCTTAGGTTACTTTGGTATGGGCTCTTGTGATGGTCCTATTGTTAGGATTAACGGGAGAGTTGGCTGGTCTTGTGCTGAAAATCTTATGGCTGGAAAAGTTGTTATTGAAAAAAATGCTGGTTCATGTTTTGGAGCAGCAATAAGAGGTGGAGATTTAATTTGTAAGGGAAGTGTTGGAGCTAGGACTGGCATTGATATGAAGGGTGGTACTATTATTATTGGTGGAGATGCTGGAGCTTTTACTGGATTTATGATGCAAAGAGGAAGAATTATCATTTTAGGTAATGTTGGAATAAATTTAGGTGACTCTATGTACGATGGGACAATTTTCGTAGGTGGAGAAATTGGTTCATATGGTAGTGATGCAGTTGATTCTGAGTTAACTGAAAGTGATCAAGATTGGTTAAGAAGAAAACTTAAAGTAGCTGAAATCGGTGAAAATTTTGACGTAAGTAAAATGAAAAAAATAGTGGCTGGTAAAAAACTTTGGAACTATGATAATTTAGAACCTACAGAGAAAAAAGGAGCAATTTAATGGCAAAAAGAAAAATTAAAAAAAAATCAAATGGCAAAGGTGTTGGTGGAAAAGCAGATGTTCATACACACGTGGAGGGTAAGAGAAATAAAAGTTTATTAGGTCATAACGCAATTTTTACTCCTGAGGTAATTGATGATATTCATATTAAGTCTCAATTAGGCAGATACCGAATGAGAGGAATGGCCTTGATGAAAAAAATTCCTACATTTGATGATTTAGTTTTTTTACCAGGGACTTTAACAAGATTTGTAATTGAGGGTTATAGAGAAAAATGTGAGACAAAAACTGTTATTGGTCCTAGATGTGAAAACCCAATTGAATTAGACATACCAGTTTATATTACTGGAATGAGTTTTGGAGCTCTATCTTATGAAGCAAAAACCGCTTTAGCTAGAGGTGCAACGATGGCAGGAAGTGCAACATGCTCAGGCGAAGGTGGAATGATACCAGATGAAAGAAGATATTCAGAAAAATGGTATTATCAATGTATTCAATCGCGATATGGATTTAACCCTCATCATGCGCAATTAGCTGATGGAATTGAAGTTTTTATTGGACAAGGACAAAAAGTTGGTATGGGAGGTCATTTGATGGGTCAAAAAGTTACTGACCAAGTAGCTGAGATGAGATCATTACCATCTGGTATCGATCAAAGGTCACCAGCAAGGCATCCTGACTGGCTAGGTCCAGATGATTTAGCATTAAAAGTTGAGGAATTAAGGCAGCTGACAAAGAATAAAGTACCAATTCAATTAAAACTTGGAGCATCCAAAGTTTATGACGATGTACGTATGGCTGCTAAATGTGATCCAGATTCTATATATCTTGATGGTATGGAAGGTTCAACAGGTGCTGGTCCGCACATTGCTGCAGCTAATACAGGTATTCCTGGAATTGCAGCAATAAGAGAGGCTAGAAGAGCCATTGACGATGTAGGTAAAACTGGAAAAGTTACATTAATTTACGCTGGAGGCGTAAGGGATGGTGCTGATATGGCAAAAGCATTAGCGCTTGGAGCTGATGCAATTGCAATTGGAACTGGATCAATGATAGCTTTAAATTGTAATAAAGATATTCCAGAGGCAAATTTTGAGAAAGAGATGGGTGTTAAAGCTGGTGAATGTTATCATTGCCATACTGGTAGATGTCCTGTCGGTGTTGCTACTCAAGATCCTAAACTAAGAGCTAGATTAAATCCCGATGATGCTGCACTGCGGGTGTATAATTATCTTCATTCAATGACACTTGAAGCACAGTTACTTGCAAGAGCTTGTGGGAAAACTAATATTCATTCTTTGGAACCTGAGGATTTAGCGGCACTAACATCAGAGGCATCTGCATTAGCAAAAGTTCCTTTAGCTGGAACAAATTATACTGTTGGAGTTGATAATTATCACAAAATATAAGTTAATTTATGGTAAAGAAAAAAGGTAAAGCACTAAAGAAAGTTAAAGAAATAAAAGGCCAGTTAGGAAAGAAAAAAGAAACTGCTAGAGAAAAAATGATTGGTCAATCTATCGGTTACAGATATGATGTAAATCTTTTACCTGACTATAACAAAATCACACCATTTCTTAAAAAGTATATAGAGGCAATGGGCTGGGATGATTTAAATTGGCTGGAGGATGTGCATATGGGATATGAAGAAGACAGACCTGCAGTATTTTGCAGGAATGCGAATGGTTGGGTTACTATACCAAGTTCAATAAAACTTCCTAACAATCAACAAGATAGAGATATGATAGCAAGAGAGCTTTTAGTAAAATTTCAAATGTCTCCTAAACATCCACTTGTTGATTTAAAAAAAGCTTACCTAAAATTTTAAAAACTCAATCAAAGGTTGATTTTAATTTAAAACTTTAAGTCTTTCTTACGTTTTTTTATTATTCTTTTGTTTGTCACTTCTTAGAAAATTTTATAGGGTTTTTAAAACTAATATGGAGAGAGACTATGACTGATCAGTTAGCTGCTCTTACAACCATATTTACAGAGTTTTACTACTGGGTAACAGTGGTGCTGATGTTTTTAATTCACGTCGGCTTCTGTATGTATGAAGTTGGAGCATCTCGTTACAAACACCATCAACATACTCTTATGAAAAACACGATGCTGATACCTTTGGTAACAGTAACATGGTTTTTATTTGGTTGGTGGATTTATTGGGCTTTTCCTACAGGACCTGGATTAGCACCATCTATAATGAATGAAAGCACTGCTTTAATAACCGATGACTCGGCTTTCAGTGCTACGTGGTATACAGCAACAAGTGAGTTGATGGCAATCAATTTAGGAGATCACATTTCTGGTGTCTTCTGGGCTGCTTTCCTACTCTTCTCATGGACAGCTGCTTCAATTGTTTCTGGAGCAATCATTGAAAGAATAACAACTTTTGCATTTGGTATTTTAGCAATTGCGATCGGATCTGTTTTCTGGGTAATTGATGCTGCTTGGGGATGGCACTTTGATGGTTGGATGTTAAAACTTTTAGGATATCATGATGCTTATGCGTCAGGAGTAATTCACGCAATTGCTGGTGGATTTGCTTTAGGAGTTCTAATGGTTTTAGGACCAAGAATAGGAAAATTCTCATCAAGTGGAGAACCTAGAAACATTGGACCAAGAAATCCTTGGCTAGTAACAATTGGATTATTTTTAATTTATACTGGTTTCTGGGGATTCTATGCTGCGTGTAATATACCTATTTTTGATCTTGGACCTGAATATGGTATGGAGGGCATAAGTTATTGGACAGCAACAAATATATATGTAACCCCTACTACACTTAGTGGTATTACTTTTAACTTCTTGATGTCATTATCAGGAGGATTATTGGCTGGATATTGGATTGCTAAAGGTGATCCTTTCTGGACTTACTCTAGTGGACTAGCAGGTATCATATGTGCTTCAGCTGGAAATGATTTATATCATCCAATTCAGGCAATGATAATTGGTATGATCGGTGTTGTAATTTCATACAAACTACATTATTGGGTTGAACGTAAGTTCAAAATTGATGATGCAGTAGGTGCTGTTGCAGTACATGGTTATGCTGGATTTATAGGTCTAGTGATATGTGGTTTTGTCTTGAACGGATATCCATCATCTGGTTACAGTGTTGGAGCTATGTGGGATGGAACAACTTATGCTACAATTAATCCATTAGGACAATTCCTTGGAGCATTAATAATGTTTGTAGTTCTAGGATTAATACCTGGCTATATTATTGCTAAAGTTCTCAACGGTATGGGCAAATTAAGGATACCAAGAGAGGCTGAAATAGCTGGTCTAGACTATGAAATAATGGAAACTGCTAAAGATGATGAAAAAGCAGTTGCTTCCGCAACCAGGTAAAGGAGAAATATGGCTGTTACAAATTGGATCGATCACCTAAATAAACCAGCTGAAGAAGTAGTTGGAGCTGTTTATCCTGGTGCTGGATCTTCAGAAGGATTGCTAGTAATTCTAGCAATTATATTATGGGTTGGTTGGCATGTTTTAACTGGAAGGTCTGAAAGTCAAGAACTTGAAAGATTATCCAGAAAAAGACATGGTGCTAACGACTATAAAAGTAATATTACCGATTGGTAATTAAAGATAAAATCTGGGCGCTACATTTTTGTGGCGCCCTTTTTTTTTAATTTTATGTCAGATAAAGAAAAAGATAATGAGGAATTAAGACCTAGTAAAATGAGAGGGGTCGCTTTCCCAAAAGCAAAGTATGGGGTCATTGTCGCAATAATCCTTATTGTCTTAGTCAATGTCATTTACTATAAGGAATATCTGTTATCTTTAATTAAATAAAAATATGTCATGTGTGGAATAGTTGGAATTTATTTAAAAAATAAAAAATTAGAAAACTCACTTGGCTCACTCTTATCCAAAATGCTTATTAATATGGGATCACGGGGCCCTGATAGTGCAGGTTTTGCGATATATAAAAAAGAAGAAAAAGAAAAATTTAAATATTCAATATGTATTAATGAATTAAATTTTAAAGATTTTGAGGAAAGAATTAATAAACATATAGATGCTGAATTAAAAAAAAATTTTGACCATGTCATTTTAAAATCATCTGTAAAGCCGAAGGATATGTTAAATATTCTTAAAAATCATTTTCATGATGTTGCATTAGTGGGTTACGGTAAATCAATTGAAATATTTAAACAGGTTGGAGATCCTAGTGAAGTTGTTAAAAAATTTAAACTTGACGAATACTCTGGTTCTCATGCTATTGGACATACAAGAATGGCAACTGAAAGTGCAATTACAACTGACGGATCACACCCATATTCTACTGGAGAAGATGAATGTTTAGTTCATAATGGTTCGTTGTCAAATCATAATAATCTAAGAAGAAAGTTGAAAAAAAATGGAGTAAATTTTGATTCAGAAAATGATACTGAAGTAGCAGCTGGATATATCTCAAACAACCTTTCTAATAAAAAGAATTTAAAGGAAACTCTTAAAGATAGTCTAAAAGACTTAGATGGTTTTTATACTTTTATAACTGGCACAAAAGATGGATTTGCAGTTTTAAGAGACGAAATAGCTTGTAAACCAGCAGTTATTGCTGAGACAGATGATTATGTGGCAATAGCATCTGAATTTCAAGCTATGGCACATCTTCCTGAAGTAAATAACGCCAAAATTTTTGAACCAGAGCCGGGTGTAGTTTATTCTTGGGGTAATTAATGGAACTAGACTTAAAAAAATTAGAATTAAGAAATGTTAACGATAAATTACAAAGTCTTGATAGAAAAACTAATGAAAGAGATTTTACAATTATTAATCCTGAAGGAAATCATGCAATCTGTGCAGGATTAAATAAAGAAATGAATGTAACTATCAAAGGTCATGTTGGTTATTATTGCGCTGGAATGAACAAGAAGGCAAACATTACAATTGAAGGAAATGTTGGAACAGGAGTGGCTGAAAATATGATGTCTGGGAAGGTTCATGTTAAAGGAAATGCCTCTCAATCTGCTGGTGCAACAGCACATGGAGGTCTTTTAATAATTGATGGAGACGCTAGTTCAAGATGTGGGATATCAATGAAAGGTGCAGATATTATCGTAAAAGGCTCTGTTGGCCATATGTCAGGTTTCATGTCTCAATCTGGAAACCTAATAGTTTGTGGAGATGCTGGTGAGGCATTAGGAGACAGTTTATATGAAACAAATATCTATATTAAAGGAAATGTTAAATCCTTGGGTGCAGATTGTGTTGAAAAAAAAATGGATAAAAAACATATCAATAAATTAAAAAAATTTTTAAAAGATGCTGAAATAAAAAATCATAAAGCAGAAAGTTTTAAAAGATATGGTTCGGCAAGAAAATTGTATAATTTTAAAATTGATAATAATTATTAATAATGAAAAAAAATAATAAAACTCATCCTAGACAATCTTGGACTTTTGATGAGTACACAAATTCTGAAATTAGAAGAGCAGCAGCCACAGGAATATATGATATTAGGGGTGGAGGATCAAAGAGAAAGCTTCCCCATTTTGATGATTTATTATTTTTAGGTGCCTCAATGTCAAGGTATCCTTTGGAGGGTTATAGAGAGAAGTGCACTACAAATGTTACTTTGGGGACTAGGTATGCAAAAAAACCGTTAGAACTCGATATACCAATTACTATTGCTGGAATGAGTTTTGGAGCCTTATCCGGTGCAGCTAAGGAAGCCTTAGGAAGAGGGGCAAGTGCTGCAGGAACATCAACAACTACTGGTGATGGTGGTATGACACCTGAGGAAAGAGGACAATCAAAATATTTAGTTTATCAATTACTTCCATCGAGATATGGAATGAATCCTGATGACCTAAGAAAAGCCGATGCGATAGAAGTTGTTATTGGACAAGGTGCTAAACCTGGAGGTGGAGGAATGTTGTTAGGTCAAAAAATTAATGACCGTGTTGCAAAAATGAGAACTTTACCAAAAGGGGTAGATCAAAGGTCAGCATGTAGGCACCCTGACTGGACTGGTCCAGACGATCTTAAAATAAAAATTTTAGAATTAAGAGAAATAACAAAGTGGCAAGTACCTATCTTTATTAAAATTGCAGGAGCAAGACCATATTACGATACAGCTTTAGCTGTTAAAGCTGGTGCTGATGTGGTTGTTCTTGATGGAATGCAAGGAGGGACTGCAGCTACCCAAGAAGTATTTATTGAAAATGTCGGACAACCTACCTTAGCATGTATAAGACCTGCTGTTGATGCTCTTCAAGATCTGGATGTTCATAGAAAAGTCCAATTAGTTATTTCTGGTGGAATAAGAAATGGAGCTGATGTTGCGAAAGCTCTTGCATTAGGTGCAGACGCAGTTTCAATTGGTAGCGCAGCTATGATTGCTATAGGAGATAATGATCCTAAATGGGAAAATGATTATAAAAAACTTGGCACTACTGCAGGAGCATATGATGATTGGCATGAGGGGAATGATCCTGCAGGGATTTCTACTCAAAATCCGAAATTAATGAAGAGACTTGACCCAAAAAAAGCAGGAAAAAAACTTACTAATTATTTGAAAGTTATGACTTTAGAAGCTCAAACGCTCGCTAGAGCATGTGGTAAAAATAGTTTACACAATTTAGAACCTGAAGATTTGTGCGCTTTGACTGTAGAGGCTGCAGCTATGGCAAGAGTTCCTCTTGCTGGAAGCAGTTGGATACCGGGAATAAAAGAAAAAAAATGATTGCTAGGCATCTTTTAAATAATTAAGATTAAATATGCCAAAAAATTTATCTCAAATAGCAAAATCAAAAAAAATAAAATATTTTCTTATAAGCTTTGTAGACCTTTTTGGTGTCTTAAGATCCAAGCTTGTACCAGCGAAGGCAATAAGTGAAATGCAAAAAAATGGTGCTGGTTTTGCAGGTTTTGCAACTTGGTTAGATATGACACCAGCTGATAGTGACATGTTTGGTGTACCAGATCCAAATAGTTTAATACAATTACCCTGGAATAAAGAAATAGGCTGGTTAGCATCAGATTTATATATGGATGGAAAGCCAGTCAAAGCATCTCCAAGAATTATGCTTAAAGATCAAATTAAAAAGTTATCTCAAAAAAAATTACAAATGAAATCAGGTGTTGAGTGCGAATATTTCCTAATTACTGATGATGGATCATCGATCGCTGATCCAAGAGACATCCAATCAAAACCTTGTTATGATCAATCTGCTTTAATGAGAAGATACAATCTGATTAAAGAAATTTGTGACAGCATGCTTCAATTAGGATGGAAACCATACCAAAATGATCACGAAGATGCTAATGGTCAATTTGAAATGAATTGGGATTACTCTGACTGTTTGATAACAGCAGATCGTCATGTTTTTTTTAAATTTATGGTAAAAAGTTTAGCGGAAAAGCATGGCTTAAGGGCTACATTTATGCCAAAACCTTTTCATAACTTAACTGGAAATGGTTGTCACGCTCACGTTTCGGTATGGAATGGAAAAAATAATAAATTTTTAGATAAAAAAGATAAATTAGGTTTAAGCAAATTAGCTTACAATTTTCTTGGAGGAATAATGAAAAATGCACAAGCACTATCTGCCTTTTTTAATCCAAGTATCAATAGTTATAGAAGAATTAATGCGCCTCCAACAAAGTCCGGAGCAACCTGGTCTCCAAGCAGTATTTCATACACGGGAAACAATAGAACACATATGATAAGAATTCCTGATCAGGGTCGATTTGAATTGAGATTAATGGATGGTTCAGCTAATCCATACTTACTTCAATCTGGAATAATCGCTGCAGGCTTAGAAGGTATAAACAAAAAAATTAATCCTGGTAAACCGTTACACTGCAACATGTATACTGATTATAAGAAATATCCAAATTTAAAAAAACTTCCTAATGATGTAAGTCAGGCAATTAGAATATTTGAAAATAGTAAATCTCTTGCGGATGCTTTTGGAAAAGATGTAATTCAAAGCTACGTGAAACTTAAAAAACAAGAAATTAAAAATTTTAATAATAAAGAAAACTTTAACAAAAAAAGACCTGTTACTCAGTGGGAAAAAGACAATACTTTAGATTGTTAAAGTGAAAAGTCTAAAGAACCTTAAAAGTTGGAAATATAAAAAATTATTAAAAAATAATCATTATAATTTCGAAAGAAATTATGTTTTGAAACATCTTCCCTCTGCATTAATAACCAATGCCTACAACTCCATTTCAAGTTGGAAAAATTATAAAGTAACTCCGCTTTTATCACTTGATAAATTAAAAAAAAATTTAAGATTAAAAAATATATTTTATAAAGATGAGTCTAAGAGATTTCATTTAAAATCTTTTAAAGCTTTAGGAGGAGCATACGCTGTAGAAAGAATATCTAAAGGAAAAAAAAATATCGTAATTTCGTCAGCAACAGCTGGTAATCACGGTAGATCTGTTGCTTGGGGTGCAAAAAGATTAAATTTAAAGTGTAAAATTTTTGTAAGTCAATATGTAAGCCAAACAAGAGTTCGTGAAATAGAGAAATTTGGTGCTCAGGTAATAAGAGTTAAAGGAAACTATGAAAATTCATTGGAGGAATGTAAAAAACTCTCAAAAAAGAATGATTGGCAAATTATTCAGGACGTTTCTACCGAGAATTATAGGTATGTTCCCCAACTTACAATGGCAGGTTATTCTATTATGATTAAAGAAATATCTAAACAAACAAATCATTACATAACACACATATTTGTTCAAGCTGGTGTTGGGGGATTAGCAGCAGGTGTAGTTGCTGGGGTAGCAAAATATTTTAAAAGAATTCCAAAAATAATTGTCGTTGAACCTGACAGAGCAGATTGTGTGCTTCAGAGTGTAAAAGCTAATAAATTAAAAAAAATAAGAATAAAAAAAGAGAGTATTATGGGCGGGATGTCATGTAATGAAATGTCACTTGTTCCATGGCAAATATTAAAAAAAACTTCTGACTATTGTGTATCTGTTGCAGACAATAATGTTGCTAAAACAACAGCAATGCTTAAAGATAGAAAATTCAGCAAAGGTTCAATTATAGGTGGTGAATGTGCAACTCCAGGGATTATTGCTCTTATAAGTATAGCTAACAATCATAAAGCTAGAAAATCTTTAAATTTGAATGAAGATTCTAACATTCTTCTAATTGGATGCGAAGGAAATGCAGATGTTAAACTTTACAAACAGCTGCTATCTAAAGGGAGAAAATAATATTTATATGACAAAAAATGCAATAGCTTGGATCAGGGAAGATTTTAGAATTGATCATAACCCTGCCCTTTCATATGCCACACAAAATCATGAAAATGTAATTGCATTATTTATTTATAATAAAATTGATTTTGATAATAAGAGAGAAGCACAGAAATGGTGGCTGTTTAAATCTTTAGAAATATTCAAATTAGAATTATCTAAATACAAAATAAACCTTCAAATATTAGCAGGTGATGAGATAGATATATTTTCTAAAATCAAAAAAAAAGATGATGTTACAATATATTGGAATAAGATTTATGAACCTGATGTAATTGCAAAGGGAAAAAAAATTAGAGACACGTTCTTAAAAAATGAGGTGGATTTTAAATATTTTAAAGGAAATATTTTAAATGAATTTCAAGAAGTTTCGAAAAATGATGGAACACCTTTTAAAGTATTTACTCCTTTCTGGAAAAATGCAGAACAAAAATATTTAAGTTTACCACCAAGTAAAAATTATATTATTAAGAAAAAAACAAAAATAATTGCTTTTTTTAAAAATTGTATTGAACCTACAAGTATTTTACCAAAAAAAAAATGGTATAAAAAATTTGAGAATTATTGGAAAGTTTCAGAAAATGACTCAAAAAAAGTTCTTAACAATTTAATTAATGAAAAGATTAATGAATACGGTACTGCAAGAGATTATCCTTCGATTGAGGGTACATCTAAGTTATCTCCTTATATAAAACACGGACAAATACACGTAAGCACTATTTGGAAAAAATGTAACGAAATTAAATCTAAAGGCATTGGTTATAGAAAATATATTAATGAATTAGGTTGGCGAGAGTTCTCCCACAGTTTAATTAATTATTTTCCTCAATTCTTAAAAGGAAATTATAGAAAAGAATTTGATAAATTTCCTTGGGTAAAAAATGAAAAATTTTTAAAAGCTTGGAAATCTGGAATGACTGGCTATCCAATTGTTGATGCTGGTATGAGAGAATTATATGAAACTGGTTGGATGCATAATAGAATAAGAATGGTAGTTGGTTCCTTTTTAGTGAAACATCTTAGAATTAATTGGACCGAGGGTGAAAAACATTTTAGAAATTGTTTACTTGATTTTAATAAAGCTAATAATGTAGCTCAGTGGCAATGGGTTGCAGGTTGTGGAGCAGACGCAGCTCCTTATTTCAGAATTTTCAATCCTATTCTGCAAGGTGAAAAGTTTGATAAAGAGGGAAAATACGTAAAAAAATGGGTTCCAGAGTTAAACAAAGTTCCTCAAAAATTTATTCATAAACCTTGGGAAATGGAAATGAAATATCAACAAGCAATTAATACAATAGTAGGAAAAGATTATCCAAAACCAATTGTTGTTCATGAAGAGGCTCGTAAAGCTGCTCTTTCTGCATTTCAAACTTTAAAAAAATAATACTTTAATTTTGTGAAGAATATTTGTTTTTACTTGATTTACTTGCCCACCATTTATCAAGTATGAAATACCATATAGAGTTAGCTATGGGCTCTACAATAGCATCCGTCAAAGCAATCATAAATGAAACATCTGCTACCAGCATTAGAACTGATATTGCTATTATAAAATGACCAATCGTGTAAATAATCGTCCTTATTATTGAACCTTTATTATTATTAAATACACTTTCCGCAGCTTTGAATATACCTTTAGTGATTTCCACTATTCGTCCCTTATTAAATAGATCAATTTTTAGTTTAAATAATAAATTATTTTTGCGAACAAACGTCTTTAATCACTGGAACATTAGCACAATCAGAACATTTAGTTTTTTGTACTATGCAACCATTATCAAGAACTTTTACATCAACAACTCTGTCACACTTTGAGCAAATTGATGAAACAGTTAATCCGCATTTTTTACAACTGTAGTTTTGTGTCTCCATATACTTACAATAAATTTTAAGAATTAATTTACAACAATAATGTAAGCGAATGATAATCAATCTCACATTTTTTTTGATAATGATTATTATTATCTCAAATTATTCAGTAATTAGAATTTAATTATTCCCCAATATAATGATGAATAATTCTTCTTTTTTTTGGATGGATACGATGTTCAAAAAGATATAACCCTTGCCATGTCCCAAGAAGTAATTCATTTTTTCTTATACTAAGAGAAATTTGACTATTTGTTAGAGCAGATTTAATGTGACTTGGCATATCATCTTTTCCTTCAATAGTATGAGTATATAACTTGTTATCCATTGGCACCAATTTATCAAAATAATTTAATAAATCTTTTTTAACATCTGAGTCAGCATTTTCTTGGACTACTAATGATGCGCTTGTATGTTGAATGGATAGATTAAGTATACCCTCATTAAATTTTTTTTCTTTTATCCATCGTATGGTTTTTTCTGTAAAATCATAAAGTTTTTGACCTTTTGTTTGTATCTGTAAATCAAAGAATTCTTGTCTCATTATTTAATTATATATAATTGAAGTAAGTTCATACAAACGGCTAGTAGTTCTTCTAAATGTATCTGCTAAGCTTTTTGAAGATTTAAGTGAATTTAAATTACCCTCTGACGTAATCATTAAAGGAATCTTCTTTTCATAAATAATATCGATAAAAGTAATAAATCTAAGCTGCTGATTTGAATTGTTTTCATTAAAATTTGGTAATTTTTCGATAAATATGAAGTCTGCACTTTCAGCAATTTTAATATAATCTT
>CACORJ010000012.1 GCA_902629575.1 uncultured Pelagibacteraceae bacterium
AAAGATTTTCCTAATTTTAGATTATTTATAATTGGTCATGGAACAGATTTTAGAAAATTAAAAAATCTGTCAATTAATTTAAATTTAAATAATAAAATAAAATTTTTAGGTAGACAAACTAAAATTAGAAAATTCTTTATCACCTCTAAAATTTTTGTTTTTCCCTCTTTATATGAAGGTTTACCAAATGTGCTAATCGACTCACTTAATTATAATTTACCTGTTATAAGTACGAGATGTAGTGGATCGGAGGATATTTTGGGAAAAAATTATAAAGACTTTGTTGCTCATAATGATTTTGTTGGGTTGTCAAAAAAAATGATCGAAGTTAAAAATAATTATAATTCAAAATTATTAATCATGAAAAAAAGTAGAAAAAACTTAAAAAGATTTCTAATTAAAAATCAATCTATTAAATATTTAGAATATTGCGAAAAAGTTCTTTAATCGAAATATTCAAAAATAATAAATCAATATTTATTCATAATGTGATACCTTAATAAAAATTATTTTTTAGCTATTTATAATGAGTAATAAATCTTGACGTTATTGTACTAAAAGATATAAGACACATATTTTGGTTAAGGGCGGTTAGCTCAGTTGGTAGAGCATCTCGTTTACACCGAGGGGGTCAAAGGTTCGAGTCCTTTACTGCCCACCAAATTATTATATGTGGGGGTGTAGCTCAGTTGGTTAGAGCGATCGCCTGTCACGCGATAGGTCGAGGGTTCGAGTCCCTTCACTCCCGCCACTTATGATAATGATTCTCAATTTTTTTAAATGAGTTAATAAATACGTCAAAAAATACGTGACTAATTTGCACTATAAATAAGCATAAAAATTACTATAAAAAACACCAATTTAAATGTGATTTAAAACTTTAATTTAATAAAAAAAACAACTATATTATGAATCTTATCGGAATTTTCTTATTCAAAGATTAATATAAATATTAACATTATGACTGCGGATTTTTTAAAAGATTACTTACCGATAATTCTATTCTTAATAATTGCATTAGGTTTGAGTTGCGCTTTTATTTTAATAAATTTTATTTTATCACCAAAAAATCCAGATCCTGAAAAATTATCTGCTTATGAATGTGGTTTTGAGCCATTTCAAGACTCAAGAATGGAATTTGATGTTAGGTTTTATTTAGTAGCAATTTTGTTTATTATTTTTGACTTAGAAATTGCGTTTTTATTTCCTTGGGCAATCTCATTAGGAAATATAGGAATTCTTGGTTTTACATCAATGATGATATTCTTATTCATTCTGACTATTGGTTTTATTTATGAATGGAAAAAAGGGGCTCTAGATTGGGAATAAATAGATAATTAATGAATAACAAATTAGAAAAAGTCCCTGCGGAGTTTAAACAATTAGCTGAAGATTTTGGTAAAAATGGTTTTATAACCACTTCTCTTGATAATTTAATAAATTGGTCAAGATCTGGTTCTCTTCATTGGATGACATTTGGTTTAGCTTGCTGCGCTGTTGAAATGATGCAAACAGCTATGCCTAGATATGATTTAGAAAGATTTGGAGCAGCGCCACGTGGCTCTCCAAGGCAATCAGATGTTATGATTGTAGCTGGAACTCTAACAAACAAGATGGCTCCAGCATTAAGAAAAGTTTATGATCAAATGCCTGAGCCAAGATATGTAATATCCATGGGAAGTTGCGCTAATGGTGGAGGTTATTATCATTATTCTTATTCAGTGGTTAGAGGTTGCGATAGAATTGTTCCTGTTGATGTTTATGTTCCTGGTTGTCCACCATCTGCAGAAGCCTTATTATATGGAATACTTCAATTACAAAAAAAAATTAGAAACAAAGGATCTTTCAATAGATAAATATGAATACATTAACTGATTTAGAAAAAAAGATAAATTCAGAACTTGGAACAAAAATAAATAACTCTGAAATTAAACATGATCAACTATACATAGATATAGATAAAGACGATTTAATTGATGTGATTCTTTTTATCAAAACGAATAAAGATACAAAATTTAGGCAACTCATAGATATTACAGCCGTGGATTATCCAGAGGCAACTCAAAGATTTGAGCTAGTTTATCTTTTTTTAAGTCATGAATTCAATCAAAGACTTATATTAAAGTATCATATTAATGAAAATGAAGTCATTAATTCTTTAACCTCAATTTTTCCTGCAGCTAACTGGATGGAAAGAGAAGTTTTTGATATGTACGGTATCACTTTTAAAGACCACCCAGATTTGAGAAGGATTTTAACTGATTATGGATTCCAAGGTCATCCATTAAGAAAAGATTTTCCTTTAACTGGAAATACAGAAGTTAGATACAGTGAGGATGAAAAAAAAGTAATAAATGAACCAATAAAGTTAGAGCAAAATTATAGAAATTTTGATTATGAAAGTCCATGGGAGGGCACAAAATATATTAAAGATCAAACAAATAATAATGACAAAAAAAATTAAAAATTTGAATTTAAATTTCGGCCCCCAGCATCCAGCTGCTCATGGTGTATTAAGATTAATTTTAGAATTAGATGGGGAAGTGGTAGAAAAAGCAGATCCACACATCGGTCTATTACACAGAGGAACTGAAAAACTCATAGAAAACAAGACTTATATGCAGGCCGTGCCATATTTTGATAGATTAGATTACGTTGCACCAATGAATCAAGAGCACGCATTCGCTTTAGCTATTGAAAAAATTTTAAAAATAGATGTCCCAATTAGAGCTCAATATATTCGTGTAATATTTTGTGAAATTGGTAGAATATTAAGTCATATTCTTAATGTTACAACTCAAGCTCTGGATGTTGGAGCTCTTACACCATCATTGTGGGGTTTCGAAGAACGTGAGACATTAATGACTTTTTATGAAAGGGCATCCGGCTCTAGGCTCCATGCAAATTACTTTAGGGCTGGTGGAGTTCATCAAGATTTACCAGCAGGTCTTGAGGAAGATATAGCAAAATTTTGTGAAAGTTTTCCAAAAATTATTAATGATTTAGAAAATTTATTAACCGATAACAGAATTTTTAAACAAAGAAATGTTGATATTGGGATAGTAACAAAAGAAGATGCACTTGATTACTCATTTACAGGTGTGATGATCAGAGGGTCTGGTGTTCCGTGGGACTTAAGGAAATCACAACCATATGATTGTTATAATCAATTAGATTTCAAAATACCAGTTGGTAAAAATGGAGATTGTTATGATAGATATTTATGTAGAATTGAAGAAATGAAAGAAAGTGTATCTATAATAAAACAATGCCTCTCTAAAATAGAAAAAGGACCGATAAAATCTCAAGATGGTAAAATTTCCCCTCCACCTAAAAAAGAATTAAAACAATCTATGGAGGCTCTAATACATCATTTTAAATTATTTACTGAGGGTTACAGAGTACCTAAAGATGAAATTTATACAGCAGTGGAAGCCCCAAAAGGTGAATTTGGAGTATACTTAATATCTGACGGAACTAGCAAACCTTACAAATGTAAAATAAGAGCCCCTGGATTTTCACATTTGCAATCAATGGATTATTTGATTAAAGGTCACATGTTGGCAGATGTACCTGCAGTTTTAGGTTCTTTAGATATTGTTTTTGGAGAGGTCGATAGATGAGTTTAAGAAGACCAGCAAAAAATCAACCCGAGAGTTTTGAATTTAGCCCCTCCTCATTAGAGGCTGCAAATAGTATTGTTGCAAAATATCCTAAAGGAAAACAGCAGAGCGCTGTAATGGCATTATTATATATCGCTCAAAGACAAAATAATAATTGGATACCTTTAGCTGCAATGAAGTTTATCGCTAAATTCTTGGATATGCCTTACATAAAAGTTTATGAGGTAGCTACATTTTATACAATGTATAATTTATCACCTGTAGGAGAATACTTTGTACAAGTCTGTACCACAACTCCATGCATGATAAGAGGTGCAAATAAACTAGTTGAGGCGTGTAAAGAAAAAATTTCTGAAAATGAGAATGAATTATCAAAAAATAAATCTTGTTCATGGATGGAAGTTGAATGTTTAGGTGCATGTGTTAATGCGCCAATGATGCAAATTAATGACGATTATTTTGAAGACTTAAATAAAGAAAAAACTTTAAAAATATTAGACAAAATTTTAAATGGTGAGGCGCCAACACCAGGGTCTTATAGAGGTCGAGTAAATAACGAACCAGAGAATAATAGAAAAACACTTATGGATTTTAAAAATGCTTAAAGATCAAGATAGAATATTTCAAAACTTATATAATGATATGGGGTCAGATGTTACTTCTGCCCAAAAAAGAGGTGATTGGGTCAAGACTAAAGAGATTACAGATAAGGGCAGAGATTGGATTATTAATGAGATAAAAGATTCACAATTAAGAGGAAGAGGTGGTGCAGGTTTCCCAACTGGTTTGAAATGGTCTTTTGCTCCTAAAGAAGTGGGATCTAGACCACATTATTTAGTAATTAACGGAGATGAGTCTGAACCTGGTACTTGTAAAGATAGAGATATACTAAGATTTGAGCCCCATAAATTAATAGAAGGATGTTTGATAGCTTCATATGCTGTTCAGGCCCATGTTTGTTATATTTATATAAGAGGAGAGTATTTTGTAGATGGTCAGAAACTTCAAAGAGCTATTGATGAGGCATATGAAAAAAATTTATTAGGTAAAAATGCAGCTGGTACTGGATGGGATTTAGACATTTATATTCATTATGGTGCTGGAGCATATATTTGTGGTGAAGAAACAGCTTTACTTGAAAGTATTGAGGGTAAAAAAGGTCAACCAAGATTAAAACCACCTTTTCCAGCTTTAATTGGTTTGTATGGATGTCCAACGATAATAAATAATGTTGAAACTATAGCAGTAGTTCCAACAATCTTAAGAAGAGGTGGTAAGTGGTTTGCTTCCTTAGGGAGAGAAAAAAACACAGGAACTAAAATTTTTTGTGTTTCTGGGAATGTTAACACGCCATGCAATGTTGAGGAGGAAATGAGTATACCTTTAAAAGAACTTATAGAAGTACATGCCGGGGGAGTAATTGGTGGCTGGGATAATTTACAAGCAGTTATTCCTGGTGGTTCATCAATGCCATTAATTCCAAAAGATAAATGTGAAACGCTTACTATGGATTTTGATTCTCTAATGGCTGAAAAAAGTGGATTAGGTACAGCTGGTATAGTTGTAATTAATAAAGATCAAGACATAATTAAATGTATGGCAAGGATTGCAAGATTTTATAAACATGAAAGCTGTGGTCAATGTACACCTTGTAGAGAAGGCTCAGGTTGGATGTGGAGAATGCTAGAAAGAATGGCTAGAGGTGAAGCATCACAAGATGAGGTTGATATGTTAGGCGATGTTACGAAACAAATTGAAGGTCATACAATCTGTGCTTTTGGAGAAGGTTCTTCGTGGCCAGTTCAAGGTTTGTTAAGGCATTTTTCAAAAGAAATAAAAAAAAGAAATAAATTTGATCCTATTGTTAAGGAAAAAAAGAATATTCCCTATTTAGTTGATCAACACTTATTGGATAAAAATGCTTAAATTAAAAGTAAATGATATTGATGTTGAGGTTGAGGAAGGTTTAACAGTTCTACAAGCTTGTGAAAAGGCTGGAGTTGAAATTCCAAGATTTTGTTATCATGAAAAACTTTCAATAGCTGGCAATTGCAGGATGTGCCTAGTTGAAATGGAAAAATCTCCTAAACCTGTAGCTTCTTGTGCAATGCCTGCAGCGGAAGGAATGAACATTAAAACTAATACTGCATTCGTTGAAAAAGCAAGAAAAGGTGTAATGGAATTTTTACTTGCAAATCATCCTTTGGATTGTCCGGTTTGTGATCAAGGTGGAGAGTGCGATCTTCAAGACCAATCAATGTTTTATGGAGTTGATAAATCACGATTTAAAGAAAATAAAAGGTCAGTTCCAGAAAAAAATATGGGACCCTTAATTAAAACTCAAATGACAAGATGCATTCATTGTACTAGATGTGTAAGATTTGCAACAGAAATTGCTGGAGTTCCAGAAATAGGAGCAATTGGCAGAGGTGAGGATATGCAAATAACTACCTACTTAGAGCAATCCGTACAATCAGAATTATCAGGAAACGTTATTGATCTTTGTCCTGTTGGAGCACTCACATCGAAGCCCTATGTTTTTGAGGCTAGACCATGGGAACTGAAAAAAACTGAAAGTATTGATGTTATGGATGCTGTTGGTTCCAACATTAGAGTTGATACTTATGGCTGGGAAGTAAAAAGAGTTTTACCAATAATAAATGAAGATATTAATGAAGAATGGATATCAGATAAAACCAGATATGCTTGTGATGGTCTTTCAAATCAAAGACTCGATACACCTTACATAAAATATAATAAAAAATTTGAGAAAGCCACTTGGGATGAAGTTTTTAAAATTATTAAATCAAAAATTCAAAATACTTCAAACGATAAAATTGCAGGATTTGTTGGAGATCTATGTAATATGGAAACAAGCTATATTTTTAAAGAGTTTTTTGATCGAACTTTAAATTCTAATTTTTATGAAAGTAGATCGTCAAACTACTATGTTGATAGAAGTGAGAGAGAAAATTATATATTTAATTCAAAAATTAATGGAATTGAAGAATCTGATTATATATTTTTAATTGGTTCTAACCCTCGGTTTGAAGCCACTATTTTAAACGCTAGAATAAGAAAATCCTTTGTTAATAATAATACTAAAATCATTTCTTTAAATGATGTAGGTGACTTAACTTACCCTTATAAGAATTTAAATGGTCAAACAAAAACTCTAGTTGAAATTTTTGAGGGTCAAAGTGAAATCTCAAAAGAAATTTTGAATTCAAAAAAACCTTTAATTATTTTGGGTGAATCGTTTTTTAAAAATCAATATTCAAATATTATTTTTCATCTTATAAAAAAATTTTTAAAAGAAAATAATAAAATTTCCGACGAATGGAATTCTTTAAATAAAATTAGCACTGATGCATCTACGGTTGGATGCTTTGATTTAAATATTATTAACGAAAAAGAAAACATATTTGAAAAATTGAATAATCATATGTTTGATATTGTTTATCTTTTAGGGCAAGATAATTTGAATTTTTCAAAAGAGAGTGAATTTGTAATTTATCAAGGCAGTCATGGAGATAAAGGTGCTGAAATAGCTGATATAATTTTACCCGGTGCCACTTATACTGAACAAAATGGATTCTTTACTAACTTAGAAGGTAAATTACAAAAAGCATATAAAGCGTCTTACCCACCTGGTGAAGCCAAAGAGGATTGGCAAATAATTAATGAATTAGCTGAATTTATGAATAATAGAAAATTATTTAATGATAAAGATGAATTAGATAGCAGTATGTTAAACTATCTTAATTTACAAAAGGAAAATTTAAATTCATCAAGTTTCAAAGTTCAAAATAATGAAAATTTTAAAAATGAAGATTTGAAAATTGATTATAAAGATTATTATTTTTCCAATGTCATTGCTAGATCCTCAAAAACAATGCTGGATTGTCATAATTCAAAACTAAAGATTAAAAGAACTGGAACAGACGGATAATAATGGAATATGTTTCTATAATTTTTGGAGAAGTTTACAAAATTTTGTTTTTACTAGTTCCTGTACTTGTATCGGTTGCCATGATTGTATGGTTAGATAGAAGAGTTTGGGCCTTTGTACAAAAAAGACAGGGACCAAATGTAGTAGGCCCTTTTGGTTTATTACAATCTTTAGCTGACGCATTGAAATATATTTTTAAGGAAATTATTATTCCTTCAAGTTCCAATAAAGTAATTTTTATTTTAGCTCCCATTGTAACAATGACTTTAGCTTTAGTTGCATGGGCAGTAATTCCATTTAGCCAAACACAAGTTATTGCAGACATTAATGTTGGAATTTTATATTTGTTTGCTGTTTCATCATTAGGTGTGTATGGCATAATAATGGGTGGTTGGGCTTCAAATTCAAAATATCCTTTTTTAGGTGCTATTAGATCCGCTGCACAGATGGTTTCTTATGAAGTTTCTATTGGAATTATAATTATCAATGTTCTTTTATGTGTTGGGTCATTAAATTTAAGTGACATTGTGTTGGCACAACAGAACTTATGGTTTGTAATACCTTTGTTTCCAATGTTTGTAATATTCTTTATTTCAGCATTAGCAGAAACAAATAGACCACCTTTCGACCTTCCAGAGGCTGAAGCAGAATTAGTTGCAGGGTATCAAACAGAATACTCAGGAATGATGTATGCAATGTTTTGGTTGGGTGAATATGCAAATATACTTTTAATGTGTGCTTTAGGATCAATTTTATTTTTGGGAGGCTGGCTATCTCCAATTGAATTATATCCATTTAACTTAATACCTGGTGCACTTTGGTTAGCTTTTAAAATACTTTTTTTATTCATTCTTTTTGCATTAGTTAAAGCTATAGTCCCAAGATACAGATATGATCAACTAATGAGATTAGGTTGGAAGGTTTTTTTACCGTTATCTTTAATTTGGGTTGTATTAACAGCAAGTTACTTATTTTATTTTAATTTATTACCAACTAACTAAATGAAATTATCAAGATTTTTTAAAACAATTTTTATGACAGATTTCTTAGGAGGTCTACTTATTGCCTCCAAAGAATTATTTAGGTCAAAAAAAACAATAAACTATCCATTTGAAAAAGGAAAAATTAGTCCTAGATTTAGAGGGGAGCATGCTTTACGTCGTTATCCAAATGGAGAAGAAAGATGTATAGCTTGCAAGCTCTGTGAAGCTGTTTGTCCTGCTCAAGCGATTACAATTGAATCTGCACAACGTGAGGATGGCAGTCGTAAAACCACAAGATATGATATTGATATGATGAAGTGTATTTACTGTGGTTTATGTGAGGAATCTTGCCCAGTAGATGCTATAGTACAAGGTCCTAATTTTGAATTTTCTACAGAAACAAGAGAAGAGCTTTATTATACTAAAGAAAAATTACTAGATAACGGTGATAGATGGGAAAATATTTTAGCTGCCAATATAAAAACAGATAATCCTTATAGATAAATCATTATGGCTCATGCAATTTTTTTTTACGTCTTTTCGACTATTGCAATAATTTCAGCAATAATGGTTACTGCTTCAAAAAACACTGTTCACTCAGTTTTTTTTTTAATTCTAGATTTTATAAGTGTTTCATGTCTATTTATTATGATAGGAGCAGAATTTTTAGGAATGATAATGCTCATTGTTTATGTTGGAGCGGTTGCAGTCTTGTTCCTTTTTGTTGTTATGATGTTAAATGTTGCTCAACAAAAAAATCAATGGTTTTTATCTTCACAAAGCTCTCGTCATATTCCTATCGGTTTGATTATAGGCACAATTATATTTTTTGAATTAATTATTGTTATTGGCGGTTGGAAATATAAACCTGAGTTGTTTGAGAAAGCAAACTCAACATCATCATTTGAAGGAATAAGCAATACTCATTCTTTAGGTCAGATTTTATACACAGATTTTATTCATATATTTCAAATAAGTGGAATGGTACTTTTGGTTGCAATGATAGGCGCAATAGTACTTACATTTCGTCAAAGAGAAGGGGTTAAAAAACAAAGTTATATAAAGCAAATTTCAAGAGAAAGGTCAGAGGGTGTGGAAGTTCTAGAAGTCCAATCTAATAAAGGAGTTAAAATAGATGATTGATATTGGTTTAGGACATTATTTAACTTTAGGCGCTATAATTTTCTCAATTGGAATAATTGGTATCTTTCTTAATAGAAAAAACATTATTGTTATATTAATGAGTATTGAATTGATATTACTTGCTGTAAACATCAACTTAGTTGCTTTTTCTATTTATTTGAATGATTTGGCTGGACAAGTCTTTACCTTGTTTATTCTTACCGTTGCAGCTGCAGAGGCAGCCATAGGTTTGGCAATTATAGTTGTGTATTTCAGGAACTCTGGAACAATACGAGTTGAAGAAATAGATAAGTTAAAAGGATAATTATGGAACTATCAATTATATTTCTTCCACTTATTGCCTCTATTATAGCTGGTTTTTTTGGAAAATTTATTGGGGACAGAAATTCTGAAATATTTACAAGTGTGCTTGTTTCAATTTCAGCGCTTTTATCAATTCATGTTCTTTATCAAGTAATTGTAAATCAATACGAGGAAAATATTGTTATAGCTACCTGGATAAGCTCGGGATCACTTGATGTAAACTGGTCGATGTTAATTGATCCTTTATCAGCTGTGATGTTAGTAGTTGTAACTTCTATATCTGCTTTAGTGCACATTTATTCAATTGGTTACATGTCTCATGATCCTCACAAGCCAAGATTTATGGCTTATTTATCTTTGTTTACATTTGCAATGTTGATGCTAGTAACTTCGGATAATTTTATTCAATTATTTTTTGGTTGGGAAGGTGTTGGTCTTTGTTCTTACTTTCTGATTGGTTTCTGGTTTAAGAAAGAAAGTGCAAATGCTGCAGCCATAAAAGCATTTGTTGTGAATAGAGTAGGTGACTTTGGTTTTGCTCTAGGAATTTTTTTAATATTTTATTTATTTGGAACTGTTAATTACTCAGAAGTATTTCAACAAATTCCAACAGTTGTAGATAAAAATTTATCTTTTTTAGGTTTTAATGTTAAAGCAATAGATTTAGTTTGTTTACTTTTGTTTGTTGGGGCAATGGGTAAATCTGCACAGATATTACTTCATACATGGCTACCTGATGCTATGGAAGGTCCGACACCAGTCTCTGCATTGATTCATGCAGCAACGATGGTAACAGCTGGAGTTTTCTTAGTGGTAAGATGTTCTCCAATTTATGAATATTCACCATTAATACTAAATTTTATAACTATTGTTGGAATGACTACTGCTTTCTTTGCGGCAACAGTGGCATTAGTTCAAACAGATATAAAAAAAATAATTGCTTATTCTACTTGTAGCCAACTTGGTTATATGTTTTTTGCAGCTGGAGTAGGTGCTTACAATGTTGCTATGTTTCACTTATTTACTCACGCATTTTTCAAAGCTCTTTTATTTTTAGGATCTGGTTCAGTAATCCACGCATTTAAAGATGAGCAAAATATAAATAATATGGGCGGTGTATGGAAAAAGTTACCATATACATATGCTTTAATGATTATAGGAACTCTCGCTTTAACAGGTTTTCCTTTTTTATCAGGATTTTATTCTAAAGATGCAATTATAGAATTTGCTTATTTAAAAGGTAATACAACAGGATATTACGCTGCTGGAATAGGAATAATTACAGCATTTTTAACATCTATTTACTCGTGGAGATTAATATTTAAAACTTTCCACGGGGAGTATAATAATAAAGAAATCAAAATAGAGGAAACACACGAGTCTCCTTTAGTAATGCTTCTTCCTTTATTTATTCTATCAATAGGAGCAGTTTTTGCTGGTTTTTTATTTAAAGAATTATTTATTGGTAATAGTGATAATTTGTTCTGGGCAGAATCGATAATGTTTTTAGAACCTTTAAGCACTGAACATCCCCCTTTATGGTTTTTGCTTTTAACACCTTGTTTGGTTTTATTATCAATTCCTATTGCTTATTATTTATTTGTAAAAAATAAAGATTTGCCTAATGCGATCGCATCAATTAACAATCCTTTATACAAGTTTTTAGTTAACAAATGGTATTTCGATGAGTTGTATGAAGTATTATTGATTAAATCTTCAAAAAAAATTGGTTTATTTTTATGGAAATTTTGTGATGGAACTATAATTGATGGTTTTGGCCCTGATGGAATTTCCTCTTTAATTAAAAAATGTTCAATTAAAGCAACCAAATTTCAAAGTGGTTTTATTTATCAATATGCATTTGTAATGTTATTAGGTTTCTCAGCATTATTAACCTTTTTAATAGTCAAATAATGAACTTCCCAATCCTTACATCTTTAATATTATTACCAACCATAGGTGCTTTATTTTTATTTTTTACCAATAATAAGGAAGAAAAAAACCTAACAATAAAATATGTGGCTTTATTTACTTCTATTGTTAATTTTTTAATCTCTATTTACTTGTGGATTTCTTTTGATCGATCTATATCTAGTTTTCAATTTATAGAAGATAGAACATGGATTGAAGGATTTATTAATTACAAAGTTGGAGTTGATGGGATCTCAATTTTATTTATTATACTAACAACTTTTATTACACCACTATGTATTATATCTGTTAACAACTCTGTTAAAAATAGATTAAGAGATTTTTTAATTGCCATTTTAATAATGGAAAGTTTCATGATTGGTGTTTTTTGTGCACTTGATCTAGTCGTTTTCTATTTATTTTTTGAGGCAGGATTAATACCTATGTTCTTAATAATTGGTATTTGGGGTGGTTCGAGAAGAGTATATTCAGCTTTTAAGTTTTTTTTATATACATTACTTGGCTCTGTTTTAATGTTAGTTGCTATAATTTCAATTTATTGGATATCGGGTACAACAGATGTTGTTCAACTTTATGAAATAGGCATTGATGTAAAATATCAAAATCTTTTATGGCTAGCTTTTTTTAGTTCTTTTGCTGTTAAAACACCGATGTGGCCAGTTCACACGTGGTTACCAGATGCTCATGTGGAAGCACCTACAGCGGGATCAGTTTTGTTAGCAGCAATATTATTGAAAATGGCAGGATATGGATTTATCAGATTTTCCTTAGGCCTTTTTCCGGTTGCATCAGAATTATTTACACCTTTAATTTACGTTTTAAGTGTAATTGCAATCATATTCACATCTTTAATAGCTTTGATGCAAGAAGACATGAAAAAGTTAATTGCTTATTCATCTGTTGCTCACATGGGTTTTGTAACATTGGGAATATTTACCCTACAACAACAAGGTATTGAAGGAAGTATTATACAAATGATCAGCCACGGATTGGTTTCAGCAGCTTTATTTTTAACTGTTGGGGTAGTTTACGATAGGATGCATTCGAGACTTATAAGCACTTATGGTGGACTAGTTTCTGTAATACCAAAATATTCAATATTATTTATGATTTTTGCATTAGCTTCTCTTGGTTTACCAGGAACCAGTGGTTTTATTGGTGAGTTTTTAATATTAATGGGAGCTTTTAAAGATAATTTTTTAGTGGCTGTTATAGCAAGTATTGGGGTTATTTTAGGAGCTGCATACATGTTGTGGCTTTATAAAAGAGTAGTATTTGGAAAATTAATAAACGAAGATCTCAAAAAAATTTTAGATTTAAATCGATCTGAATACTTTATTTTAAGTTGTTTAGCTGCACCAATCTTGTTTTTTGGTTTTTATCCTGATCCATTAATCAATACTATTGAAGTTTCTGTTGCTGATTTAATTAATATGCATAACACAAATATAGCTAGTAAATAATATGGAAAATTTAAATTTAGTATTACCTGAAATTTTTATCTCACTCTCAATAATGTTCTTACTTGTTTTGGGTGTTTTCAAAAAAGATAGTTCAAAAATTATTTTTAATTTTTCTTTGTTTGCAATTTTAATTACTACAACAATAACAATAAATGAAACTTTCTCAATAACCAGAGAAACTTTATTTAATGAAAGTGTTGTGATTGACAGAATGTCTTCATTAATGAAAATTATAACTTTAGTTGGAGGTTTTTTAGTTTTGATTATTTCATCAAGCTATTTAAAAACTTTTAAGATATATAATATGGAATATCCAACTCTTATTTTGAGTTCTATTCTGGGTATGATGGTAATGATTAGCTCAAATGATTTAATTGTTTTTTATATGGGTTTAGAATTACAGTCATTAGCTCTTTATGTTCTAGCCACTTATAATAGAGATCAATTAAAATCATCCGAAGCTGGCTTAAAATATTTTGTTTTAAGTGCGTTGTCGTCAGGATTATTGTTGTATGGATGTTCATTAATATATGGTTTTTCTGGCTCAACTAATTTTGATATAATATCAAATCAACTAAATTCTGATGAATATGTTTTAACATTTGGAATTGTATTTATCTTGGTTGGTTTAGCATTCAAAATTTCTGCAGTTCCATTTCATATGTGGGCACCCGATGTTTATGAGGGATCTCCAACAACTGTAACATTATTTTTTACAATAGTGCCAAAAATAGCTGCCTTAACTGTATTTATAAGATTTTTATATGTTCCTTTTTTAAATTTAATTGATCAATGGCAAATGATTATTGTTTTCTTATCAATTGCTTCGATGATTTTTGGAGCAGTTGCTGCAATAGGACAAACAAACATTAAAAGACTAATAGCTTACAGCTCTATTAGTCATATTGGTTATACATTAGCAGGACTAGCTACTGTATCAAATGAAGGAATACAAAGTTCAATAATCTATATTTCAATATATGTTGTTATGAATTTAGCACTTTTTTCATGTCTATTGATGCTAAGAAGAAAGGATCAATATTATGAGGAGATTGATGATCTATCAGGATTATCAAAAAACCATCCACTATTATCTTTATGTTTGCTTGTAATACTATTTTCTTTAGCTGGTATACCTCCTCTAGCTGGCTTCTTCGCAAAATTTTATGTTTTCAAAGCAGTTTTAGAACAATCAATGTACTTCTTGGCTATAGTTGGACTTCTATCCACTGTAGTGGCAGCTTTCTATTACTTAAGAATTATTAAAATAATTTATTTTGATAAAGAAAAAGAAAAGTATGACAGCGATCATAGTTTATGGTTAAAATTTTCTCTTGCATCTTCAACTATATTAATTCTTTTATACTTCATATTTCCAAGTCAGTTAATTGAAGTTGTATCTAGAATTAATATTATTTAATGAAATTAAAGAAATTTAAATATAAAAAAGTAAAAAGCACAAACGATACTGCAATTAGAATTATTAAAAGTAAAAACTATACTTCAGGCATGGTTGTTGCAGAAACACAATCTAAAGGGAAAGGACAATATGGAAAAAAATGGATTTCATATCAAGGAAATTTATTTGTATCATTTTTTCATGAATTAAGTTTACCTCATCTATCAATCTCAACAATTACGAAAAATAATTCTTTATTGGTTAAAAAATTAATATCAAAATATACAAAAAAAAAAATTGTATATAAAAAACCAAATGATCTTTTAATTGATCAAAAAAAAATAAGTGGAATTCTT
>CACORJ010000013.1 GCA_902629575.1 uncultured Pelagibacteraceae bacterium
AACTTAAACTCATTAAATTGATAAGAGAACCAATTTTACGAATTTTTTTGATAATTCTGTATGCTATTTTTTTTAAAAAAAGTTTATTTTATAGAAACTTATATTTATTATTAGGTATTTTAAAATTTTTCAAAATTCTATTTTTAAACTCTAAATTAAAATAGAGGATCATTGTCGAAAAAATTTTTCATTTTGATTGGTTTTTGCTCTAAAATATATCTATAAACATTGTAATTTTCTAAAACTCTCTGTACATAATTTCTAGTTTCTTTAAACTTTATAAGCTCAATCCAATCTACATAGCTAATTTGTTTCTTTTGGGGATCTTTATTTAATCTTTTCCAATATTTAACTCTATTAGGTCCCGCATTATATGCAGCGATTGCAAATGGATATGCTCCCTCATATTCAAGTATTAAACCTGCAATATAGTGTGAGCCTAAATTAATATTATATTCTGGATCGGTAGTTAATCTTGATCTTGAGTAAGGTAAATTTGCTTGCTTGGAGACTAATTTAGCTGTGTAAGGCATTAATTGCATTAATCCTTTAGCACCAGCATGACTGTTTGCAGATAAATCAAACTCACTTTCCTGTCTAATGATAGAGAGAATAAATGCGTCCTCTGGTATTTTTCTTCCGTTAATATACTTAGGTGTACTTATAATTGGATAATTATATTTATTATGAAATCTTTTTTCATAAGATGCAATCTTTGAAATTTGTATAGCAAAATCAAATCGCTCTATATTTGTTGAAAGTTCAGCAGCTAAGACCTCACTTCCATTTTCTACGCTATCATTAGCTAAATGTCTTAAAATATGTTTTGTATACTTGTCCTCATCAAGTTCGTCCAATAAATAGATTAATTTTACTATCTCTTTTTTAAAAAAATACTCTCGGTATTCTTTGTTAATTTGCATATCTTTAGACAGTTCAAACTTTTCATTAGGGTTTAATTTCATAAAAGATAATTGACCATAATAAGTTGTTAAATAATTTGATGCTTCTTTAAACCACCCAATTGATTTTTCTTTTTCACCAAGTTTTTCATAAGTCTTACCAAGCCAATAAGCACCTCTAGCAACGCTTATAGGAAAACTTACGTTATTGTAAAAATTTTCAAAATGATCTTTTGCTAAAAGAGGGTCATCTAAAAAACTTAGAGCGATCCATCCACTCATCCATTCTGCAGCAGCAAACTCTGACCCCTCTGTCATTGCATGATTGCTTGAAATTTTATATGCCAATTCATACTTTTTTTTATAAATAAGAGATCTTGAAATAATTTCTCTTTCAACCCACCATTTGTCAGGTCTCACCAAGTATTCTCTAGTATTTTTAATTTTCGTTAAAATTTCAACAGAACTATCAACTCTACCTCTTTTTCTTCTCCATTTTAACCTATCATAATTTAAACCAGCATCATTTTTAAATTTTTTTGGAACTTTTGATATTGCATTATCAACTCCGTAAGATTTACTCATCAATAACTGTCTGGCAGTGTATAAAAGTTGATAATCTTTAGGGAGATATCTTATTAATCGTTTTAAATCCCAATATTTATTATTCCAAGCTAAATAATCAGCCCTATTAATATAATCTTGCGAGTTTAAATATTTTTTAAATTTTTTTCTGTAAAATCTAAGTTCATTTTTTGATAAATCAGCACTAATCCATCCTTTTTTTATATATTGAATACCTTTTTCGTAATTACCTATAATAATATAACTTTCACCTAATATCATATTTCCATATCCACTAAGTGGTTCTGAGGTTCCAAACCAATCTATTATTTTTTTTGGTGAAATTTTTTCTGTTGATAACTTATGTTCAGCTAGATATTTAATGCGTCCAATTCTAGGATAATCTTCGTTTGCATCAATAAAAATTTTATAATCATAAAAAGAAGCGGTATTACCTTTAGATAATAGATGTCTCCATTGAATAAAATTGTATATGGATTTATCTTTAGCTTTTTTTGCAGTTTTTAATGCTGATACCCAATTTAATTTTTTCATTTCAGATATTGCTTTTTTTGCTAAATTGAAATCTCTTTTATTATAAAATTTTGAGGTAATAATTTTATCTTTTTTTGTTGTCCCAGCTATAATCGGTTTTTTTTTAGGTAACAAAAATACTGTTTTTTTGTTTTTTTTTTTGATTTTGTGCTATGTTTTCAGTTCTTTGATTTTGAATTTCCTTTTTAGGCTTCGGTAAAGGTTTTAAAATATTCAATGAAATCTTAGCATCTATTTCTTTTTTTGTTAAAGATGGTTTTTTTTTGGGAACTAATTTAATTTCATCTGCGATTATATGAGTGTAATTGAGGGTTGAAAAAAAAATACAACCAACAAAAAACAATATCTTTTTAGTCATAATCTTTACTATCTGAATCAATAAATTATGTTATAAGTATTTATGTTTAAAGGATCAAATGTAGCTTTAGTCACTCCGTTTAAAAATAACAAACTTGATGTTGAAACTTATATCAAGTTAATTCATTTTCATATCGAAAATGGCACAAATGGCTTAGTTCCAGCTGGTACTACTGGTGAGTCTCCTACTTTAAGTCATGAGGAGCATGAAAAAGTTATTGAACTTTGTGTTAAGGAAAGTAAAGGAAAATTACCTGTTTTTGCAGGAACTGGGTCAAACTCTACAGAGGAGGCTATATCTTTAACAAAACATGCTGAAAAAATTGGAGCCGATGGTGCACTTATAGTGACACCTTATTATAATAAACCCACACAGGAAGGTTTATATCAACATTACAAAGCTATTAATGATAACAGTGGAATACCTATATTAATTTATAACATTCCTGGCAGGTCAGTAATTGATATGTCTGTAGATACAATGGCAAGATTATTTGAATTGAAAAATATTATTGGAGTTAAAGACGCTACTGGTGACCTAAGTAGAGTTGATCAAACCCTTAAAAAAATTGGTAAAGAATTTTTACAATTGACGGGTAACGATGATAATGCATTTGAATTTAATAAAAGAGGGGGAGAGGGTGCTATAAGTGTTACAGCAAACATTGCACCTAAACTTTGTTCTGACTTTCAAAAATTTTCTAAGTCTAAAGGTGAAATTGAAAATGCAAAAAAAATAGATCAAATCCTCCAGCCAATCCATAAAACTTTATTTATTGAAAGTAATCCAAGCCCAGTTAAATATGCAGCAAAACTTTTAGGATTATGTGATGATGAAGTTAGATTACCTTTAGTTAAAGTTACAGAAAAAACTAAAGAAATTTTAAGTAATGTTTTACATGCTGCAAAATTAATTTAATGAATAAAAAAACCAGCTCTGGTTTAAAAATTATTTGTCTAAATAGAAAAGCTCATTTCAATTTTTTTTTTCAAGATATTATTGAAGCTGGTATAGTTTTGAAAGGATCTGAAATTAAATCAATCAGAGAAGGAAAAGTTAATATTGCAGATTCTTATGCTGTTGAAAAAAATGGAGAAATAGTTTTAATTAATTCACACATATCACAATATAAACAAGCTAATATGACCAATCATAATCCTACAAGTGAAAGAAAATTACTGTTGAATAAACGAGAGATAAATAAACTAATTGGAAAAATGCAAAAAGAGGGACTTACGATAATTCCTACTAAAATGTATTTTAAAAATGGAAAAGCTAAGATTGAAATTGCAATTGCTAAAGGTAAAAAAAAATTTGATAAAAGAGCAACAAAAAAGGAAAGAGATTGGAATCGAGATAAAGCTCGATATATTAGAAAATCAAGTTAAATGATATATATAGGGATAGGATCAAATATTGGAAATAGAAAAAAAAATATAGAAAAAGCAAAATTTCTCCTTTTAGAGAATGGTATTAATATAAATAAATCATCTAACTTTTATGAATCTTTATCTTGGCCTGATATAAAAAAACCTAAATTTTTAAATATAGTCATACAAATTGATACAAATTTTTCTCCAAAAAAATGCTTAGAAATCTTTAGATCTATAGAAATTAAACTTGGCAGAAAAAAAACAAAAAAAAATGCACCACGTACATGTGATATTGATATTATTTCTTATAATAAAAAAATTTCTTACGGAGATATAAAATTACCTCATATTAGGATGCATAAAAGAAATTTTGTTTTAATTCCATTATTAGAGTTAGATAAAAATTGGTCGCATCCAAAAACTAAAAAAAGTATTGAAAAATTAATCATTTCCTTACCAATAAAGGATATTACTTCTATTAAACAAATTTAATTTGATGATATAGTAAGTTTATGCTGAATTCAGATGATTTAATAAATAAAGTAAAAAATTATAATAAATTTGTTAATTTGGATCGCCTAAATAAAGCTTATAATTTTGCTGTAAAAGCTCATTCTAGTCAAAAAAGAGCATCTGGAGATCCATACTCAGTTCATCCAATCGAGGTAGCAAATATTTTAATTGATTTAAAATTAGACTCAGCGACTATAGCAACTGGACTTTTGCATGATACAATTGAGGATACATTTGCAACATATGAAACGATTAAAGGTGAATTTGGTGAAGAAGTTGCGGAACTAGTAGATGGTGTAACAAAAATATCAGTTTTTGAAAATACTGCAGCTGCAAATTCAAAAGCTGAAAATTTTAGAAAACTCATTTTAGCTACATCCAAAGATATAAGGGTATTAGTAGTAAAGTTAGCAGACAGACTTCATAATATGAGAACAATAAAATCAATCCAAAAAGAGGATAAAAGAAAAAGGATTGCACAAGAGACAATGGAAATTTACGCACCTCTTGCTGATAGAATGGGAATGCATCGTATTAGAGACGAATTAGAGGATTTGTCATTTGAAATTTTAAATCTTGATGCAAGAAAATTAATTCAAACCAGATTAAATGAAATAAAGAAAAATAAAGAAAATATTTTTGAGAGTCTTTCTCAAGAAATTAAAAATTTATTAATAGAAGACAATATTAATGCATCTATTTATGGAAGAGAAAAAACACCATTTTCAATTTGGAGAAAACTTCAAAAAAAAAGAGTTTCTCTTGAACAAATTACTGACATATTAGGATTTAGAATTATATTAAATAATATTGATGAGTGTTACCAAACTTTAGGTATTATTCATAAAAAGTGGAATTGTATACCTGGTAAATTTAAAGATTATATTTCTTCACCAAAAATTAATGGATACAAGTCGCTTCATACTTCAGTAATAGGATCTTTAAAAAAACCAATCGAAATTCAGATTAGAACATCAAAGATGCATGATTTTGCAGAAAGGGGAATTGCATCTCATTGGCAATATAAATCTTCTGAAAAATTTAATTCTCTACAGTGGAAAGAATATGACTGGTTGAAAGATTTAGTCGAGATTATTGAGAAAAATGAAAATCCTGAACACTCATATGAATATACAAAATTACAAATGTTTCAAGAAAATGTATTTTGCTTTACTCCAAAAGGATCGGTAATTAAGCTACCTAAAAATGCTACACCTATTGATTTTGCTTATGCAGTCCATACGAAGATTGGTAATACTGCAATTGGATGTGAGATAAATGGTAATAAAAGTGAGCTCCAAACCCTCCTTAGAAATGGAGACACCGTAAGTATTAAAACTTCAAAAAACCAATCACCATCATTACATTGGATACCGGTAACTAAGACAGGAAAGGCAAGAGCTGCAATAAGAAGATATTGGCATGATAAAGGAGAAGAGAAAGAAAAAAAATTAAAACGATATAACACTACGCTGTGGATATCACTACCTGATAAACCAGGTCAATTGGGAAGTATAAGTTCACTAATTGGAGATCATAAATTAAATATCTCTAATTTAGTAATGGCGGGAAAAAATCCAAATTATATTAATTTTAAATTTCAATTAATAATTAATGATTTAAAGAATTTTACTAATTTTATTGCGGAGTTAAAGCAAAAAGGTATAAAATTTAAAATAATTAGACACGAAGATAAAAGAAATGCTTTCACACAAAAAATCCTTAGATATTTTAAAAAAGACTGATGCTCTTTTAGAAGGACACTTTATATTATCCTCTGGCTTACACTCTACAAAGTACATCCAATGTGCTAAATTACTTAGTAAACCACACAAAGCAAAATTGATTTGTTTGTCGTTAGCAAAAAAAATAGAGAAAAATTTTAAAAAGATTGACTTAATATTATCACCTGCAATGGGTGGAATTATCATCGGATATGAAATCGGTAAACTCCTTAAAAAAGAGACGATATTTTGCGAAAGAGTAAACGGTAAATTTATATTAAGAAGAGGTTTTTCTATAAAGAAAGGATCGAACGTATTAATTATCGAAGATGTAATAACAACAGGAAAATCCAGTATGGAGTGCGCAAGACTTATAAAAAAAGCTAATGCTAAATTATTAGGATTTGCATCAATTATAGATAGATCATCAAAAAAAAATTTAAAGATTAAAATGAAAATTATTTCACAAATAAAAATTCAAGTACCAACATATAAGGCAAGTCAGTTACCTCAAAGGCTTAGGTCAACTCCAGTATCAATTCCAGGAAGTAGATTTATTTAGTGAAAAGGCTTGGTGTAAATATTGATCATGTAGCCACTCTAAGAAATGCTAGAGGTGAATTTCACCCTGATCCAGTTTATGCAGCAAAATTTGCAAAAAAGTTAGGAGCAGACTCTATAACTATTCATTTGAGAGAAGATAGACGTCATATTAAAGATATTGACGCTAAAAAAATTTGCTCGGTAAAAAATTTATTAGTTAATTTAGAGATATCAATCAGGGATGAAATTGTAAAAAATGCTTTAAAAATAAAACCAAATTTTATTTGCTTAGTTCCTGAAAATAGGAAAGAAATAACAACAGAAGGTGGATTAGACTTAAAAAGAAATGAGAAAAAAATTAAAAAAATTATAAAATTGTTTAAAAAAAATAATATAAGAACAAGTCTTTTTATAAATCCAACTCAAAGAGATGTATTAATGTCCAGAAATTTTGGTGCTGATTGTGTTGAATTACATACTGGAAAATTTGCAAATTTAGTAAAATTAAAAAAAGATATTAAAAAAGAATTTTACAGGATTAAAAAAAGCTCAAAATTTGCTGAGAAAATTGGTTTAGAGGTTCATGCAGGCCATGGTTTAGATTTTAAATCAACAAAATATTTATGTAAAATTAAAGAGATTAAAGAGTTTAATATTGGTCATTTTATAATTGGAGAATCAATTTTTTTCGGTCTCAAAAAAGTTTTGGTACAATTTAAAAAGATTATTAGATAATGCAAATAATTGGGATTGGAGTTGATATGATTAAAATTCTAAGAATTAAAAATTCTTTAAAAAATAAAAAATTTATTAATAGAATTTTTAGTAAGAGAGAAATAATTTTATCAAAAAATATTTCAAATAAATCTAGTTATTTTTCAAAACGTTTTGCAGCAAAAGAGGCATTTGCAAAAGCTTTAGGTATAGGTTTTAGAAAAAATTTGAATTTTAAAGATATTCAAATATTAAATGATAAATTAGGTAAGCCATACTATAATATAGATAATAAAATTAAAAATCTCATAAAAAAATACAAACAGGTTAAAAATTTTCAACTATTTCTTTCAATTTCAGATGAAAAGGAATATTCGATTGCATTTGCTATAATTCAAAGAATTAAATGATTAAAAAGAATTTTATTATTGATAATATAAAAACTTTATTTTATGCACTTATTATTGCTGTAATAATTAGATCACTAATAATTCAGCCATTTTATATTCCTTCATCATCAATGGAGCCTACTTTGTTAGTAGGAGATAGATTATTTGTAACTAAATACTCTTATGGATATAGCAAGCATTCATTTCCATTTAGCCCACCTGTTTTAAAGGAAAGAATATTTTACACAAAGCCAAAAAAAGGAGATGTGGTAGTTTTCAAGACGCCATCAGATAATAGAACGGACTACATCAAAAGATTGATTGGTTTTCCAGGAGATAGAATACAATTTATAGATGCAAATTTGTACATTAATAATCAAGAGGTAATTAAATCGCTTATTTCAAAAAATGATAAAATATTTTGTGGAGAACAAACTATTGATGTTTATACATTTGAAGAAAATATCTCAGAGAAAAAATCGCATAAATCTGTTTATTTAAAAAATTTTCCCTTAAAAAATACAGATATTTTTGTTGTTCCTGATGACCATTATTTTTTTTTAGGTGACAATAGAGATTGTTCGAAAGATAGTAGATTTTTGGCTGAAGTTGGTTATGTACATAAAGATAACTTGGTGGGTAAAGCTCAATTTATTTTTTTTTCATCAAATAAATCTATTGGAAGTTTTTTTGCATTCTGGAAATGGCATAAATTAATTAGATTTGATAGGTTTTTTAAAAAAATAAATTAAATAAAAATTAATGAAAATTAATTATTCAAACTTAGAAAAAAAAATCAATATAAGATTTAAAAATAGAAATTTATTAATTAAAAGTTTGACACATAAAAGTTTTGATAAAGTTAATAATAATGAAAAAATAGAATTTTTAGGTGATAGAGTTTTAGGTCTTATTATAGCGAAAAAACTTCTTGAAATTTATCCAAACGAGAAAGAGGGTATATTAGATAAAAAATATGCCTCATTAGTTAATAAAAAAACATGTTTAGCAATAGGAAAAAAACTTAATCTAGACAAATATATATTAACTTTTAATCCCAAAAATATAAAAGTTAAAATTGAGGACAAAGTAATCGCTGATTGTTGTGAAGCCTTGATTGGAGCTGTATATTTAGAAAAAGGTCTGTCGATAACAGAAAATTTAATTCTTAATCTTTGGAAAGAAAATATTAAAAATAGTGTTGTCACACAAGTAGATGCAAAAACAATGTTACAAGAATTTTCTTTAAAGAAAAATAAAAAACTTCCAATATATAAATTAATTTCAAACACTGGCCCTAGACATAAACCAATATTTAAAGTTGCGGTAAAACTACCAAATTCAAAATTTTATATTGGAAAAGGTAGCTCAAAAAAAGATGCTGAACAAAATGCAGCAATCTTATGTCTAAATAATAATTTAAAATCATGAATTGGGACGATAGAGGATTTTTATTATCTAAGAATAAATATAACGAAAATTCTCTTGTAGTTGAAATTTACACAGAAATACACGGTAAAATATCAGGATTAATTTTTGGTGGTACTTCTAAAAAAGTGAAGAATTATTTACAATTAGGAAATAAACTATTTGTAAATTATAATTCTAAATCTGATAATAGAATTGGTTATTTTAAAGCTGAAATTCTACAAGTATTTTCTCCAATATATTTTGATGAACCAAAAAAACTTAATTGCATAAATTCCACAATGAATTTAATTAGATTACTTACAGCTGACTCTCAGTCCAATCAAAAAATTTTTGAATTGATAAATGATTTTTATTTACTGTTAAACCATAATGACTGGATTCAAAAATATATACTTTGGGAATTAAGATTTTTAAGCGCTCTTGGATACAATCTTGATTTAAATAGAATAGTTAATAAAAAAATTGTTAATAATGAGATATTATATATGGTAGAGAGTTCATCGGAGGCAAAAATAGTGCCTAATTTCCTTATCGAAGAAAATTATAAAGTTCATGATCTTAATACATTATTAAGTGGTTTAAAACTTGTTAGTGATTTTATGGATAAAACAATTTTAAAACCAAATAATATAAATTTTCCAATTAGTAGAATTAATTTTATAAATTCTTTAAAAATATCAAGTTAAGATTTTTTTTATTCGGTCTGCATAGTAAGTAACTATTGCATTTGCACCTGCTCTTTTAAATGCAATTAAACTTTCTAAAATTACATTTTCATCAACTAATTTGTTATTAATTGCATTTTGCAGCAGACTATATTCACCTGAGACCTGATAAGCCATAACAGGTATTTTAAAATTTTCCTTTACTTTTTTAATAATATCTAGATATGGCAAGCCAGGTTTAACCATTACCATATCTGCTCCCTCTCTAATATCTAAAGCAATCTCTCTTAGAGCTTCATCACTATTTCTAAAGTCCATTTGATAATTTTTTTTATCTCCTTTTAGATTTCCTTTAGAACCTACTGCATCTCTAAATGGACTATAAAAACTTGAAGCATATTTAACAGCATACGATAAAATTTGTGTCATCTTAAATCCATTTTCATCTAAGGTTTTTCTTATATGACCTATTCTACCATCCATCATATCCGATGGGGCCAAAACATCACAACCCATTTGAGCTTGAAGTAAAGATTGCGCTATTAACATTTCAACTGTTTCATCATTTAAAACGTATTTTTTATTTAATAAGCCATCATGACCATGTGATGTATAAGGATCTAAAGCCACATCACACATTATACCAATTTCACTTTTATATTTTTTTTTAATCAACTGTATGGCCTTACAAACTAAATTGTCGCAATTCAATGCTTCACTACCTGTAATATTTTTCTTTTTTTTATCTGTGTAAGGAAATAATGCAATCATAGGCAAACCTTCTTTCAACGCTTTATCTATCATTATACTAACTTTATCTAAAGTATAACGATATACCCCTGGCATAGATTTTATACTTTGTTTCTTGTTTTTTCCATCAATCAAAAATATTGGTAATATAAAATCGTTTGGTGATAGGTTATTTTCTTCGACTAGTCTTCTTGACCAATCATTTTTTCGACTTCGCCTAAGTCTCAAAGCTGGAAATTTCCCTGTAATCATAAGCTATTATAATTGTAATATGCGACAAATGTTATATACAAATATATCTTAAAAAAGATATTAAACAACATAAGGAGACAATAAATTACAAATGATATTAAATTTCGACGATTTTCAAAAGCAGGATATAAAGTTTGACATTGATAAACTTCAGGATGCCTATAAAGAAATTATTAAGATAAACGATTTTAGTGGTCCTGCAGGTATTTCAAATTTTGGAGCAATTTCACTAACACAAATTCCCGGAGATCCTGACTCGATTAAAGGGCATAAGGCCAGAGGTGTTTTTTGGACTAAGCCAGATGGATCAGGAAAAGAAGTTATCAGAGATGAAGTGATTAATGAGTCTGCTTATTCAGAATTTATAGAAGATTACAAAGATACCTATTTTAAAGAAGTTTTTGATGTTTTATCCTCAAAGTATAAGCTTGGTCGAGTAAGAATATTGCTTAAACAACCAAGATCTACTTTAAGTTGGCATAGAGATCCTGAACCTAGATTACATATTCCAATAATTACAAATCCAGGATCAATAATGGTGATTGATAATGTAGCTAAACACCTTCCAGCAGACGGATCAGTTTGGATTACAAACAACACTAAATATCATAATGCTTTTAATGGAGGAGAGGAAAATAGAATTCATTTAGTAGCATGTGTATTAAATCATAAATTTAATTAATTTGAAAAAACTTTTTATTTCTTCCGATCACGCTGGTTATAATCTAAAAGAAATTATAAAAAAAAAATTTAATAAAAAATTTAAATTTGAAGACTTAGGAACAAAAGACTCTGAAAAATCTGTTAATTATCCTGATTTTGCTCACAAACTATGTAAAAAAGTAGCAAATAATGATAAAAATATGGGAATTTTAGTTTGTGGTTCTGGTATAGGGATGGCAATTGCAGCAAATAGGCATAAAAAAATAAGAGCGGCAATGTGTTATTCGCTTAAAAACACTAAATTATCTAGATTGCATAACAATGCAAATATTATTACATTAGGATCTAGATTAACAAAAAAAAAAATTGCTTTAAAATGTGTTGAAATTTTTGTAAACACTAAATTTGAAGGTGGGAGGCATTTAAAAAGAATTAGAAAGATTTAATTATGTCAAGTGAAAAAAATTATTTAAATGATCAATATAAAAGTTTTTTTGAGGACAGCTTATCAACAAAAGATCCTGAACTTTATAAAGCTATTAAAGATGAGCTTGTTAGACAACAACAACATATTGAGTTAATTGCATCTGAAAACATTGTTTCTCAAGCAGTGCTAGAGGCTCAAGGATCTGTTTTAACAAATAAATATGCTGAGGGATATCCAGGCAAAAGATATTATAATGGTTGTGAACATGTGGATGTTGCAGAAAATTTAGCAATAGAGAGATTAAAAAAATTATTTAATTGCAAATTTGCCAACGCTCAACCACATTCTGGTGCTCAAGCAAATGGAGCAGTTTTTTTAGCTTTATTAAACCCAGGTGATACTTTCATGGGTATGAGTTTAAACTCAGGTGGTCATATTACCCACGGCTTAAAAATTTCGATGTCCGGCAAGTGGTTTAATGCAATTGGATATGACGTAGATAAAAAGTCAGAACTTATAGATTATGATAACGTTGAGAAGCTTGCATTAGAAAATAAACCAAAATTAATTATTGCTGGAGGTAGCGCTTATTCTAGAGTGATAGATTTTAAAAGATTTAGAGAGATCGCCGATAAAGTTGGAGCCTATTTGATGGTAGATATGGCACATTTTTCTGGATTAGTTGCGGGTAAAGGTTATCCTAATCCATGTGACTATGCTCACGTGGTTACTTCAACAACTCATAAAGTTTTTAGAAGTGCAAGAGGAGGAATAATTCTAACTAATCATGAAGAATTAGCAAAAAAATTTAATACTGCTGTTTTTCCAGGTTATCAAGGAGGTCCTTTAATGCATGTTATTGCAGCTAAAGCAGCTGGCTTTCTTGAAGCGTTACAACCAGAATTTAAAGATTATATAAAATCAGTTTTAGCTAATGCAAAAATTCTAGCAGAAACTTTAAAAAATAATGGTTTCAAAATTTATTCAGATGGAACAGATACTCACCTTATGTTAGTTGATTTGAGGCCGTACAATATTAAAGGCAATCTTGCTGCAGAAAGTTTATCGCGAGCAAATATTACCTGTAATAAAAATGGAATTCCTTTTGATACAGAAAAACCTATGATTACTTCAGGTATTAGGTTAGGAACTCAAGCAGCAACCACACGAGGATTTGGTCTTAATGAATTCAAAACAGTTGGAGAACTAATTACAAAAAATTTAGAAGGATTATCTAAAAATCCAAATGATAATAGTAAAGTTGAGAATGAAGTAAAAAATGAAGTTATTGCTCTGACTTCATCGTTTCCTATATATAAGAACTTATAGTTAATGATTTGTTCAATATGTAAAAAAGGTGAGACATCCGTAGTGGATTCTAGGCCTACTGAAGACGGCACCGCAATTAGAAGACGAAGACTTTGTGTTTGTGGTGCTCGATTTACTACTTTCGAACGTGTTCAGTATCGTGAAATAATAGTTGTAAAAAAAAATGGAAGAAAATCATCTTTTGACAGAGATAAGTTGTCCAAATCTATATACATTGCTCTTAAAAAAAGACCTATAGATACTGAAACAACTGAAAAGTTTATAAGCAAAATATCAAGAGCCCTTGAAGAACTAGGACAAAGTGAAATTTCCTCTAGCAGTATAGGCACTATGGTAATGGAGGGACTAAAAGAATTAGACCCAGTTGCCTATGTTCGATTTGCATCTGTTTATAGAAATTTTAGAGAAGAAAAAGACTTTGTGCAATTCGTGGACAAATTAGATGTCTACAAAAAAAGATAAATTTACATTTCAAGATAAAATTTATATGGAAATTGCTTTAGACTTAGCAAAGTCTAAAATGGGATTAACAGGAGAAAACCCATCAGTAGGTTGCGTCATAGTTAAAAATGACAAGATTATATCTGTTGGACAAACATCTCATAAAGGTAGGCCTCATGCAGAGTATAATGCTATAAAAAATTCAATTGAAGATCTAAATGGGTCTAAAATGTATGTTACTTTAGAGCCTTGCTGTCATCATGGTTTAACACCCCCATGTACAAAAATGATTATTAAATCAAAAATATCTGAAGTTATATATTCTGTGCCTGATGTGGATAGTAGAGTACGAAACAGAAGCTTTAAAATTTTAATGAATAATAAAATTAATGTTAAAAAAGGATTATTAAAAGAAAAAGTAAAAAATTTTTATAGTCCTTACTTTTTAAATAGAAAACATCAGATACCTTATTTGACTGGAAAAATTGCAATATCAAATAATAATTTAATTTATAGCAAAAATAATAAAAAAATAACAAACATTCATTCTGATAAATTTACTCATTTTTTAAGATACAAAAATGATTCTTTGTTAATTACTTACAAGACATTGAATAAAGATAATCCAAAATTGAATTGTAGGTTAAAAGGATTAGAAAAATATTCTCCAATGAGGGTAATCTTAGATAATGAACTTAATGCTAAA
>CACORJ010000014.1 GCA_902629575.1 uncultured Pelagibacteraceae bacterium
TTTGATCAAAGGGCTATCATCATTTCTTTCAGACACGACAAAACTTAATGTTAAAGTAGTGAATAAAGATGTGGTCTTATTTAAATCAATTGACAAAGAAAAAAACTATTCTGAGTCCGGTATAATCACAAGGAAAACAGGTGAATTAATACATGAAATCACAAAAAATATGAAAAGTGAAAAATCTGAAAAATATATTACTATTTATTCATGCAATAAAGATGATAAAAAAGTATAATTTTTTTTTAGATAATTTTGTGTAAAATATTATTATGAAAAAATTCCTATTAACCATAATCTTAAGTTTGTTTATCAGTTCAGTTGCAATAGCTCGAAGCACAGGATGCAAAGAAGGGAATTGTGAAAACGGTTTTGGGAAATGGGTTTATACAGACAAAACTACTTATGAAGGTGAGTGGGTAGGTACAAAGAAAAATGGTCAAGGAGTTGAAACTTGGCCTAACGGATATATTTATAAAGGTGAGTTTAAAAATAGCGAATGGAGTGGCGTTGGAGTTTTAACTTTCCCTGATGGCTCAACATATGAGGGTGAATGGGCAAAAGGTTTTATGAATGGAAAAGGAACTTTTACTTGGTCTGATGGAACTCAAAAAACTGGGACATGGAAAAATGGAAAGTTACAAGAGTAAATGTCAAAAGAAAGTTTTTTAAATAGAATAAAATATTTACCTGAGACTACAAAACAGTTTAGTGGCTTAGTTCTAATAATCTTAACTATATCATTATCTTTTTTTGCTTTAAATATAAAGTTTGGTGGTGGAGATGAACTTGTCAGAAAAATGAAACTAGAAGAGGAAAGGATTGCAAAAGAAAAAAAATTGAGTGAATTAATATCTAAACTACCCTCAGGAATTTTAGTAACTTTTGATGGCACAGATCACTATAAGTTAACAGATGAAGTTTATAAGCAAGTATGTAAAGCTACAAAATTAATCCCCCAACGTGCCATTATGGGGGCAAATTTTCTTAATTATAGAGCACATGAAATTTATACAATCAATGGTAACAAAATAGATGAAACATTTGTTAAGTGGGATGAGGAGAAAAATAAGTGTTTTGCAGGTTTTACGGTGAGTGGAAATAATGTTGGAGTTGACGAGTCAATAACTGTCAGTGGTGAAGCATTAAGTTTTTTAAGCACAGGAATTGATACAAGAGTTTATTATATTAAAAATTTTTAGGGGGAAAGTAACAATATTATGGATTTAATTTTATCCTAATTTCATATAACTTATTTGAAATTTATGTCTGAGCCAGTAATCAAATGTGAGAATGTATATAAAATTTTTGGAGCAAATGCCCAAAAAATGCTTCAAGACTCTAATGGGAATGTTGATGCTAAAACCTTTCAAGAAAATGGTTGCATTGTTGGAGTGAACAATGCTTCCTTTGAAGTTTCAAAAGGAGAGATGCTAGTGGTTATGGGTTTATCTGGTTCAGGTAAATCGACTTTATTAAGATGTATTTCAAGATTGACAGATGCAACAGGTGGTAAAATTTTTATTGAAGGTCAGGACCTTTTACAACTCAATAATAAAGATTTAATAGATCTTAGAAGAAATAAGATGGGGATGGTTTTCCAAAGCTTTGCTTTACTTCCACACAAAACTGTTGTGGAGAATATAGCTTTTCCTCTTCAGATTAAAGGTGTTAAAACTGAGAACAGTATCAGCAAAGCAATGGATATGGTCAAGCTAGTTGGTCTTGATGGGAGAGAAAACTATTTTCCCAGAGAACTTTCAGGAGGACAACAACAAAGAGTAGGTATTGCAAGATCTCTAGCTGTTGAGCCAGACATTTGGTTTTTAGATGAGCCCTTTTCGGCTTTAGATCCATTAATTAGAAAAGAAATGCAAGATGAGTTTTTAAGACTTCAAGAAAAGTTACAAAAAACAATAATGTTTATCACACATGACTTTGATGAGGCTTTAAAACTTGCTGACCGGATTGCAATAATGAAAGATGGAATAATTGAGCAGCTAGACACCCCTGCTAATATTGTTTTAAATCCAGCTACAGAATATGTTAGAAAATTTACTGAGGAAGTGCCGAGAGAAAAAGTTTTATTGATTAAAGATGTTATGGATGTATCAAAAGATAATTTAGGTGATTTAAAAGTATCTAAAGATGAAATCATTGAGAATGTTGCAGAAAAAATTCTTACACAAGAAAAGACAGTTGCTGTAATTGATAACAATAATAAAATTATAGGCTCTATTAACCCAACAAAAATAATTAATACTGTCTTTGGGGGTAGAAAAAATAATAATTAAATTATGGAAATTTTAAAGAAATATCCAAAAACTTTTCAGTGGTTATTTTTATTAATCGTATTTTTTGCTTTGTGCTTTGCGGTTGACGTTCCCGAAACATATAAATTTATTAGAGGACAAGCAGAATTTGTTAAAGATCCCAATCAAAGTAGTTACGTATTTTTAGGTAAGGAAGTAAGATATTACGCTTTTGATGTTTTCTGGAGATTACCTCCATTGCTTGGTTGGTTGCCCATCTGGATTAATGACTCGTTGTTTTTCTTAATGAATGAATGGATGCCAATTGAAGTTTGGAATGAAGACACTCAAGAATTCAAAAGTCGTCCTATAGTTTTACAAATTAGTAGAAATTTAACTGCTTTTATGACTTTTTTAATTGAATTGATAAGAGAGATTTTATTAGGAGGTTTAGAGACAATTGTTGCTTTTACTAGTTGGGACTGGATAGATAAAAACCCATGGGCTGAACTTCCAGGATTACCTTGGACTATCGTTGCAGCAGGTGCAGCATTACTTTCTTATAAACTGAGCGGCAAAGGCCTAGCTTTATTTGCAGGTTTAACTATGGTTTATATTTCTTTGTTTGGTCAATGGAAACCTTCCATGCAAACTCTTTCTTTTATATTAGTTGCTGCTCCACTATCTTTTATTTTTGGACTGGGATTAGGGATAGCAGCTTTTAAAAGTAAACGTGTAGAAAAAGCTTTATATCCAATATTACTGGTGATGCAAACAATGCCACAATACGCTGTTTTGGTTCCTGCATTAGTTCTTTTTGGAGTAGGTGATCATGCTGCAGTGATTATTACAATGGTTGTAGCAATACCACCTATGATATTATTAACTCTATTAGGTCTTAGGGCAGTCCCTCCAGAAGTTATTGAAGCAGGTAGAATGAGCGGATGTAATAATTTTCAATTGATGTTTAAAGTATTAATTCCAACTGCTAGGAGAGATATCTTAATCGGAGTTAATCAAGTCATTATGGTATGTTTTTCGATGGCAGTCATTTCAGCTTTTATTGGAGCAAAAGGATTAGGATTTAATTTATTATTAGCACTAAACCAATTAAATATTGGATTAGCCTTAGAGGCAGGTTTATGCATAAGTTTAATTGCAATTCTTTTAGATAAAATGTCTTTAGCATGGGCAAACAAACAAACAGATTATTTTGGCAATCTGACCTTCTTTCAAAGAAACAAAAATCTTCTATTTTTCGGCGTTATATTTATTATTGGTATAATACTGTCATATATTGGAACTTTTTTATTTAAAGATACCTTCAATTATTTATTTGAAGTTCCGCATAACAAAGGAATATCGACTGCCGATTTTTGGAATAAAGGAGTGGATTGGATTTTTGAGACTTTCTTTGTATACATCAAAGCATTTAACACATGGTTGATACAAGATGTACTTCAGCCAATGAGGGCATTGTATTTAAGAATGCCAGCAATCGCTACAATAGTTTTAGTTGTTGGTGCAGGATATTTAATTGGGGGCTTACGTTCAGCGTTGGTAGTTTGTGCTTTAACACTATTTATTGCATTCAGCCCATGGTGGGATAGAGCTTTAGTCACAGCATATATGGCAACTTTTGGAGTTATCGTTTCTTGTATCATCGGATTTACAGTTGGAACTTTATGTTTTCAAAATAAACATTCAGCAAACTTTATGTTAGGTGTTTGTGATATTTTTCAAACATTCCCATCTTTTGTATATTTAATTCCAGTAATGATGTTATTTGGTATTACAGATACATCTGTGCTAATTGCGGTTATAGTTTATGCAACAATACCTGCAACTAGATACACAATTGAAGGACTAAGAAGTGTTCCAGCGGGTCTACATGATGCAGCAACTATGTCAGGTGTAAACAAATTTCAAAGATTGACCAAAATTGAATTTCCTTTGGCATTTCCGCATATGATGCTCGGTATTAATCAAACAATCGTATTTGCTTTATTCATGGTAATCATTGGAGCATTTATTGGAACTGAAGATTTAGGTCAATATATATTAAAGGCATTATCAGATAAAAAAGGTGCAGGAATTGGATTAACTCTTGGAATCTGTGTAGCTTTTATAGCTTTAATATTTGATAATTTAATTAGAGCTTATGTGCAAAAAAGAAAAAAACATCTAGGTATTGATTAAACTAGATTATTTATCTAAAAAAGTTTTTGATGAGTCATCCATAGCAGTTGCCCATGGCGTGTGATGAATAGGTGCAACTGAACCAGTTACTGGGGATGAAAAAGATTTATTTCTGTAAGTTGATATATCTTCCACTTTATGATGCTCCCACTCTTTAAAATGTTTTCTTATTAACTCAAAATCAATTTTTGGATAATCAGACATTTCATGAAGCTCTTTTGTATACTCGGTTTGAAAATCAATCATTTGATCTGGGTTTTCTAACTTTTCTTCCATCGCAACCCATTTATTAATATCTTTTTCAACTTCACCATTATTAGGTATTTTGATCTTATTCATAATTACATCTCTAGCGTACCAAGCTTGGCAATCAAACATATTAAATGTATGGAATTGATCTTGCATACCAAGATATAAAAGTTTGTGATTATCTTGCCAAATAATTCCTTTATATAATTTTGGTGGATATAATCTGTTTCTAGTTTTTAATTGTAAATTTTCCTCTAAAAAAGGAAAATGATGAAGATAACCAGTGCATAAAATTACAACATCAGCTTCCTGTTCAGTTCCATCTTTAAATATTGCTTTTTTTCCCTCTAATTTATCTAGATAATGAACTTCTTTCATTCCATCAGGCCATTTAAATCCCATCGGATTATGTCGATAACCAATGGTAACACTTTTGGCTCCGTATTTATTACACTGAAGCGCAATATCCTCTGCTGAATAACTACTTCCTAGCACTATAACATTTTTATTTCTAAATTCTTCTGCATCTCTAAAATCATGTGAATGCATTATTCTTCCAGGAAATGATTCCATTCCTTCGTATTCTGGAATAAATGGAACTGAAAAATGACCTGTTGAAACAACAACGAAATCAAAATTATCTTTTAATATTTTATTGTTAACTTTATCTTGATAACTAAGTTCAAATTTATCATTTTTAAAAACAGTATTTGTTACTCTTGTATTAAACTTTATCTTTTTTCTTAAATTTCCTCTATTAACTCTTCCAACAATATAATCATACAAAACTTCTCTAGGAGGAAATGATGGTATTGGTTTACCAAAATGTTCATCAAAAGAATAATCTGCAAATTCCAAACACTCTTTTGGCCCATTAGACCAAAGATATCTATACATACTATTAGGAACAGGGTCCCCGTATTGATCTGAACCTGTTCGCCAACTATAATTCCATAAACCACCCCAGTCATTTTGTTTTTCAAAACAAACTACTTCTGGGATTTTTTCACCATTTTTTTCCGCTAATTCAAATGACCTCAACATTGATAATCCACAAGGTCCCGCTCCAATTATTGCTACTTTTGTCATTAAACTGCCTAATTAACTATTTATTTCGTATTTTACTAACAAAATGACAACAATTACAATAAAATAATCATTTGTTATGAAAAATTTTCTAATTATTGGCGGTGGTGCAATGGGCTCTGCTTTTACAATCCCAAGTTTAGAAAATAAAAATAATGTGACAATAACAGAGCCTTATAGCAAGAGGTTTATTAAAGATTTATCTTCTAAAAAAAAATTTCACTCTTCTTTAAAGATAAAATTACCAAAACAATTGAAATTTAAAAAATTTTCTAAAAATTTATTAAAAGAAAATTTTGATCTTATAGTAATAGCACTAAGTCTTCCTGGGATTGACTTCATTGGAAAAGAGCTAAAAAACTTAAAAATTAAAACACCAATTTTAGTTTTAACAAAAGGATTAAAATTTGAAAAAAAGAAGAATAAGATTTTAACAATTTCAGAACAACTTCAAAAAAATTATAATTTAAAAAATGTTTCAGTCCTAAAAGGACCCTGTTTAGCAAAAGAATTAGCTATAAAAAATCAAACTAGTGTAATTATATCGAATAAGAATATTAATGTTGCAAAGTCTATAGGAAACAAAATCTCTACAAAATATTATTTAATAGAATATTCTAGAGACGTGATTGGGGTAGAGGTGTGTTCTGCAATAAAGAATATATATTCAATGATAATTGGTGCTGGTCAAAGCCTTAATTCATCATCAAATCTATTTCAAAAATCAGTTCTTGAAATGAAGTATTTAAATAAGTATTTCAAAGGCAAGGATGAAACGATTTTTGGACTTGCTGGAGTAGGGGATTTATATGTTAGTGCTGCCGGTGGAAGAAATAGTAAGATGGGTAGTTTTTTAGGGAAAGGATTTACTTTTAAGACTGCGAAAAAAAAATTTATGCCTAAAGAAACTGTTGAAGGCGAACAACTTGCGAGAGAGATTGCACCATTTATTTTAAAAAAAATTGATAAAAAAAAGATTCCACTAATGACTAATCTACTTAAAACAATTAAGGATAATAAAAAGCTTAAAATAAAAGTTTAAAATAGACCTTCTATATCGCCATCTTTATTAAGTTTAATGGAGTCAGCTGCAGGCACTCTTGGAAGCCCGGGCATAGTCATGATCGCTCCACAAACAACTACAATAAATTCTGCACCAGATGAAAGTCTTATTTCCCTAATTGTTAACGTATGACCTGTTGGAGCACCTTTTGAGTTTGGATCTATAGAGAAACTATATTGAGTTTTTGCAACACATATTGGCAATTCACCATAACCAGCCTCTTCGAAGTTTTTTAGTTGATCTCTGATCTTATTATCGGCGATAACCTCATCTGCTCTATAAATCTCTTTTGCTATAGTTTCAATTTTTTTGAAAAGTGGAGTTTTACTTTCATATAAAAATTTAAATTTAGCCTCATTCTTATCGCATAAATCTGTTACATGTTTAGCCAAATCTTTTGTTCCATCACCACCATCAGCCCAATGTTTACAAATGCTTGCCTTAACGTTTAGTTTTTTACAAAACTCAATTAAGGTATTCACCTCTTTATCAGTGTCTTTAATAAAATGATTTATTGCTACAGCTACAGGTAAACCAAATTTTTTTATATTTTCAATATGTCTCTCAAGATTTACAAATCCTTTCTTAAGTGCATCTACATCCTCATTTTTTAAATCATTTTTTTCAACACCACCATGCATCTTTAAAGCTCTTATAGTTGCAACAATAACAACACAACTTGGTTTCAAATTTGATTTTCTACATTTGATATCTAAAAATTTTTCAGCTCCTAAATCGGCACCAAAACCTGCCTCGGTAATGACATAATCAGCAAGTTTTAATCCAGCCTTAGTTGCGATTACTGAGTTACAGCCATGTGCAATGTTTGCAAACGGACCTCCATGAATTATTGCAGGGTTATTTTCAAGTGTTTGAGTAATATTAGGTCTTATTGCTTCTTTAAGTAAAACCGTCATTGGTCCATGAGCATTTAAATCTTTGGCATAAATTGGTTTTTTTTCTCTGGAGTATGCAACTGTTATATTTCCTATCCTTTTTTCTAAATCTTCAAGATTGTTAGCAAGACAAAAGATAGCCATTATCTCAGAAGCAACTGTAATGTCAAAACCATCTTCTCTTGGAAAACCATTAGCAACACCACCAAGATTAATATTTATTGATCTCAAAGCTCGATCGTTCATATCTATAACTCTTTTCCAAACAATTCTTCTTACATCTATATTCAATTTATTTCCCCAGTAGATATGATTATCAATTAATGCCGATAAAAGATTATGGGCAGATGTTATTGCATGAAAATCTCCAGTGAAGTGAAGATTAATTTGTTCCATTGGAACTACTTGCGCATATCCTCCTCCTGCAGCACCACCTTTCATTCCAAATGAAGGGCCCAAACTTGGTTCTCTTAAGCAAACAATAGATTTTTTTCCAATTTTGTTTAAACCGTCATTTAATCCGACAGAAGTAGTTGTTTTACCTTCTCCAGCTGGAGTTGGAGTTATTGCTGTAACTAAAATTAATTTACCATCTGGTTTATCTTTTAGTGTATTCAAATATTCTAAGTTTACTTTGGCAATATGCCTGCCCATTGGACTAAAAGCTGAGCTTTCATCTGGAACATTTACCTTTGCTAAAATATCTTTAATCGGGAGCATTTTTGCTTCACGAGCAATTTGAATATCTGATTTTATTGCGCTCATCGAATGTTATATAAAATATAAAAAACTGGTTGATTAGTATCCCTTTTTCGAGCCTTTGGAAATATCTAAAAATTATATATAAAAAAAATATGAACTATTTATATTGATTATTATAAAATTCTCTCATGCAAAAATATTCAGTTTTTAATCTTATTAAAAATGCCCTTTCAAATCACGAAAATTGGGACTTAGCTTGGAAAGACCCAACTCCAAAAAAAGAGTATGATGTTGTTATAATTGGTGGTGGTGGTCACGGTTTAGCAACAGCGTATTACTTAGCAAAAGAACACAAAATTACTAATGTGGCTATAATTGAAAAAGGATGGATTGGAGGAGGCAATGTTGGTCGAAACACCACAATAATTAGATCAAATTATATGCATGATGATAATGCATTGTTTAGTGAATTTGGAATGGATCTTTGGAGAAGAATGAGTCAAGATTTAAATTACAATGTAATGTTTTCTCCAAGGGGAATAATAAATCTTGCTCATTCAGATGCACAAATGAACACTTATGCGCGAAGAGGAAATTCGATGAGATTAAACGGGATTGATGCAGTACTTTTAAATAGGGAAGAGGTAAAAGAAATCATTCCTATGGCTGATTTTTCTGAAAATGTTAGGTTTCCAATCTTTGGTGGGCTTATGCAACCTAGTGCAGGAACAGCTAGACACGATGCTGTTGCTTGGGGTTATGCTCGTCAAGCAGATGACATGGGTGTAGATATAATTCAAAATTGCGAAGTGATTGGGTTTGATGTATCTGCAGGAAAAATCAATGGAGTTAGAACTTCTCGTGGAGACATAAAAGCAAAAAAAATTGGATTATGTGTTGCAGGCAGTACAAATATTCTAGCAGAAAAATTAAATATGACATTACCAATTGAGACACATTTACTACAAGCTTGTGTGTCCGAGCCGGTAAAACCAGTTTTAGATAAAGTAGTAACTTTTGGTGCTGGACATTTTTACATAAGTCAGTCTGACAAAGGAGAAATGGTTATGGGCGGTGATCTAGACGGCTACAATAGTTATGCGCAAAGAGGTAATCTTCCAACACTTCAACATGTTCTTACTGAAGGAATAGCAATGATGCCGTTCTTGAGTAAATTAAAAATGTTAAGAACTTGGGGAGGAATAATGGATATGTCTATGGATGGTTCTCCAATAATAGACAAAACTCATATTGAAGGTTTATATTTGAACTGTGGTTGGTGTTACGGTGGTTTTAAAGCTACGCCTGCCTCTGGTTGGACATTTGCTCACACGATTGCACAAGATAGAGTCCATGAACTAAATTCTGGATATAGTTTAAATAGATTTAATACTGGTCACCTACTTGATGAAAAGGGACTTGGCACTAAAACTTGGATTTCATAAATGCTATATATAAAATGTCCACATTGTGGAATGAGATCTCAGAATGAGTTTTCATATGGGGGCGATGCCAGTGTTAAAAGACCAGAATTAGGTAAAGAAGTATCTGATCAAGATTGGGATAATTTTGTTTACAACAGAAAAAGTTTAAGAGGAAAACATTGGGAGTTATGGCAACATGTATCAGGTTGTAGACAATGGATAAAAGTTGAAAGAGATACCGCTACTCACGAAATTTTTAAAACCCTTAAAGCAAATGAAGAAATCTCATTATGACACAAAGTTTTAGATTAGAAAGTGGAGGATTAATAGATAGAAAAAAAAAAATTTCTTGGTTATGAGGGAGACACCCTTGCATCTGCATTAATAGCAAATGGAATTCATTTAATTGGAAGAAGTTTTAAATATCATAGACCAAGAGGTTTTTTTGGAGCTGGAGTTGATGAACCTTATGCAATAGTTCAATTATATAGAAATGGTGAAACAGAACCGAATATAAAAGCTACTGAACAGGAACTTTTCGAGGGTTTAGAGGCGAAAAGTGTTAATTGTTGGCCTAGCGTAAATTTTGATGTTGGAGCTATAAATAATTTTTTAAAAATTTTTCTTCCAGCTGGTTTTTATTACAAAACTTTTATGTGGCCAAAAAGTTTTTGGTATAAAATTTACGAACCATTTATTAGAAAAGCAGCTGGTTTAGGTACAGCATCTATAAAACATGATAAAGAAAGATATGAGCATAAATATGAATATTGTGATTTGTTGATAACAGGTTCGGGTCCTTCAGGATTAGCGAGCGCTTATTCAGCTGCAAAAAATGGTGCCAAAGTTATTCTAGCAGAAGACAAATCAAGATTTGGAGGAACTTTATTAACAAGTGATGTAAATATTGGGAATCAATCAGGTAAAGAGTGGGCAGATAGTATTATTACAGAGCTAAAAGATATGCCTAATGTTACTGTGAAAAACAGATCTCAAGTTTTTGGTTATTACGATCATAACATGTTAGTGATGTCTGAAAGAATAAGCGATCATTTACCAAAAACGAGGAAATTTCATCCAAAACAGAAACTTTGGTATATTAGAGCAAAAGAAGTATTAATATCATCAGGATCAATTGAAAGACCTATTGTATTTGGCAATAATGATACTCCAGGCGTAATGTTGTCTTCAGCCGCTAAAGAATACATGAAAGTGTATGGAGTATTAGTTGGAAAAAAACCAATTATTTTTACAAATAATGACAGTGGTTATGAAACAGCAATTGAATTTAAAAAAAATGGTGTTGATCCAATAATTTTAGATACTAGAAAAGAACCTCAATCAGAAATTATTGAAGAGGCAAAGAATATGAATATTAATATCAAAAATTCGTATGTAGTTGTAGCCGCTCAAGGATACAAAAAAGTAAAATCAGCCGATATTGCTAAAATATCAGATGATAAAGAGGTTCTTGGTTCAATTGAGAATATTGAATGTGATTGTATTTGTGTCTCTGGTTTTTGGACACCTACAATTCATTTAGCATCACAATCTGGAAATAAAACAAAGTTCAATGAAGATATTGATGCTTTTGTTCCAGGTTTATCTAAACAAAATGAAAAAACTTTAGGTGCTGCAAATGGCATATATACTCTAGAAGAGACTTTAAAGGACTCATTCGAAAAAGGACATCTATTATCAAAAAAAATTACAAATAATAATAATAAGATATCTTTTCCTAATGTTGTTGAAAAAAAATCCACAGCTCATGATAAATTTTGGTGTGTACCACTTCCAAAAGGAAAAAATTACAAGCGTTTTTTAGACTTTCAAAATGATGTAGCAGTTTCAGATATAGAGATTGCTTTAAGAGAAGGTTATAGGTCTATTGAACATGTGAAAAGATATACTACTCTTGGTATGGCTACTGACCAAGGTAAAACAAGCAATCTAAATGGTTTACAACTCGTTTCAAAAATTGAAAATAAAGTTGTACCCGCAGTTGGCCATACAACTTTTAGACCACCTTATTCACCAGTTTCAATTGGAGCAATTGTTGGAAGGGAAGTTGGAAAACATTCAAAACCAACAAGAAAATCTCCAATGCATTCATGGCACGAGAAAAATAATGCTGTATTTGTAGATGCAGGTGTATGGTTAAGACCAAGATATTACAAACGTGGAAATGAAAATTTATTTGAGGCCTCAAAAAGAGAAGCTAAAAATGTAAGAACTAATGTTGGGGTTTGTGATGTGACTACTTTAGGTAAAATTGATATTAAAGGTCCAGATGCAGCAGAACTTTTAAATAGAGTTTATACAAATGCGTGGTTAAAACTCCCAGTTGGCAAAGCACGATATGGCGTGATGTTGAGAGAAGATGGAATAGTTATGGACGATGGAACAACAACAAGAATATCTGAAAATCACTATCACATGACCACTACTACTGCACAAGCTGCAAATGTTCTATCTCATCTAGAGTATTATTTACAACTAGTTTGGCCAGAGTTAAATGTTAATGTAGTATCAACGACTGAACAATGGGCTGGAGCTGCTATTGCTGGACCAAAATCTAGAGAAGTGTTAAAAAAACTTTTTCCAAATTCTGATGTAACAAATGAAGGACTTCCTTTCATGGGTTACATGGAGGCCGATTTATTAGGAGTAAAAGCTAAAATTTTTAGAATTTCGTTTTCCGGTGAACTTGCATATGAAGTAAATGTAGAGTCAGATTATGGGTATTTTATGTGGGAAAAAATAATAGAAGTTGGTGAAGAGTTTGGAATTCAACCGTACGGAACAGAGGCACTATCAACTTTAAGAATTGAGATGGGACACGTTGCAGGTTCTGAGCTTGATGGAAGAACAATTCCTTATGATAATTCTCTTGAAGGCTTAGTCAGTAAAAAGAAGGATTTTATTGGTAAAAGATCCTTATCTAGAAAAGCATTTACAGCTGAAGATAGACAAAAAGTTGTAGGCGTTGTTCCTTTAGATAAAAAAACAAGTATCCCTGAAGGATCTCATTTAGTAAAAGATTCTAAAGCCGCACTTCCTAATCCAAAGTTAGGCTATATCTCAGCGTCATGCTGGAGTGTCGAGCATGACAATCCTTTTTCTTTAGCTATTCTTAAAGATGGAAAAAACATGATCGGAAAAAAATTATTTGTAATGTCACCTTTAAAAAACAAAGTTATTCCAGTCGAAATAGTTTCTTCTCATTATGTAGATCCAAAAGGTGAAAGAGTAAGATCATGAGTTCAATGTCTGCCCTAAAAAATGTTCACAATCTTGGTAAGTTTGGTGACCATGAAGATAAAAAAGGAGATAATCTTTTAAAAATTTTGGAAGTGAAAAATTTTTTAATTATACAAATAGTCCAATTTAAAAATTCAAGTATAGCAATCGAAAAAATTAATATTGATGAATTAAAATTAAATGACATTCCTTTAGACGTAGTTTTCAATGAAAATACAAGAATATTATGGAATGGTCCTAAAAATTGGTTTCTAGTTTCAACAAAAAAAGATTTAATTAAAGATATTTCCTTAAAATTTAAAGACTCTGATTTTGCAGTGACAGATTTATCGCACTCAAGAGCGGTAATTGAAATAGAGGGAAATTATACAAAAGAAGTTTTAAAAAAAGGTTCTCCTTTTAATTTTGATTCTTTAAAAAAAAATAATTCAATTAATTCTTTATATAACAACATCGCATTTACTGTCGATGTACTAAATGATAACCCATATAAGGTAAGACTTTTCGCTTTAAGAAGTTTTGGTGAATCTTTGTATCAATCAATTACAGATGCTTCATTAGAGTTTGGTTATCAGTCTATATAATTCTCATTTATCTCTTGTAGCAAGATATACTCCGATCGTTGTAATCAAGAAACCATAAATATCAATAATAGTTAAATTTTCACTTAAAAAAAACCATGCCATAAAAGCAGACGTTGCTGGTATAAGAAAAAATATTGAGACTGTTTTACTTGCAGAATTTTTTTTAATCAAAAACATTAAAATTGTAAAAGCACCAAAAGAAACTAGAAAGATTTGGTGTCCCATTGCTAGAAGAAATGTCTTAGAAAAAACTATATATGGTTCAGCAAAAAAAATAA
>CACORJ010000015.1 GCA_902629575.1 uncultured Pelagibacteraceae bacterium
AATCCAATTTTAAAAACAAAAATTCAAGAAAAATTAGTTAAAGGTAATATCTATAATGATTCCTACGCAAATGTTCTAAAAAATAAAGTAAATATAAAACTAGATAATTTAAAATTTCAATATGGCCTTCAAAAATTGAATTTCAATTCAAAAAATAAAAGTAAAAGAATATTAGATTTTGGTCCTGGACATGGTTTATTTCTAGATGTTGCAAAAAAGTATGGTTGGGAGTGTTATGCCAATGAAGTCAATAAAATTTACTTAAAAACCTTAAAAGAAAAAGAAGTAAATATTGATAATAAATTTAATAAAAATTGTTATGACGTTATTACACTCTGGTTAGTGTTAGAACATATTCCTTATCCAAACAAATTATTTAAAAAATTTCATAATTCCTTAAAAAAAGGTGGTAAAATATTAATACACGTCCCAAATATAAATAGTCTCACGGCATTAATTCTTAAAGATAAATGTACAATGTTTTCTGGTGAGCAACATATTAATTTTTTTTCAGCAATTACATTAAAAAAGTTTTTAGAAAAAAATAATTTTAAAGTTCTTTCTACTGAAACAATTATCTCTGATGCTGGAGGTGTAATAAATCATTTAAACTTTAATAGCTTACTTAAATTTGACCATGGTAAAACATATCCGTTTACCGATCCAAAATATATTCACAAAAATATGCTCGGTTATACTCTTCTTACTATAGCCCAAAAAAAATGATTTTGATTTTAATTTTCAAATGATTATTTTTTTTTTTCAATAATTACGAAATAATGGGGTTGTAAAATACAGCCCGATACTTGTTCATTTGCCAAAATTTTTGTTGCTAAGGGTCTTTTCTCATTTTTTAAACTTTTTGAAATATTTGATTTTTTGTAAAAATCATCTTTTATAATCTTAATTTTAGCATTCGGATAAATTTTTTTAATATTTTGTGTAAGATAGTCAAAAGATAAAATATTAAAATAAGAGTAAGCCCTTGGCGATCCTTTATCATCAAATTCATTAATCGGACTCACATCTACATCAGACCACCATTTTTTATTATATACTAATTGAATTTTATAAGACACATCAAATAAAACTGTTCTTAAAATTATTTTTCTTTTTGTAACTCTCATAATTTCTTTAAGAGGTTTTTTTATATCGTTTAAGTGTATAAATACGTTGCTACAAAACGAAATATCAAATTCATTATTTCTAAATGGTAGATTGTAAATATTTCCTCTTATTAATTTAACGTTTTTATTATTTTTCCAAGCAATTTTACCTTTTTGCAAAAAAATTTTATAAGGATCAACGCCAGTGTAGTAAAAATTTTTTTTTACTCTTTTTTTAATAGACCTATAGAAATGTCCACAAGCGCAACCCACATCTAAAATTTCATCTTCTTGTTTAATAATTTTCTTTAACTGTCTTGCCATAGCCTTCGAGGTCTCCATTTCTGGAGCTTTTCCGATAGCTCTCTCATAATATACCTTTGCATTATTATAATTATTCTTATACTCATTTAAACAAAGGCCATTTTCATCAATCACTGGTTTTTTTGATTTTTTCATATTGTGTTAACTAGCTCCCATTTATTATTAACACTTGATTTCCAAATTTCATTATTTCTATGTTTATCAACAATTTCATTAAATTCTTCCGTATTAATATCTAAATATTTTAACACTTCATCAAAATCATCTACCGGAAACTCACTGTCATATTTTCTTGCAAGTTTAATTGCCTCACTTCTTTCCATCTGATTATTTTGTATCATTCTACAAGAGTCTCTAGTTGCTCTTCCAAAACCAAATTTGATATATTGCATGTAATAATATAAACAGTCAACTTTATCATCCAAACTATCAAAGTCTGTAAAAGTTCCTCTTGTCCTTTTATTAGGGTTGGTTTTAAAACTTGGCATTTTATTCTTTACATAATTAAAGTTATCCAACATGCTCCACTTAAAAAAATAACTAAAGTAATAAGCCTTCAATTTTACTTCTGAAATTTTACTTTCGTCTGGGTAAACATACGGGGCCAGATCTTTCTTACTAATATCTTCGCTAATCCAATTTTCAGGGAAATCCCCTATTTGATGCTCAATTACCTCTCTTATATCTCTTTGTTTTAAATTATCTTTACTGAGAACTAAACCACCATATTCACTTTCTCCGTGTTCTGCGTAAAAAACATAAGGAATATTGTAATTAAGTGCAACCCTAACCGGTGCTGCATTTATACCAGCATTCCAAGCGACTTTTGGATCTCCTCTCTCGATGAAAAATCTTTTTGCAAGTTTTTTTGAAATAATTTGATTTGGTTTTACTAATATTGAATCAAAACCCATTTTTAATAATTCATGGCGATTGTAAGTCCCACAAGAATTTTCAATCAAAGGTGAAAAAGTAACTAGTAATGGATTCAAATTGTATTCAAATTTTAATTTCATAGCAATACAAGATGAGTCTTTTCCACCTGACCAAGGCACTACACAATCATAATATAAGTTGTTTTTAATTGAGTTATTTTTTATATTTTCTATTAATTCCACAAACTCTTGTTCTCTTTTTTTCCAATCAGTTAGAAATTTTTTTTCACTATTTAAACAGGCATTACATATACCCATATTATTGAAAACTATTCTTGGTCTGGAATCTGGCATAATACACTTCTTGCAAAAATTAATCATATTTTTTAGTTTCTTATATTAATTTCTAAATTTTTTAAATGTCCTTTTAGCGATAGTATGCTGTGCTCAGTAAAATGAAATATATTTTGAGTGCATGCTGCTGAAATGTCAGTTTTTAAAAATAAGTCTGAAAAGTGATTCCAATTACCAGCTCCACCTAAAGCAATTATTGGGCAGTCAAACTTGTTTTGTGCATGTTTGATTAAATCTATGTCAAATCCTAGTAAACTTCCGTCGTTATCTATATTGTTAATCAATATTTCTCCAGCTCCATTTTTGAGAACTTCCTGACCAAACTCAAATGGGTCAATATTAGTTTGTTTATCACCACTTTCGGTGCATAAAAAAAATGAATTTTTTGAGCTGAGATTTTTTTTAATATCTAAAGATTGTATTATTGATTGTTTACCATATTTCATTGAAATTTCTTTTGTAATATTCGAGTTTTTAAATGTTCCGTTACCTAAAAGTACTTTATCAGCTCCATGCTTAAAAAATAAATCTGCATCTTTTTTATTTTGGATCCCACCACCAACTGAAAGTGGTACAAAACAATTTTTGGAAAAAAAACTGATTAATTCGAGAAACCTAGGTGAAAATTTTTTTTTTGAGATATCTATAATTATCAACTCATCAATACTCCAAAGATCTACAAAGTTTTTTGTATACCTATAATCAGGTTTGAAATTTTTTGTTCTAAACAAAATTCCATCTAAAAAAGTAAGACATATAATAATTCTTTTTTTCAACATTTAACAAAGCTCATAGAAGTTTTTTAATAGTTTGAGACCATTAGATTGGCTTTTCTCAGGGTGAAACTGAACTCCATAAATATTATCAAAGTTCACAGAAGAAATAAAATCTACGTTATAAGACGTTTTTGAAATTATATAATTTTTTTCACATTCTAATGAAGTATAAGAGTGGGTAAAATAAAAATCCGAATTATTTTTAATGCCTTCAAATAATTTATTTTTATTTATAATTTTACATTCATTCCATCCCACATGAGGTATTTGAATTTCTTTTGAAAAGTCTTTAAAGTTTTTTATTTCTCCATCAAAATAAGCTAATCCTTTTGTATCACCGAACTCACTACTATTTTTAAATAGTACTTGAAAACCTACACAAATTCCAAGTAATGGAATTTTTTTTTCTACTTTATTTTTGATTATATCGTCTATTTTATTTTTTTTAATTTTGTTCATAAAATCTTTAAATGCACCTACCCCTGGTAATATTAATTTATCAGTGTTTTCAAAATCGAAATTCGATTTACAAATTTTAAATTTTATATTTAACTTTTCAAAAGCTGAAATTAAAGATGCTAAGTTTCCAGTGTCCAAATCTATTATTCCAAGATGCATTATTAATTATTTTCCAAAAAAATTTGAGTTCCAATTATAGAAAATATAAATTTTGAAATATGATTTGGTATTTGTTTGAAATTCATATCATCATTTAATTTTTTTAAGTTAACATATTCTGCAACTAGCGAATTTTTATTAAATATATTTTTTAATATTTCTGGATCATTGAAATCAATTATTGAGTTAATTGAAGCATTAAAACCTTTTTTTTGTCTATTCAATCTCACTTTGTCAATTAAAATATTTTTTACAGAATTTCTTAAAATGTTTTTTTGAAAACCATCAGATATTAATAATTCAGGGGGAATTTTTAATGAAAATTCTAAAAGACTTTTATCCAAAAAAGGACTTCTATTTTCAACAGAGTAATACATAGAATTTAAATCATCATGTTTTAGGATCACTGGAACAACCTCATGAAATAGTTCATTTAACATTCTATTCCTTAGCAATTCAGAACTATATCTTTCTTCCTCAAACAAGAATTTAAAACTTTGCGTTGCATATGCTCTTACATTGAAATCCTCCTCATAAACAAGACTTCTATCATTAGGATTCTTAATATATATCTCGTGATTTTTCAGGTAAGGATTTCTTATATTTGGTAAAATATATTTCTTCCAATTTTTTAGATTTTCTTCATAGTGTTTACTTGTTTTTAAGGTAGCTAGATGAAGTAAATTATGATCATAGTAACCTGTAAGAATTTCGTCGGCTCCTGTGCCCGAAATAGAAACTTTAAAACCTTTTTTTGCAATTTCCTCAGACAAAAAAGAGTGTACATAGTACGAAATAGTTGCAAGAGGCCCGTCGTGATATCTTACTAATTCATTCATTCTATCAAAAAAATTATCTTTATTTTTTTTCAATTGTATCTTGTGTGAAGCGCAATTAAGGTCTTTAGTCACTGTATCAATATTTTCTTCCTCATTATATCTTTGATCTTCATCAATTATTGAAAATGTATTAATGTTCCTATTCAAAATCTTTGATGCGATAGAGCTTAAAGAACCTGAGTCAATACCTCCACTTAAACAAAATGCAAGAGGTACGTCAGATCTTAATCTAAATTTTAAACTTTCTGTAATTTTTTGTTTAAAAATTTCGTTTATATCCTCCTTATTTAATTTTTTATCTACTCTACTTTCTGGGATCCAATATTTTTTAAATTTTAATTCAAGATTTAAATTTAAAGTAATGTTGGTACTATTCTCTAAGATTTTAATTTCTTTATAAAAAGTTTGATTTCGTTTGTTTAATGACTTGTACCCTAAAAAAAGATTTTTATTTATTAAATCTTGATTAATTTCAAAATTTTTATTGCACAGAGATTTGATAAATTTTATTTCTGATCCAAAAAAAAAACCATCATCACATAAAAAATAATATAAGGGCTTTTCACCAAAATTGTCTCTAGATAAAAAAAGTTCCTTAGTTTTCTCATTCCAAATTGCAAAAGCCCACATTCCTACAAAATGGTCTACACATCTTTCACCATACTCACGAAAACATTTTATTAAAACTTCAGTATCTGAGTCAGTTTTAAATGCATATTTATCTTTAAGTTCATTTTTTAATTCCTTGTAATTGTAAATTTCACCATTGAATATAAGTTTTAAATGACCATCGATAAAAGGTTGATCGGATCTATCAGATATATCTATTATACTCAATCGTGAATGTATTAATGAAAGTTCTTTTTCTCCTAATTTGGAGGTTATATATTTTTGAGCATCTGGTCCTCTCCGACTCATTAATTCTAGAGTGTTTTTTATTGCATTTTCACGAACCAATTTTTTTTTACTAATATAGCCACTTATTCCACACATTTATTTTAAATTTCGATTTTGAATAATTTGATTTTTTTTAACATCATTCTTAATTTTTTTACCAATTATATTTTCTAAATCTAAAAAGCTTTTCGATTTTGTTGATCTCAAAAATCTAATATTTGAAAAAGAAATCCTATCACCTTTTTTAATATCTTTTTTTGCGTAAGGCATTCTTCTTGTCGCTTTCAAAAAAGGTACTTCACATTTACCTATTTCTTTTTGATATGAACCCTTCATTTTTTCAATTATTCTTATCGATTTCACAATTTCTCTTAATTCTTCAAAATTTGCTGACATTGCATGGTCTCTAAATTTTGAAAATCTTTTATCGATAGTAAAGTGTTTTTCTATTATTTTTGCTCCATTAGAAACTGCATAAAGGCAAGCTTCATTTCCTAAAGTATGATCTGAATATCCAATACATAAATCAAATTTTTTTTTTAAAAAGTTGATTGAATTTAAATTAGCATTTTCATTATCAACTGGATAACTAGTAACACAATGTAAAAGTGCAATTTTTTCTTTTACCTTTTTTTTTCCAATTTTGTTGGCTATCTTTTTTATCAAATAAGAAATCTCACCAAAATTTAACATTCCTGTTGAAATTATTAGTGGTTTATTTTTCATAATTATATTCTGAATCATGGGGAAAAAATTATTATCACTTGACGCAATTTTTATTAAATCTGAATTTTTTAGAAGAAAATTTGAACTTTCATAATCTAAAGGTGTAGACATAAATTTAAGTTTATATTTATTTGCAATTTTTTTTAGATTTTAAGTTGATTATATCTTTTCTTTTCCTCTTTATTAATAAAATCATCTACTCTGAATGTTTGAAATTTTACTGCATCAACTCCAGCTTTTGCAGCTAATTTAATAAGTTTTTTTGCAATATCATAATTTCCTTCATGGTTATTACCAATCTCGGCAATAATAAAAGTTTGTTTTAATTTATCAAAATTTATTTTTTTCATTTAAATAATTAAAACTTATTTAATATTTCTCCAAAAATCTTTGTACCACTTTATATATTTAATATAACCTTCCTCTAAAGAATACTGAGATTTATAATTCAAAATTTTATTTGCTTTATTATTACTTAATGTGCCTCTCTCTGGTGTTAGCTTATCTTTATTTTTATAAATTACTTTAACCGAGGGAAATTCAGATTTTATTAAATCTATCATTTCATTAATTTTTCTCCCTTGACCATAGGTAATATTAAAAGTTTCATTTTTTACTTCATTATTCATTATACTTAAAGTAATCCCTCTTAATAAATCATCAATGTATGTAAAATCTAATTTTTCCTCACCTGTTCCATTAATTTCTAGTGAAATACCTTGTATTGCATTTTCAATAAAAATTTGCCCTACTCTTCTACTTACACATCTTTCGCCATACAAAGCAGAAGGTCTTATAATTATATAAGGCAAATTAAATACCTGATTATAAGATCTAACCATTAACTCCCCACATAATTTTAAAGTTCCATAAATTCCAATTGGTTTCGGCACAGTATTTGTTTCATCAACAACTTTTCCATCAAAATTTCCATAAATCATACTAGAAGATAAATAAACTACTTTGGTATTATAACCTCTTGCCCAGTCTAAAGTATTTTCTAGAGTTCTAAGACTATGATCAAAAGTAGTATGTGGATCTTTATTAGATTTATTAGCATGCGAAACTGCAGCTAAATGGACTATCACATCTGGTTTTATTTTTGTAAGTTCATTTGATAAAAGATGATAATTTCTTGCATCTATTATCCTTAAATTTATTCCATTCTTATTTATTAATCTTATTCTTTCATTCAAAATTGATGTGTATAACTCTTTATTAGTTATTTCGCTATCTGTAAAACTGAGTAAATTATTTACAGACAAACTATCAATTATATTTACATCTAAATCATAATTTTTTTTAAGACTAAGAGCTAAATTGTGACCAATAAATCCACAACCTCCAACTATTGCAATATTTTTAATATTATTTGTCATAGATTTTTATTGCTAATAATAATTTCTTACAAATATATTTAACTTGTTCTACAGACATATATTCTGAAATTGGTAATGATATATTGGTGTCAGCATAAATTTTTGAATTATTAAAATTATTTAAATTTAATTTGTATTTTTTTTTATAATATATCATATCAGGTATTGGTTTTGCGTAATGAATTGAAACACCGATTCCATTATTTTTAAAAAACTTTAAAATTTTATCTCTAATGTTTTTTTTTATAAAAATCTGAAATATAAAATATGAAGACTCTTTATCAAATTTAGGTAGTTTGATATTAGAATTATTTGATAAGATTTTAGAATACAAAAAAGCTAATTTTTTTCTAAGTTTTAAATTTTTTTTATAATTTAAAATTTGATTATATCCCATGGCTGCTTGAAAATCAGTCATTCTATAATTATAACCAAGTAGCTGGACATTATATGTCCCCTGTTTTTTTCTTTTATCTATATCTTTATCAATTCCAAATGCTTTTAATTTTTTGACTTTTTTATAAAAGCTATAATTATTAGTTGTTAGCATTCCTCCTTCCCCGGTTGTGATTTGTTTAGTTGGATAAAAAGAAAAACAACCAGATATACCAAAATTTCCAGCGAATGTATTATTAGATACTGTACCCAACGCGTGTGCACAATCTTCTATAATTTTTATCTTTTTCTTTTTACAAAAACTCTGAATTTTTTTCATATCGCAAATTGAACCTGCCATATGGACAACTATAATTCCTTTAGTTTTATTGCTTACTTTTTTTTCAACTTCATTTAGGCTTATATTTCCATCATAAAGGTTGATATCTGCAAATACTGGTTTTGCCCCTGTATACTCGACCGCATGTGCTGTAGCCACATGTGTCATACTTGGAACGATGACTTCATCACCTTTTTTAAAACCGCAGGCCAAGCATGATAAATGCAACGCAGCTGTACAACTTGATACTGTTACTGCATACTTAGATTTAACGTATTTTGAAAATTCTTTTTCAAACAAAGAGGTATATTTACCATGTGTCAACCAGCCACTTTTCAAAACATTTTCCACAGTTTGAAAAATTTTAGGATTAAAAATTTTTTTATTAAAACTTATTTTGTTCATAAATATTTAATTAATAAAGCTTGTTCGAAGTTTTTGTGAATATGAGATTTTCGTAAATCAACTATAATCTCTCTCTCTGGTAATTTTTACACTACCGTCATTGTTTATGATTACTTTTCCTATTCTTTGAGCAGGATTACCAGACACTGCCGTATAAGATTCAACATCAAAAGTTATAGTGCTATTTGCGCCTATAAAACAATGATCTCCTATTGTTACTCCCCTAGTTATTACAGCGTTAGGCCCTATGAAACAGTTATTGCCAATTTTTGTTTTTGAAAATGTTGTATCAGATTTATGACCACTTAATGATCTAGAAATATTGTCGTGGCTATAAATTTGTACACCAGCTGCAATACTATTATTGTCACCTATTTCTAGACCGCCACCACCATCTAATAAAGTATAAGGACCAATGAATGTATTTTTACCAATTTTTACATTCGCAATAATGTAAGCTAAATGTGAAATATTTGTTTTTTCATCATTTGAATAATTTTTAGCTGACTCCCATCTATCAAATAATGCATCCATGGATGGAATTGTTCTATTCCACTTGTCTCGATAAATTGATTGGATCGATAATAAATTCTCTTTTAATTTTTTTATTTCTTCTAAATTAATTTTATTTGAAGGAATTGAGTTCATTTTCATAATCTTTTCTAATTTATCATATTCACCATTATTTTTTTTGTTAGAATAATTATTTTGCTCTAAATATTTAGTTACATCTTCTTCTTTAATAATTCCACGATTTTTAATTTTTTTAAAATCAATATTGTTAGAATTTATTAATGATTGAGCCTTTTTAGTTATTTTAATTTTGTCATCAATTACATTGTCTTTGGTATTTTTTGCTAAAAATATCTCTAAATCTTTTTTCTGTATTTTATTTTCTGAGATTACTGCGAGTATCTCGCCGACTTTTATTTCATCGCCAACTTTGCAAACTGTACATACAAATCCTTCTTGTTCAGATTCAACCTCTAGACTTGATTTTGAAGTTTCTAATATACAAATAATTTGTCCTGTCTTACAATATTGATTATTTGCAATTGAAACTTCAACAACTCTTGCTATATCTTCATTGGCTGACACTAGTGGAGCAATAATTTTTTTCATAATAACAGATTTCTAGAATGCTCTAAAATTTTATCTTCATCAACAAAATGTTTTCTTTCTTTCTCTACGTTTGCTGGAATTATAGATTTTTTTGGTCCAATTATTTTTACATCTTTAAAACTTAGAAAATTATTTACCTCCGATAGAATATTTAGGATATAAGATCCCCAACCATTGTCTGTATAATTATCTTCAAATATTATTATTGGCTTATTTATTTTAGATAAGTATTTATTTAGTTCAATATCTAATGGGTAAATTTTCGATGGTACAATAATTGATGTTTCTATTTCATCTTCAATCAAAAGTTTTTTTGCTGCTGAAATAGCTCTTTCAGTTAATCCACCATAACACATCATAAAAATATCTGGATTATCTAAATCTTTAGAGTTGCTTAATATTTTAGTTTTTAATTTGCTCGAAATATCTTTAGTTTTTAATTCATTATCTTTAAGAAAGTCTTTTGTTATAATTTTTTTTGCATAATCTAGTTTATTTTCTAAAAAAATTTTTACATTACTTTCTGTCTCATAAAAATTTTTTAAAGTTTCATAAGGGTCAATTAAAAGGTTCGGTGAAGCTAGTTCTAAATTTGGAAAACCAAAAAATATTTTTTCAAGATTTTGACTGTGTATCGGTCCATACCCTCTGCCCCCGCCACCTGGAGTACGTATTAATAATTTTCCCAATTTCTTTTTATTTTTACTTAACTCTGGTATTTTTGTTGATGAATTAATTATTATGTCTGACACTAAGGGCAAAAAATCATTAAACATAATTTCAACAATAGGATTCATGCCTTTCAAAATCATACCAGTGGCCATTCCAACAAATCCAGATTCTGAAATTGGTGTTTGAATTATTTGATTTGAAAACTTCTTTGATAAATTTTTTGTAATTTTGAAAGCACCTCCATATGGATCTTTTATATCTTCTCCAATTAGAACTGCTAATTTGTCACCCAACAAAATATCATGTATTGCATTGTTAAGTCTTAATGAAGTCAGCACTTTAACGCTCATTTATTAAAAAATTTATCATTTTTTTTGAATAATTGTTTAAATTATCGAAATTTTTATTATTTTTTTTCAAATGGTTAATTGGATCATTTAAAAAATTTATTTTTTTTCTAAAATCATCTCCTTTACTGTGAGCACAAAGCCTGTCAGCCTCAACAATAACACAAAATGGCTTTGATTTTTTCCTTACTTTCTTAATAATGGGTACAGATTTTTTTGATAGCTCATATACATTTGTAGAGCATATTTTTTTTGTTTCAATTCCAAAACTTTCAAATCTTTTTTGAAGAGAGCCAGATGTAATTTCATTTATTGATGTAGATTGAGAAATATTATTTTGCTCTAAAACAAATAATATCGGTAAATTATATAAACATGACATATTTAATGTTTCGTAAACTATTCCTTGTCCCATTGCACCGTCGCCAATAAAACATATACATATTCCACCCTGTTTTTTCATTTTTATTCCAAAAGAAATTCCCGACGCAACAGCTATTGTAGACCCAATAATTCCGTTTGAAAAAAAATTCTCAGATAATAAAACTTGACTACCACCTAATCCTTTAGAAACACCGTTGTCTTTTCCCATAATTTCATTCATGAGACCTTTGTAATCATCAGTAAATGATAAATAATGTCCATGATTTCGGTGATTGCTTACAACAAAATCTTTTTTTTTATCTAAAAAATGACAAAATGAAACTGCAGTAGCTTCTTGGCCAATACACCTATGATAAGTTCCAAATATTTTTCTTTTTTCAAAAAGTTTGTCTAAAGACTCCTCAAAATATCTTATATTTAAGACTTTAGTTGCTAGTAAATCTTTATCTTTTTTCATAAAGAATATTTTATTTTGATCCTTTTTTTTTTTAGCATTGACTCCTCAGCTGCGAAACAAACATCCATAATATCATATACGCTTTTAGTATCTGCAATAAAAAGATTCGGTTTTTTATCAATTACACCTCTAATAAAACTCTCAATAACTCTACTTCTTGTTTTTTTCGCTGGATAAATTGTTTTTTTTAAAACTAGATTATTAATTTTATTTTTCAAAAAATATTTAGAATTATTATAATTATGCGTAAAAGTTTTTTTAGTACCATATATTTTTAATCCGTGAAAATGAGGATGTACACATGGTCCATTTCCAGTAATCTTAACTATAAGATTATTCTTAAAAATTAAATTTAAAATCACGAAACTATTAAATCTCATTTTTTTATTAGTTCCTATTTTATTCCCCTCGGCAAAAACAAATTCGGGTTTTTCACCTATCAACCAGATTATCAGGTCGACAGCATGTACTGCGGCACCATAAATTTTTGAATAATAATTTAATTTTGACCTCCAGCCATAAAATTTATTTACTCTTCCCCATAAATAATCGCTCTCGATAAAAAATACTTTTCCAAATGCGCCTGATTTTA
>CACORJ010000016.1 GCA_902629575.1 uncultured Pelagibacteraceae bacterium
TTTTTCAAGAGACAAAACCTTTTACAGTTCATAGACTTGATAAAGATACATCAGGAGTTTTTATAATGGCAAAAAATAGAAAATCAGCACAATTATTAACTTCCTTATTCAGATTGCGAAAAGTTCACAAAACTTATTTAGCAATATGTCATGGAGAATTAAAAAATAATTCTGGAGAGCTTATTGATGAATTAATTCGATATGATAATGGAAAAAAAATTATTGAAAAAGCTAAGACAATTTATAAAGTAATTGATAAAAATTCAAATTGTAGCTTAGTTGAAATGAGACCAATTACAGGAAGAAAACATCAATTAAGAAAACAATTATTTTATATTGGTCATTCAATATATGGAGATAAGAAATATCACTCTTCTTCCTCAATAAAAGGTATTAATAAACACTTGATGCTTCATTCTTACCAAATAAGGTTTATGATAAACCAAAAAAAATACACTTATAGAGCTTTAATTCCTGATTATTTCAAAAAGTTTTTAAATGTTAAAAGGCTTGATTTTTCAAATTTGAGATAAAATTATCTATCAATTTATCTTTTAACCCATCATAATTTTGATTTTTAATTTTAATTAAACTTGTGATACCCTTATCTTTAATTCCACACGGAATAATTGCTTTATATTTGTTTAGGTCATTATTTAAATTTATTGAAAATCCATGATAAGCGATCCATTTACTAACTCTCACACCAATAGCAGCTATTTTTTGAATATTTGAATTATTATTATACCATATGCCTATATTGTTTTTGTCCGCGAATGTTTGGATTCCATATAATTCAATGGTTTCAATTATAGTTTTCTCGATTAAGGAAATAAATTTTCTAATATCTTTTTTTCTTTTTTTTAAATCAATTACGAAATAACAAATTAATTGGCCAGGACCGTGATAAGTAATTTTTCCACCTCTATTAGTTTTTATTACATTTATTGATTTATCTAAGATTTCATCCTCATTATAGCTTGTTCCTCCAGTATAAAGTTCATCATGCTCAAGAATCCATATTAAATCCTTTGATCTGTTTTGACTCAAATCTATCAGTCGTTGTTCCATAAAAGTGATTGCATCCTTATATTTTATTGGATTTTTTGACTTTTTAATCTCTATATTCATTTAAAAATTGTATTCTTCATATTATGTATTAAAAGATCCGACTTAATAATAGGAATATTTATGACTTTAATTAAAAAAATTAAAGATAAAAAAGTTAATTTTGAATTTAATAAAGAATATATCAAAGTTGTAACAGATAAAATTACCGCAAATGATGCTTTATTTATTACTAATTCTTTTAAAGAAATGCACCCAGCAGATGCTGCGGATATAATTGAGCATTTGGGTCAAAATGATAGAGAAAATTTAATAAAATTAAATAATTTTAAGATAGATCCCGAGGTTTTTGTTGAATTAAATGAATCTGTTAAATCTGAAATAATTAAATTTCTTTCCTCTGAAGCAATAGTAAGAATATTAAAAAATCTAGAGTCTGATGATGCAATAGCTATTCTTGAAAATGTTGATGAAAAGGATAAAAATTCTATTTTAAGTGCACTACCTCCCAAGGATCGTTTTGCACTTCTTGAAGGCCTAAGCTATCCCGAAGACAGCGCAGCAAGAATAATGCAGAGAGAATTCACTGCAATTCCTAGTAATTGGTCAGTTGGTCAAACTATAGATTATCTTAGAGAAAACAAAGACTTACCAGAACAATTTTTAGAAATTTATATTGTTGATGAAAATTTTAAACCAATCGGTACAGTTCCCTCATCAAAAGTTTTAAGAACTCCAAGAGAAAACAAGATGTCATCAATAATGGAGGATACGATTTTTTTAGTACCTGTAGATATGGATAGAGAGGAAGTTGGTAATTTATTTGAAAATTATAATTTAAATTCTGCATGTGTCATTGATAAAAATAATAAACTTGTTGGGATGATCACTTCAGACGACGTATTAACTGTTTTAAAAGAGGAGGCAGAGGAAGATGCTTTAAGATTGGCTGGTGTAGGAGATGAGGAAATTACGGATGGAGTATTTACAAAAACAAAAAGACGTTTCAATTGGTTATTATTGAATCTTTTTACAGCTTTTTTAGCAACTTACTGTATAAGTTTATTTGGTGCAACTATTGAACAAATGGTTGTCTTGGCTTTTTTGATGCCAATTGTTGCATCAATGGGTGGTAATGCTGGTATGCAAACATTAGCAGTAACTGTTAGAACTTTAGCAACTAATGATTTAACTAAAAATAATTTTAACCAAAACATTCTTAAGGAATTTAATATAGGTGTTTTAAATGGAATTATTTTTGCTTTAATTAGTTCTTTAATAGTCCAATTATGGTTTAAAGATTCTCAATTATCTATTATTATTTCAATCTCAATGGTAGTAACAATGATTGTAGCAGGTTTGTTTGGAATAGTTGTCCCAGTCACTTTAAAAAAGATGAAAATTGACCCAGCTATTGCATCAAGTGTATTTGTTACAACTATTACAGATGTAATTGGTTTTGTTTCTTTTCTAGGTGTAGGAGCTTATTTTCTCTAAAAATTAAAAGTTATCTATTAATCTTACTTTACCAATATTATAAGCTAAAAATAATTTTGCATTTTTTTTCTTGCTAGAAATTTTCAAATTAAATTTATTACGTAATTCAAGATATTCTATTTTAATATCATGTAATTCTTCTAAATACTTTTTTTTGTTAGGTATTATTTTTTTAAAACTTTTTTTAATTGATAATTGTTTCTTAAATGAAATTAAGTATCTAGCTATTTTTCCTGCTTTTAATTTTTCATCTTTACTTAATAAATTATTTCTTGATGATAAAGCAAGCTTATTTTTATCCCTAATTGTTTTACATGAAACAATTTTTACTTTTAAATTCTTTTCTATATATTTTCTGACTAATATTAACTGCTGTAAATCTTTTTCACCCATAAATATTTTAGATGGCTTGATTATATTTGTTAGTCTTGTCATTACGTTTAAAACACCCTCAAAATGACCTTTTCTAAATTTAGCACACAAAATTTTTTCTTTTTTGTTGAGCTTAATTTTAACTATATTACTCGTATTATATATATGTTCAATTTTCGGAATATAGACAAAATCTATACTTAATTTTCTCAAAATTTTTAAATCCTTTTCAATGTCTCTTGGATAATTTTGAAAGTCTTTTTTGTTATTAAATTGCGTTGGATTAACGAATATGCTTACAACACATGTATCACACTGTTGTATTGCTTTTCGAATTAATGAAATATGACCTTTATGTAAACTGCCCATTGTGGGTATGAAACCAATATTGGATTTATTATATAATGCCTCATTTAAATCAAGATTATTTAATAAAATTTTCATTTGTATAAAACTTTTTAATAAGTAAAACATTTAAATGATTAAACAAGCAATTATTCCCCTTGCAGGATTGGGTACAAGATTGTTACCTTTAACTAGTGTTTTTGCTAAGGAACTTCTTCCAATAAATGGAAAACCAGGTATTGAATATATTTTAGAAGAATGTGTTGATGCTGGCATTCAAGAAATAATTTTTATAATTTCAAAAAAAAAGAAAATTATTAAAGATTATTTTTATAGTGATACCTTTTATAAAAAAATAATAAAAAAAAAGAGTGATCCTAGAATTATTAAAGAATACAAAAAAATTTTAAGATTTAAGAAAATGATAAAATTTGTTTATCAAGAAAAACCTTTAGGAACAGGAGATGCAGTTCTTAGAACAAAAAAATTTATAAAAGATGATTTTTTTCTTATGCTTCTTCCTGATGATCTTATTATTAAAAAAAATTGTTCTAAATCAATGATAAATATTCATAATCAATATAAATCTTCAGTAATGGCTAGCATGAAAGTCAATAAGAATGAAGTTTCAAGATGGGGAATTTATAAATTAGGTAAGAAAGTTAATAAAAACAATTATCAAATTAAAGATGTTATTGAAAAGCCTAAAATTAAAAAAGCACCATCTAATAAAGCTGTGATAGGAAGATATATTCTACCAAAAAAAATATTTTCAAAATTAGAAAATCAAAAACCTGGTAAAGGAGGTGAAATTCATATCACTGATGCGATACAATCATTAATTTTTGATAATGAAAAATTTATAGCACATGATTTCTTAGGTAAATATCTAGATTGTGGAAGCATGAATGGTTATATTAAATCATCATTAGAAATAGGAAAATCATGAAACTCTGTATGATAGGCACTGGTTATGTTGGATTAGTAAGTGGGGTATGCTTTGCTGATTTAGGTAACGAAGTGATTTGCGTGGATCAAAATCTAAAGAAAATTGAATCTCTTTCAAAGGGTCATATTCCAATTTATGAACCCGGTTTAACAGAATTAGTAGTAAAGAATTATAATTCTAAAAGATTAAAATTTTCAACAAATTTAAAAAAATCAATAAAAGATTCAGACTTAATTTTTATCTGTGTAGGAACACCAACAAAAAAAGGTGGTAGCTCAGCTGATTTGAGTCAGGTTTTTAAAGTAGCAAAAGAAATCAGTTTATCTTTAAATAAGTATAAAATAATAGTAACTAAATCAACTGTACCTGTTTCAACTGGTGATGAAATTGAAAAAATTTTGTCAAAAAGACATAATAAAAATAAATTCTCAATAGTCTCTAATCCAGAATTTTTGAGAGAGGGTGAAGCTATCAGAGATTTTATTTATCCAGATAGAATCGTAGTAGGTTCTAATGATAAAAAATCTAATAGACAAATGAATAATCTATATGCACCTTTGATCTCAAAAGGCGCTCAATACATTCATACATCAAGAAGGTCAGCAGAGTTGATCAAATATGCATCTAATGCTTTTTTAGCAACAAAAATTACATTTATTAATGAAATAGCAAATCTTTGTGAAAAAACTGGAATAAATGTCGAAGATATCTCAATTGGCATGGGTCTTGATAAAAGAATAGGTAGTCGATTTTTAAGAGCAGGTCCTGCCTATGGAGGATCTTGTTTTCCAAAGGATACTAAGGCTATTATTTCAACTGCTGATAAATTTAAAACAAACTTATCAGTAATTAAATCAGTAATAAAATCTAATGAAAATAGATCTAATCTTTTGCTCAATAAGATATATAAAATTTTGAATAATAAAATAAGAAATAAAAAAATAACCTTTTTAGGAGTAACATTTAAGGCCAATACAGATGATATGAGAGATTCGTCTAGTCTTATAATGATACCGGCTCTTTCTAAAAAAGGAGCAAAAATTAGGTATTTTGATCCGACCGGTTTTAAGAGAGAATTTTCTAAAATTAGAAATGTTACTAATTCAAAAAGTATTAAAGAATCTATTTCAGGATCAGACCTTGTCATAATACATACCGAATGGAATGACTTTAAATCAATTAATTTTAAAAATTTAAATAAGGGGAAAAAATTTATTATTTACGATATGAGAAATATTTATACGCCAGCAAAAATAAGAAAACAGGGTTATAGATATTTTAGTATTGGTAGGTAAGTTTTAATTCAACTCAAATACAGCATCAACTTCAACTGAAACTCCAAGTGGAAGACTATTTACACTGACTGCAGCTCTTGTGTGCATACCATTATTACCAAATATATCTACCATGAGATCTGATGCTCCATTAATTACTTTTGGTTGATCAGTAAACATATCTATTGAGTTAACAAATCCCGTAAGCTTAATGCAAGATTTTATTTTTGATAAGTCCCCATTACATGCGTTCTTAGCCTGTGCAATTATGCTAAGCCCACATCTTTTTGCTGCTAAGTAAGCTTGATCTGTATCTAAATCTTTTCCAACTTTCCCTTTTATTAGTTTACCTTTCTCATCTATTGAAATTTGACCTGATATATATAAAAACTTTCCTACAATCTTTGTAGCAACATAATTACCAACAGGAGCTTTTGCTTCTGGTAAATAAATTCCTAAGTCAGAAATTTTTTTATCAAAATTCATAATAAAATATTTTATTTTTTACAAATTAGATCTGCAATAGTATTGTTTTGATCTGTGCATACTTTTCTTTTAGGCATTTTTTCTTTAATTGTTGAACAACCAGAAAGAAAAATAATTAATAAAATGGATGAAATCAATTTAATCATTTTTTTCTTTTTTTATTTTTTTTAGTCTTATCGTATTCTCTTCTTTTCTCAATTAAAATCAATGCCTCTTCCATAGTAATTTCTGAAGGGTCTTTTTCTTCAGGAATTGTTGCATTTAATGATTTATACTTAATGTATGGACCGTACTGACCTTTCATTATTCTAACAGGTTTTTTGTCCTCTGGATGTTCACCTAAATCCTTAATTATTGAGGATGACATTCTTCCTGGTTTGGCCTCTGCAATTAAAGAAATCGCTCTATTGAGACCTATAGAAAAAATTTCTTCAATATTTTCAATTCTTGCAGATTTATTTTCACATTTTAAGTAAGGACCAAATCTTCCAGTATTAAGTGTAATTTCTTTTTGATTATCAGGATTTATTCCTAGAGACTTTGGGAGTGAGCAAAGAAATCGTGCTTTTTCTAAATTTATATCTTCTAATTCTAACCCTTTGGGTATTGAAACATTTTTTAAAAGTTCGTTCACATCAGATTTAAGTTTTTTAATTTTTTTCTTTTTTTTTGGATTTTTTTCAATTTCTAATTTATCAAAAATTTTTTCGTATTGTAAATAAGGTCCAAATCTTCCATTTTTTAAAAAAATATCATTACCATTTTCATGTTTTCCAATATATTTTGGTTCTGCTAACTGTGCTTGTGCTGCTGCTTTGGCTTTTGATAAAGGTCTTGTAAATTTACATTCTGGGTAATTTGAACAGCCAATAAATGCACCACCTCTAAAACTATTCTTTAGGCTTAGTGTTCCTGAATTACACAATTGACACTTTCTAACAATATTTCCCTCATTATCTTTATCAAAAACCAAATCTCCCAAACTATCATTTAAAAGATCCAAAACCTCTCTTGTTCTTTTTTCCTTTACTTCAGCCACATTGTTATTGAAGTCCTTCCAGAATAGTTCTAAAACTTTTATCCAGCTTTCTTTACCTGTTGTTATCTCATCTAATTGATCCTCTAAACCAGCGGTAAAGTTATAATCTACGTATTTTGAGAATAGCTTTTCAAGAAAAGCTGAAATAAGCTTTCCTCTATCTGTAGGAAAAAATCTTTTATTTAATATTTCTGCGTAACCCCTGTTAGCAATTGTAGAAATTATACTTGCATAGGTAGATGGCCTTCCAATTCCTAACTCTTCAAGTTTTTTTACTAAACTAGCCTCAGAATATCTTGGGGGAGGTTGTGTAAAATGTTGTTCATCTATTAAGGACTCAATATCTACAAGTCCTTTAGATACAGAGGGAAGAATATTTTCATCATCATCCTTACTTTGATTATTATATATCTTCAAAAATCCATCAAACTTAAGAACCGAACCGCTTGCTTTGCATATTGTATCATTATTATCCGAAGTAATCGTAATAGTATTTCTGTCAAATTTAGCTGATTGCATTTGAGAAGACAAAGCTCTACTCCATATTAAATCGTAAAGTTTATTTTGATCTGTACTCAAATACTTTTTTATATTTTGGGGAGTTCTGACAATATCTGTAGGTCTTATTGCTTCATGTGCCTCTTGAGCATTTTTGGCTTTTTTACCAGAGTAGTTTAAAACATTTTCGGGCAAATATTCATTACCAATTTCTTTTTTAATATAATCTCTAAAAGTTGTTACAGCATCTTTGGATAAATTAGTTCCATCTGTTCTCATATATGTTATTAAACCAACAGTTTCTCCCTCAATTTCAACTCCTTGATAAAGTTTTTGAGCAATCTGCATGGTTCTTGATGCACCAAAACCCAATTTACTCGAAGCAGTTTGTTGAAGAGTAGATGTAGTAAATGGGCCTGATGGATTACGATTTACAATTTTACTGGATATATCAGTGATACTAAATTTTTTTTTATTGATTTTTAATATAGCCTTATTTATTTCATCTTTATTTCTAAAAGAAAATTTTTCAATTTTTTCATTATCCAGTTGAGTGATACTTGCTAAGATACTATGATCCTTTTCATTTTGAAAATTAACACTTAAAGTCCAAAATTCTTCTGGTTTAAAAGACTCAATTTCATGCTCTCTTTCTGTAATTAATTTCAAAGCTACTGATTGAACTCTACCTGCAGATTTTGAACCTGGAAGTTTTGTCCATAATATTGGAGAAATATTAAAACCAACCAAATAATCTAACGCTCGTCTAGCCATATAGGCATCAACTAGAAGTGGTTCAATTTGCCTAGGATTTTCAATACCATGAATTACCGCTTTTTTTGTAATTTCATTAAACACAACTCTTTCTATTTCTTTATCTTTAAGAAGTTTCTTCTCTTTTAGATACTCTTTCACATGCCAAGCTATCGCTTCACCCTCACGATCAGGATCGGTAGCCAATATTATTTTTGAGGAATCTTTTGCTGCGTCAGTAATTTCTTTTAGATATTTTTTAGAAAAACTATCAATTTCCCATTCCATCTTAAAATCTTGATCTGGGTCAACAGAACCATTCTTAGACGGTAAATCTCTTATATGCCCATAACTAGCTAATACTATATAATTGTCACCCAAATATTTATTGATAGTTTTGGCTTTAGCTGGACTTTCTACGATGACCAAGTTCATAAATGACAAACTACCTAAAAGAGTTAGATAGTCAAATTAATAAATTTTTGTTTTAGTTTCTTCTTTATTTTTCAATCTTTTAATATTTTCTCTATGAGTAAAAAATATTAATACAAACATGATTATAAAAAAATATATATCTTCTAATTGACCTGTGATTAGCAAATAAACAGGAGTTGATATAGATGCAATCAATGAAGATAAAGATGAAAATTTTGTGATAGCAAAAAATATGAACCAAGTTAAAGCAAAAATTATTCCAAAATAAATATTTATAGCAAATAGAATACCAACATAAGTTGCAACACCTTTTCCTCCTTTGAATTTTAACCAAACTGGAAATACGTGACCCAAAAAGGTACATAATGAGGCTAAATATAAGAAATCTGTATAATAAATTTTTACAAATATAATTGGGATAATAGCTTTCAAAATATCAAGAGATAAAGTTATGTAACCTACTATCTTATTGCCAGTTCTAAGTACATTAGTGGCACCAATATTCCCAGAACCTATTTCTCTAATATCTTTTTTTAAAAAAATTTTTGTTAAAATCAATCCAAATGGAATTGATCCCATAAAATAGGAAATTATACCTATGATTAAAATATCCATATTATAGCTTAAATAATTCTTTGCCGTTTACAAATGTATTTATGACTTTGCCTTGAAGTTTTTTATTCTCAATAGACGTATTTTTTGATTTTGATATAAGCTTATCTTTTTTTACAATCCAAGGTTTATTTATGTCCACTATGCAAAGATCAGCATCTCTTCCAACAGACAAATTCCCTTTATCTATCTTTAATATTTTAGCTGGGTTTGATGTCAATGCTTTAATTATTGTATCTAATTTAAGTGATCCATTATGATATAATTCTAAACTAAGAGATAACAATGTTTCTATTCCTGATGCACCAGTTGCTGCTTGAGCAAATGTTAATCTTTTTGACTCTTCATCCTCAGGTTTGTGATCTGAAACTATAACGTCAATTAGACCATCCTTTAAACCCTGAACTAAAGCAAGTCTATCTTCCTCTCTTCTTAATGGGGGAGACAATTTCAAAAATGTTTTGAAATCCCCTATATCGTTTTCATTTAAAGATAAGTTATTGATCGAAACTCCACATGTGAATTTTACTATTTCCTTCCTTGATTTGATTACTTCAATGGATTTTTGAGATGATAATTGAGAGATATGGTATCTACATTTAACTTTTTCAAGTAATGTTAAATCTCTCTCTATTAAAATACGTTCAGCAATTTCAGGTATACCTGATAAACCTAATTTAGAGGCAATAATTCCTGAGTTAATCATGCCATTTTTTGCAAGCTCATAATCTTCAGCATGCTGCATTATTAAACTACCTAAATCTTTAGCAGAATTCATTATTCTAGACATCAGTCTTGGATTTTGAATTGTTTTAATGCCGTCAGTAAATGCAATTATTCCTTTACTTTGTAACAAACCAAATTCAGTCATATTTGTACCCTCAGTATTTTTGGTTAAAGAGGCACATGGAAAAATATTTATCTTTGATTTATCTCTTCCTCTTCTTTTCAGAAAATCGACTATAGAAACGTTATCAATGATTGGATCTGTATTAGGCATTGTTACTACTGAAGTGACGCCACCTGAGAGTGCAGCATTACTCAAAGTTCTAAAATTTTCTTTATACTCATACCCCGGTTCACCAACAAAAACTCTCATGTCAACTAATCCTGGAAAAATATACTTACCTTTTAAATCAGTAGGTTTATCTCTACTTGGTAAATTATTAATATTTACTTTTTTTCCTATAGCTTCGATTTTTCCATCTTCACTTATTATCAAACCACCGATTTCATTTATTGAGTTATGAGGATCAATTATATTAGCGTTTATAAAATATTGTTTTTTCATTATGTACAAAATATTTTAAGACAAGCCATTCTTACAGCAACACCTAATTCAACTTGTTCTTTAATTACACTTTTGTTGATATCGTCAGCTAGCATCGTATCAATTTCTATACCTCTGTTCATTGGACCAGGATGCATAATTAAAGCATCTGATTTAGCATGCTCTAATTTATCAGGAGTTAATCCGTAATATTCATAATATTCTCTATTTGATGAAAGATATGAACTTGTCATTCGTTCGTTTTGTAATCTCAACATCATAACAATATCACAATCTTTCAATCCTTTTTTCATATCCGTAAAAGTGTTAACACCAAATTTTTTTATTTCTTTTGGCATAAGATTAGTTGGAGCAATTATGTTTACTTCTGCACCTAACATACTTAGTAAATAAATATTTGATCTAGCAACTCTTGAATGAAGAATATCTCCACAGATCGCAATTTTTAATCCTTGTATCTTTTTTTTTCGAGTAATAATAGTTAATGCATCTAATAAAGCTTGTGTAGGGTGTTCTCTTCTTCCGTCACCGGCATTTAAAACTGCACAGTTTACTTTTTGCGAAAGTAGATTACATGCCCCAGAGTCTTGATGTCTAATTACAATAATATCAGGATGCATTGCATTAAGAGTCATTGCTGTATCTATCAACGTTTCACCTTTTTTAATTGCCGAGTTGCTAATATTCATTGACATAACATCAGCCCCAAGTCTTTTGCCAGCTAATTCAAAAGAGCTTTGAGTTCTAGTAGAAGGTTCAAAAAATAAATTAATTTGAGTTTTACCCCTTAAAACGTCAACTTTCTTATTTTCACTTTGATTTACTTTTATAAAAGAATTCGCTTCATCAAGTATTAAGTTCACATCATTAATTGATAAATCTTGAATTCCTAACAGGTGTTTTTGAGAAATTTTAATAGCTTGATTTGATTTAATTGCCATTAAAGCCAACTCTATAACTATATACCTCTATAATAGCAAGTGTTAATTATTCAGAAAATCCAAAGCTCCTTGCAATATAAAGGCAGCAGCGTTTTCATCTATTTTTTTTTCTCTTTTACTCACATTTATATCTAGTTGGCTAGATAGGTTAAAAGCACCGACAGTTGAAAGTCTTTCATCCCATAGACAAATTGGAATATGTAAGTTTTTTTCAATATTTTCAGTTGTATCTTTTACTGATTGAGCTGAACTACCAGAGGATCCATCCATATTTAGAGGATTTCCAACAATGATTCCTTTTATGTCATTTTCATTAATGATTATCTTGAGTTCATCAATAAGATCCTTAAGTGAATTTCTGTTTATTGTTTTTAATGGAGTAGCTATTAATTGTTTATCATCACAGATTGACACACCAATTCTTTTAGAACCCAGGTCTAAACCTATCAATCTACACTTATCTGAGTGTTTTTTTTTAAATTCTTCTAAAGTGATCATATTGTATA
>CACORJ010000017.1 GCA_902629575.1 uncultured Pelagibacteraceae bacterium
TTCAAAAAAACATAAGATTCTAAAAAAAATCATCTTTCCTTCAAAAAATATAAATAAAATAAAACTAAATTATTTCTTTAAAAGAAATAAAATAAAATTTAATCAAGTAAAAAAAATTTTATTTTGTAGCGTTGTGCCAAGTACATTTAAAATAATTAAAAAATTCTTATCTCAAAAAACAAAAGTAAAATGTTATGAAGTTAAAAACTTAGATCTTAAATCGTTAATTAAAATAAAAGTTGATTATAAGCAAGTAGGATCAGACAGAATAACAAATTCTATTAGCCTTGTAGATTATAAAAATAATTATATCATTTTAGACTTTGGTACAGCAACTACGTTTGATGTTATCGTGAAAAATACCTATTTTGGTGGAATTATTGCTCCTGGTGTTAAATTATCTTTAAATACACTTTCAGACAAAGCAACTTTAATTCCTAAAATCAAATTAAAAAAAATAAATAAAGTGATTGGAAACAACACAAACTCAGCAGTAAGAGCAGGTTTTTTTTGGGGTTATGCAGGTTTAATTGACAATATTATTAAATTAATTAAGAAAGAAACTAGAAAATCGTTTAAAGTAATACTAACTGGAGGTTTTTCTAATTTATTTAAAAACTCAATTAATACGAAAGTTATTCAAAATAAAGATATTACAATCAAGGGCCTGATTAAAATCTTAAAATTGATTATTTAATATGAAAAACGAATTATTGTTTTGTCCTTTGGGAGGTTCAGGTGAAATAGGAATGAATATGAACCTATTTGGCTATGGTCCTCCTGGAGATCATAAGTGGATTATGGTTGATATTGGCGTTACTTTTGCTGATGATACAATTCCAGGTGTTGATTTAATATATCCTGATCCAGGATTTATTGTTGAAAGAAAAGAAAATTTATTAGGCATCGTCTTAACCCATGCACATGAAGATCACATTGGAGCAATTGCACATTTATGGCCAAAATTTAAATGTAAAATTTTTGCTACACCTTTTACAGCAATACTAATAAGAGAAAAGTTTAAGGAAAAAAATATTGATATTACAAATGATCTTAAAATCGTAGAGTTGAATGGTACAGTTAATTTAGAACCTTTTAATATTGAGTATATCACACTAACACATTCTATTTTAGAGCCTAACGGTTTACGAATTCAGACGCCTGCTGGAATAATTTTACATACAGGTGACTGGAAAGTTGATCCTAATCCATTGATTGGTGATAATATAAATTCTAAGAGGTTAAAAGAAATTGGAGATGAAGGTGTGTTAGCAATGATTTGTGACTCTACTAATGTTTTTAGTGCCGGTAGATCTGGTTCAGAATTGGATGTTAGAAAAAATATTTTGAATATTATGAATAGATTAAAGAAAAGAATTATTATTACATCTTTTGCATCCAACGTAGCAAGAATGGAAACAGCATTTTATTGCGCTGAACAAACAGGAAGACAAATTTCATTAGTTGGAAGATCAATGTATAGAATTTATAAAGCTGCTCGACAATGTGGATATTTAAAAAATACCATAGAACCAATTGATCCAAGAGAGGCAAAAAATTTTTCAAGGGAAAAAATTGTATACTTGTGCACTGGAAGTCAAGGTGAACCAATGGGTGCTATGATGAGAATTTCAAATTTCACTCATCCCGATATTTTCATCGAAAGAGGTGATGCAGTAATATTTTCATCAAAAATAATTCCTGGAAATGAAAAGAAATTATATAAATTACACAATCAACTTGTTAAAGAGGGTATAGAAGTCATTTCAGAAGAAACGGAATTTATTCACGTTTCTGGTCACCCAAACAGAGAAGATTTACGAGATATGTATCAATGGGTTAAGCCGAAATGTGTAATTCCAGTACATGGCGAGCATAGACATATGATTGAACACATTAGTTTTGCGAAAGAAATGCAAGTTCCAAATCCAGTACAAGTAGAAAATGGAGATATAGTTAGATTATCTCCTGGAGATAAACCAGAAGTTTACGATAAAGCACCCAGTGGTAAGTTATATCTAGATGGAAACGTAAGTGTTGATGAAGATGCCCAATCTATCAAAGATAGAAAAAATTTAAGTGCTAATGGATATTTAGAGATTACTATTATGATTACACCAAAAGGTAATATTCATAATAATCCCATTTTAAGTTTTAGAGGCTTACCTGTAGAAGATAAAGATGATTTTATTTATGGTATTGAGGATGAAATCGAAAAAACAATGAGAACATTTAAAATAGGTAGTAAACAACAAGAGCATAATTTAATAGATGCTTTAAAGATTTCCTGTCGTAAATTTTCTAAAGACAAAACAGGAAAAAAACCTTTCACTAACATTAATTTGGTGAGAATTTAATATGAGTTACACAGGATTGGCTATAATCTATATAATTGTATGGTGGATTGTTTTTTTTTCAATTTTACCAATAGATGTAAACAGAATAAAACTAGTTAAAATAGAGGGAGAAGATCCGGGTTCTCCAGAAAACCCCAAAATGTTTAAAAAATTTATATATTGTACAGGAATAACTACTGTTATTTTTATTATTATTTATCTATTAATGAAATTTGAATACTTAAATTTAAGAAATATAATTACATAATATGTATTTAACCAAATCATTTATACCTATACTTAAAAATAATCCATCAGAGGCAAAAATAAAATCTCATCAACTAATGCTTAGAACAGGAATGATCAAACAGTCGTCAGCAGGTATTTATTCTTGGTTACCTTTAGGGTTTAAAGTTATGAAAAAAATTGAGCAAATAGTTAGAGAAGAACAAAATCGAATTGGTGTTCAAGAAATATTGATGCCAACTATTCAGTCCAGTGAAATTTGGAAGGAAAGTGGACGGTATGAAGATTATGGCCAGGAAATGCTTCGTATAAAAGATCGTCAAAATAGAGAAATGCTGTATGGACCTACTAATGAAGAACTTGTAACTGACATATTTAGAGCATCTGTAAAATCTTATAAATCATTACCTCAATTATTATATCATATACAATGGAAATTTAGAGATGAAGTAAGACCAAGATTTGGAATAATGAGATGTAGAGAATTTTATATGAAAGATGCATATTCTTTTGATGTTTCAGATGAAGAGGCTTTTTTTTCTTATAACAAATTTTTTTTATCATATTTAAGAACTTTTAAACGTTTAAACTTGACTGCTATACCAATGGCTGCTGACACAGGACCTATAGGAGGGAATCTTTCTCATGAGTTTATAATTTTAGCAGAAACTGGTGAGAGTAAAATTTTCACGGACAAAAGAATATTTGATTTAGATAGTGATGGAACAAAAGTTGAAAAAAAATCTTTGGATAATTTAAGAAAAAAATATGAGGCATTTTATGCAGTAACAGATGAAAAGTATAATAAAGATGAATTTGAAAATAAAGTTACCGAGCAAAATAGGTTAATAACAAAGGGTATTGAAGTTGGGCATATTTTTTATTTTGGAGATAAGTACTCAAAGCCAATGGGTGCATCTGTTGATTTACCAGGTGGTAAAAAAGATTTTGTAAAAATGGGATCATATGGAGTAGGTGTTTCGAGGTTAGTTGGTGCAATAATCGAGGCAAAATATGATGAAAAAAATGAAATCATGAAATGGCCAATTTCTGTTGCTCCTTACGAAGTATCAATTATTCCAATGATAAATAAAAATGATCAAGGTGCTCTAGAAAAAGCTAACAATATTAATAAAGAACTTTTAGCAAATAATATTGAGGCAATAATAGACGATACAGATGAAAATTTTTCTTCAAAAATGAAAAAAATGAATTTAATAGGCTCCCCTTTTCAAGTAATTATTGGTAAGCATACTGATGAGAATTTAGTAGAATTTAAAAAAACTGGTCAAGAATCTAAGAAATTAAAATTAGATGAAGCCATCAAAATTATTAAAGAAGAAAAAGAATTAAATTGATTTCCACTCTTGAAAAAGAAATTACATTTAGATTTTTAAAAGCCAGAAAAAAAGATGGCTTTTTAAATATCATATCTATTTTTTCATTTATAGGTATTAGCTTAGGTGTTGCAGTTTTGATTATCGTTATGTCTGTAATGAACGGATTTAGATCAGAGTTAATAAATAAGATTGTAGGTTTTAATTCACATATAACAGTCAAACCTTATGAAAAATCAATAGAACCAGATCTGCTTAATAACACTAATTTAAAATTAATTTCAAAAAATTTAATACTGAGTAATTCCAGTGAAGCAATAATTATGAAAGAGCAAAATTCAAAGGGAATATTGCTAAGGGGATATTTAGAAAATGACTTTTCAAAACTTGATATTATAAATAATAAAAACTTTGAAGGGTCTAATAAAAAACTAAAAAAAAATTTTATTTCAATAGGAAGAGAATTAAGTTTTAACCTTGATTTGGAAATAGGTGATTATATAACTATAATGTCATCTAGTGGTATAGAAACCATTATAGGAAATCTGCCTAAACAAAAAACTTTTATAGTTTCATCAATATTTGATAGTGGTCTTGCTGATTTTGATAATAATATTATTTTTTTAAATTTAGAGACTTTAGAGGAATTTACTAACTTATCTAAAGATAATCGAAATTTGGAAATATATCTTAAAAAACCTCAAAAAATTGAACAACAAAAAAAAATTATTCAAAAAATTTTTTCAGATGATTTAGTTTTTACATGGGCAGATATGAATAAATCGTTATTTTCAGCTTTGAAAGTTGAGAGAAATGTAATGTTTATAATCCTTTCACTTATAATAATTGTGGCTGCGTTCAATATAATTTCAGGACTTACAATTTTAGTGAAAAACAAAACAAGAGATATTGCAATATTAAAATCTATTGGTGTTTTAAATAATTCAATAATTAAGATATTTTTTTTAGTAGGGGTAATAATTGGAGTTTCAGCAACTCTATTTGGTATTCTGCTTGGTGTTTTTTTCTCAATCTATATTGAAAATTTAAGGGAATTTATTAGTAATACTTTTAACGTTTCTCTATTTCCTGAAGAAATTTATTTTTTAAGTACAATGCCATCACAAATTAACATAAGTTCATTAATTCTAATTTCTTTTTGTTCTATTATAATTACAATGGTAGTCTCAATTTTTCCTGCAATAAAAGCTTCTAAATTAGATCCGGTAAAGTCATTAAAATATGAGTAATTTTATAGAACTTAAAAATTTAACAAAATTCTTTTTTGAGAAAAAAAGGATAAATGTTTTAAAAAAAATAAATTTTAAATTCAGACTAGGTAAGATATACGCCTTAATGGGACCATCTGGTTCAGGAAAATCAACTTTATTAAACCTTATTTCTTTAATTGATAGACCATCTTCTGGATTTATTAAATTTGAGGGTAAAAAAATTGATTTTAATTTGAATATAAAAAATGATCAATTTAGGGCAAAAAATATAGGAATAATTTACCAGCAAGATAATTTACTGACAGATTTTAATGCTCTAGAAAATGTCTATCTAGCTAATTTATCAGCTGGTAAAAATAAAGATATCGCTATGGAAAATGCAGAAAAAATTCTTAAGACTGTGGGTCTATCTAATAGATTTGAACATTATCCCACTGAACTTTCTGGGGGTGAAAAACAAAGAGTTTCAATTGCTAGAGCTTTAATTAACAAACCAAAAATAATTCTTGCAGATGAACCAACCGGAAGTCTTGATAAAAAAACCTCTGAACAAATTTTTAACTTACTTAAAAATCAGATAAAATCAGATAGGATAATAATATTTGCAACCCACAATAGATATTTTGCTAAAAAGTCAGATTGTATATTGGAGATAGTAAATGGTAATATAAAATCTTCGAATGCATGAGTCTTCTTACAATAAATTTAATCATTTAAAAATTCATTCTCAATATTCAATTTGTGAAGGTGCCCTAAAAATAGATGATTTAAAAGATAATGCGAAAAGATTTAAAATTAAGTCCTTAGGTCTCTGTGATACTTCAAACTTATGTGGATGTATTGAATTTTCAGAAAAAATTTCAAAAGTTGGCACACAACCCATTATTGGAACACAAATAAATTTTAAATTTGAGGATACTATTGGTTTATTACCTATTTTTGCATTGAATGAAAATGGTTATAAAAAAATTATTGAATTATCTTCTAAATCTTACTTGCATAATAAAGATGTATCAGAGCCTTATTTAGAGATAGATGAATTAATGATAATTAATTCAGGAATTTCATTATTTTCAGGCACAGTTTTTGGTTTATTTGGAAAATTATTTGAGAAAGGTAAACTTTCAGAAATTAGCAATCTTTATAAAAAATTAATAACAAATTTTGGAGATAAGTTTTACCTAGAAATTCAAAGACATAATGATCAATATGAAAAAAGTTTTGAAAAATTTAATTTAAATCAATCAAATAAACTCAAAATACCTATTATTGCAACTAATGAAGTTTTTTATTTAGACAAGGATATGCATGAAGCTCATGATGCACTTATTTGTATTGGTAATAAGACATATATAAACGAGAAAAATAGAATAAGATTTAGTTCAGAACACTATTTAAAAAATGATAGTGAAATGGCTGAACTATTTGTGGATCTCCCCGAAGCTCTAGAAAATAATTATAATTTTCCAAAAAGATGTAGTTTTAGACCTCTTTTTTCTAAGCCTATTTTACCTAATATAAGTTCATCTCAGGACGGAAATGCAAATGATATTATAAGAAAAAACTCTCTTGAAGGCTTAAGAGAAAAATTTTCTAAATTTTTTGATTTAACAAAAGAAAAAATTGATAAAGATGATAAATTTTTAATCTATAAAGATCGTTTAGATCATGAATTAGAAATTATTATTAAGATGGATTATGCAAGCTATTTCTTAATAGTTTCAGATTATATTAAATGGGCAAAAAATAACGATATACCTGTTGGTCCCGGTAGAGGCTCAGGAGCTGGATCACTTGTTGCTTGGTGTCTCTCTATAACGGATGTAGATCCTATTAAATATAATTTAATTTTCGAAAGATTTTTAAATCCAGATAGGATTTCAATGCCAGATTTTGATATCGATTTTTGTGAAGAAAAAAGAGACTTAGTTTTTGAATATCTTACCAAAAAATATAAAAATAGCGTTGCTCATATTATCACTTTTGGGAAATTAAAAGCCAGAATGGTAATTAGAGATGTTGGCCGTGTATTAGGGTTTTCATATGGTTTTGTTGATAATATATCTAAGATGATCCCATTCGATCCTTCTAGACCTCAAACTTTATCTGAATGTATTGCAGGAGAGGCAAGACTTCAAAAAATGATAAAAGAAGATACTAGAGTAAAAAAATTAATAAATCTTTCTCTAAAACTTGAAGGTCTAAATCGTAATTTCGCAACACATGCAGCAGGTGTTGTTATTGCAGATAAAAAATTAACAGAGGTGGTACCACTTTACAAAGATGCATCATCAAATCTTTTATTACCTTCAACACAGTTTGATATGTATTCTGCTGAAAGTGCAGGTTTAGTTAAATTTGATTTTTTAGGTCTCAAAACTTTGACTGTAATTAATAACACTCAAAAATTGATAAGAAAAAAAAATAAGAATTTCAATATTGAAGACATAAGTTTTGAGGATCAAAAAGTATTTGATTTAATGTCCTCTGGAAAAACAGTTGGGTTATTTCAAATTGAAAGTTCAGGAATGAGAGATGCTCTAACAAATATGAAGCCCAACCATATAGAGGATATAATTGCTTTAGTTGCATTATATAGACCAGGACCAATGAACAACATTCCAATTTATAATGACTGTAAACATGGAAAAAAGACACCCGATTATTTGCATCCTTTACTTGAAGATATTTTAAAGCCAACTTATGGGGTAATTATTTATCAAGAACAAGTTATGCAAATAGCACAAAAATTATCAGGTTTTACTGCAGGCCAAGCTGATTTATTGAGAAGAGCTATGGGAAAAAAGAAAAGAGCAGAATTGGAAAAACAAAAACAAAATTTCATAGCTGGTGCAGTTAATAATGGCATCAGCAAGGATGTAGCTGCAGGAATTTTTTTAAAAATTGAGCCATTCGCTGAATATGGTTTTAATAAAAGTCATGCTGCCGCATATGCAATAATATCTTATCAAACAGCTTTTTTAAAAACTTATCATGCCAAGGAATTTATTGCAGCTTCGATGACTATGGATATTTCAAATCAAAATAAATTAAGTGAATTTTACGAAGAATTAAGAAGACTTAATGTTGAAATTATAAGACCAGATATAAACGAGTGTTTTGCAGAATTTAAAACTGATGATGACAAATTTTATTATGCTTTAGGTGGGATAAAAGCAGTTGGTTCAGAAGCTATTTCTAATATTGTGAAAGAGAGGTTGAATAATGGGAAATTTAAGTCGATTAATGATTTTATAAAAAGAGTAAATCCAAAAGATATAAATAAATTACAACTTGAAGGATTAGTAAAAGCTGGCGCTTTTGATAATTTAAACAATAATAGACAATCTATATTCAATTCAATACCTAATATGATTACTAAATCAAAAAATAATTTTGATAATAAAATTTCTAATCAAATTGATCTATTTGGAGATAATGAAGAAAATGATAAAGATATAATTACTGAGTTTAAAGATTGGGAATTTGAAGAAAGGTTAGCAAAAGAATTTGAAGCTATAGGTTTTTTTGTCTCAAATCACCCATTAAATCAATTCAAAGAAATTTTTAATGATTATCAAATAATTAATTATCAAAATTTTTTTGATGAAACTGAAATTAAAGAGAAAAATATTGCAGCAACTTTATTAAAGATTCAAGAAAGAAAAACTGCAAAAGGAAATTCATATGCAATTCTTAAATTGACAGATTTAAGTAGTGTTTTTGAATTATTTATATTTTCTGATACATTGGAGCTAAATAGAAATATCTTAAAAGAGGGATCATCGTTAATTCTTACTCTTACCAAAACAATCTCGTCTGATGATGATAAAACAAAAAGAATTAATGTTCGAAAAATTGCGTCATTAAAGGATCTTATCAATAGTAAAATTAGTGAGATTACTCTGAATGTAACTTCTGAGGAGGAGCTAAAGTTTATTCGAGGATTTTTAGATCAAGAGGGTGAGACTAAAGTTCATATTAATTTTACTGGCGATACAGAAACATTGAAGTTTGAGCTAAATAAATTGAGAAAAATTGATAGAAAATCTATAAATATTTTAAGATATAAAGAAATAAGCTTGAATATTCACTAATTTATCCTTGTTAAAACCTATAAATATTAGTAAATAGCCCTCTAAATTAACAATTACGCACATAGTATTTGGTTTTATACCTCCGGTCCTTAAATGGAAATTACTATGGTGGCTTAACCGGGAAAAAATATGAAGATACCAAACGTAACAATACAACAATTATTAGAAGCTGGCGTCCATCTAGGGCATAAAACATTAAGATGGAATCCAAAAATGAAAAAGTATATTTTTGGAAAAAGAGACTCTATACACATTATAGATCTAACTCAAACATTAGAATTAACCAAAGTTGCTCTTCAAAAAGTTCATGAGATAATCTCAAATAACGGAAAAATTTTATTTGTATCTACAAAAAAACAGGCATCAGAAGCTGTTGCAGAAGTTGCAAAAGAGACTGATCAGTACTTTGTTAATTATAGGTGGCTTGGCGGAATGCTTACCAATTGGGGAACTATTTCAAACTCAATAAAAAAACTTAAAAAATTGGAATTAGATCTTGTTGCTGAGAATAGAGGTTTTACTAAAAAAGAACTTTTAAAAATGAGTGTAAAAAAAGATAAGTTGCAAAGATCATTAGGTGGTATAGCTGAAATGAAAAAAATACCTGACTTAGTTTTTATAATTGATACAAACTACGAGTCTTTAGCTATCCAAGAATCTCTAAAATTAGGTATTCCAATAATCGCTATTCTTGATAGTAATTCCAATCCTGACGGAATTGATTATCCCATCCCAGGAAATGATGACGCTAGACGAGCAATTGATCTATACTGTAATCTAATAAAAGAAACAATTAATTCTGCTAAAAAGTCAGTTCCAAAAGAGGATAAAAAATTAGAAAACAAAAACAATGACAAGTCTTCAAAAACTATACAGGAACTAGATAGAGAAAAATTAGATAACAAATTCTCTAAAGATAAAAAAGAGAAAGTAAATTAGTGAGTGAGATTGAGAAAGTAAAAAAATTAAGAGAGGTAACTGGAGCTGGATTTAAGGATTGTAATTTAGCGATTAAAGAATCTAATGGAAATTTAGATAAAGCAATAGAAATTTTAAGAATAAAAGGAATTTCTAAAGCTTCAAAAAAAATGTCCAGAGACGCAAAAGAGGGTGTAATAGCTGTAAGTGGAGATGATAGCAAAATATCTTTAATTGAAGTAAACTGTGAAACTGACTTTGTAGCTAAAAATGAGGATTTTATAAAATTTGTTAAAGAATTAAGTGATTTAAATAATCTTGTCGACTCTAATATAGATAAGTTAAAAAAAACTAACATGGCAAATAATAAATCAGTAGATGAGAACCTTGTTGCTTTAATTGCAAAAATCGGTGAAAAAATCACGATAGGTAAAACAAAAACAATTTCAAATCAGGGAACTATAAATTCTAAGTACTTACATACCGTTGTCAAAGACAATCTTGCTAAATTAGCAGTCGCTGTATCATTAGAAACTAAAGATAATTCTGATACAGTAAAAAATTTTGGAAAACAACTGTCAATGCATATTGCAGCATCAAATCCTTTAGCTTTAGATCAAAATTCAATTGATCAGTCTATTATTGATAAAGAGCAAGAATTAGTCACAGAAGAATTAAAGAATTTAGGTAAACCTGAGGATATAGCAAAAAAAATAAGCCTAGGAAAAATGAACAAATTTAAGGAAGAAAATGCCCTTTTGACTCAAGCTTGGGTTATGGAACCTAAAAAGAAAGTTCAAGATATCTTAAAAGAATTATCTATTTCTGATTTAAAAATAAAAGAATTTGTAAGATTTAAAATAGGTGAATAAATGTTTAATGAAAAAACATATAGTCTTAAGATGGATAAAACCATTGAGGTTTTTGCTAAAGAATTATCCTCATTGAGAACTGGTAGAGCCAATGCAGCGATGTTGGACTTAATTAAAATTGATGTTTATGGTCAACAGATGCCTATCAATCAAGTTGGCAGTATTACAACGCCAGAGCCAAGAATGATTAATATACAAATTTGGGATCAAAATAATGTTCCGTTAGTAGACTCAGCTATAAAAAAATCTGAATTAGGATTAAACCCTCAAATAGATGGTCAGCTCATTAGATTACCTATTCCAGAATTAAATGAAGAGAGAAGAATTGAAATAAAAAAAATGATTAAATCAATGGGAGAAAAATGCAAAGTTGCAATAAGAAATATCAGACGAGAGGCTAATGAAGAGTTAAAAAAACTCATGAAATCAAAAGATATAGGTGAAGACGAAGAAAAATCTTTTGAAAAAAGTGTCCAGACTTTAACAGATAAATATATTTCGATTGTTGATGAAAAAATTTCAACTAAAGAAAAAGAAATAATGACTATATGAATACCCTTAAACATGTTGCTATTATTATGGATGGCAATGGAAGATGGGGTTTAAAAAATAA
>CACORJ010000018.1 GCA_902629575.1 uncultured Pelagibacteraceae bacterium
CTGAAAAAAAAAAAAATTAAGATTAATGAAAAAAATTTAGAAAAATATTTACAAACACGAAATATACCAGATCCAGATTTACTAATTAGAACTGGTAATACGAAAAGATTGAGTAATTTTTTATTATGGCAACTTGCTTATTCTGAAATTTTTTTTGAAAAGAAATTATGGCCTGACTTTAATGAAAAAGATTATAATAAAATAATTAATAAATTTAAAAAAATAAAAAGAAATTTTGGAAAAATATAATGAAAAAAGAACTTAAAAGGAGAATACTTAGTTCAATTATAATCATACCTTTATCACTTTTTTTTATAATTAAGGGCTCCAATATCCTTTTATTTTTTTTACTAACTCTTTTCTTAATTTCTTCAACAGAATGGTTTAAAATGGCTAAAAAATTTGAATTAAAATTTTTGGGTATCGCTTTTTTATTAATTTCATTTTATGCTGCATTTCAAATACGAGACAACGACCTTGGTCTTTTCCTAATAATTTTGATAATTTGTATTTCAACTGATATCGGTGGTTATTTTTTCGGTAAGTTACTCAAAGGACCAAAATTAAGTAAGATAAGTCCCAATAAAACTTTTTCTGGAATGATAGGAGGTTTTTTACTAGCAATTATATTTTCACACTTATTTGGAATAAATTATAATTATCAATTAATCTATAATGTTAACAATATTTATGGGGAGTTAGCCTTCTTTTTTCTTGTATTAGCAATCTCTTGTATTAGCCAAATTGGGGATTTGATAATTTCGTATTTTAAAAGAATTTCAAAAATTAAGAATACTGGTAAAATTTTCCCAGGTCATGGCGGACTTTTAGATAGAATAGATGGAATGATATTTGTATTTCCTTTTTGTTATTTACTTATAAAAACTTTTTCATGAAAAAAAAAATTATCGTTCTTGGTTCTACAGGCTCTATAGGAAAGAATACAATTAAAATTCTTAAAAAAGATAAGGCTAATTTTAGTATTGAACTACTTTCAACGAATAAAAACGTAAATAAGGTATTGGCTCAAGCAAAAGAATTTAATGTTAAAAATATAATTATCAATGATTTTACAAGTTATATTAAAGCAAAAAATAAATTCAAAAAATCAAAAATTAATTTTCATAATTCATTTATGATTTTAGATAAGTTATTTAAAAAAAAAGAGATTTTTTATACAATGGTATCAGTGGTAGGAATAGACGGTTTAGATCCAACAATGAGATCAATAAAAATCAGTCAAAATGTTGCGATAACAAATAAAGAATCTTTAATATGTGGATGGAATTTAATTGAAAAAGAACTAAAAAAAAATAAGACTAATTTTTTTCCTGTAGACTCTGAACATTTTTCAATATTTTCATTAATAAAAAATGAAAAAGAAAGTTTTGTAGAAAAAATATTTATAACTGCATCTGGAGGACCATTTTTAAAATATTCATACTCAAGCCTTTCTAAAGTAAAATTAAAAGATGCCTTAAAACATCCTAATTGGAGTATGGGAAAAAAAATATCTATAGATTCATCGACAATGATGAATAAATTATTTGAAGTGATTGAAGCAAAGAAAATATTTAATACTTCATATGATAAAATTGAAATTTTAATACATCCAAGTTCATATATACATGCATTAATAAAATTTAAGAGTGGTATAACAAAAATTCTACATCACGAACCAGATATGAGAATTCCAATTCATAACACAATTTATCATGAAAATAAAAATTCATTTAAAACAAAATCTTTAAATCTGAAAATTTTAAATAACTTTTCAATCTGTTGATTTAAAAAAATTCCCATTATTAAAAATTCTCAAAATTTTACCTAAAAAAAACTCATTATTTGAAACTGCTTTAATTACAATTAATGATTATTTTGTTTCTTTATTTATAAAAGAAAAAATTAGTTATAAAGATCTTATCAATTTAATAGATTATAATGCTCATAATAAAAATTTTTTAAAATTTAAGAAAAAAACACCAAAAAACATTAAGGATATATATAAAATTAGAAATTATGTTTATTCAAAATTGAATAATTCAGGTATATAGAGACATTATGATTAAATTATTAGTGAGCTTTTTTTTATACAGCATATTTTTAATGAGTTTAGCTGTTTCCGAGACAATTAAAAAAGTTGATATTAACGGTAATAAAAGAATTTCTGATGAGACAATTTTGGTTTTAGGTGATATTGAATTCGGAAAAGATTATAAAACTAATGATTTAAATACGATTATAAAAAAACTTTACGATACTGAATTTTTCGAAGACATATCGATAATTTTTAAAAATGATACTTTAGTTATTAATTTAATTGAAAATCCTATTATCGAGGACATTGAGATTACAGGAATAAAAAGTAATCAAACAACAGAAAAAATTCTTGAGGCATTAACACTTAAAAATAGAAAATCTTTTATAGAGGAGACTCTTCAAAAAGATTTAATTTTAATTAGAAATATACTTAAAACTAATGGTTTTTATTTTGTAAAAGTAGTTCCTTCAATAAGTAAAAATGAGAAATTAAACTCCATCAGACTCGTGATCGATATAAATGAAGGACCTAAAGCAAGAATAAAAAATATATCATTTATTGGAGATAAAAAGATTAAAGATAAAAAGCTTTTAGAAATTATTGCATCTGAAGAGCATAAATTTTGGAAATTTATTTCAAACAATGTTTATCTAAACCAATCAAGAATAAATTTAGATAAACGATTGATTAAGAATTATTATAAAAACCTAGGTTATTACAATGTTGAAGTTTTAAGTTCTTTTGCTGAATTTAACAAAAATGGCGATTTTAACCTTGTTTTTAATATCGATGCTGGAGAAATACATTACTTTAATTCTTTCAAACTTGATTTACCTGCTGATTATGATGTTTTAGATTTTAAAAAGATAAATCAAACATTTAAGAAACTAGAAGGTAAAAAATATTCAATTGATGATTTTAATCAAATTTTGACAGATATTGAAAAAATAGCTTCATTACGTTTATATGATTTTATTGATGCAAAAGTTGATGAGGAGATAATTGATAATAATAAGATAAATTTTATATTTAATGTATCTGACTCCACTAAATATTATGTAGAGAGAATTAATATTTTGGGAAATTATACGACAATTGAGGAAGTTATCAGAAATAAATTAGTAGTAGATGAAGGTGATCCATTAAACACTCTTTTATATGATAAGTCGCTCGAAGAAATTAGGTCTCTAAATATTTTTAAAAAAGTGGAAGGTAAAATAAAAGACGGCTCTAATGAAAATCTTAAAATAATTGATATTATGCTTGAAGAAAAACCCACTGGTGAGATTAGTTTAGCTGCCGGTGTTGGAACGAGTGGATCTGTAATTGGAGGAGGTGTTACTGAAAGAAATTTTTTAGGAAAAGGTATTAATTTAGATACTTTTTTAGAGATTTCTGAGGAGAGTGTTAAAGGAAAATTTATTTATTCAAAACCTAACTTTGCTTATAGTGATAATACATTATTTACTTCATTAAGCTCAACAACAACTGATAATCTCTCAGATTTTGGTTATAAAGTATCAGAATTAGGCTTTTCTGTTGGTACTCAGTATGAACAATTTGAAAATCTTTTTTTTAGCCCATCTTTCAAAACTTCTTTTGAAGACTTAGAAACGAATTCTAATGCATCAAACTCACTTAAAAAACAACAAGGGAATTATAGAGATTTATATTTTAATTATGGTTTAGATTTTGATTTAAGAAATTCAAAGTTTAGACCTAGCACAGGCAGTAAAACAAGTTTTTATCAAGAGTTACCAATTTTATCAGATAATAATGAGATAAATAATACTTTTGTTTATACACAATACAAACAACTTTCTAGATCTTCAGATATGGTTGGTAAGGCAAGTGTTTATTTAAAAGCGATTAATACGTTAGACAATTCTGATGTAAGAATATCAAAGAGAGCAAATGTACCCTATAATCGTTTAAGAGGTTTTGAAAGAAATAAAATTGGTCCTGTAGATAATTTAGATTATGTAGGTGGAAATTATGTTTCTACATTTAACTTATCTACTAATTTACCAAAATTACTAAGTACAGTAGAAACTGTGGATTTTTCATTATTTCTAGATATGGCTAATGTTTGGGGTGTGGACTATGATAGTAATATTGATGATTCAAATAAAATCAGAAGCTCAACTGGTATAGGTATGGATCTTCTAACACCAGTTGGACCTCTTAGTTTTTCATTAAGTCAACCAATAACTAAGATGAGTACTGATAGGACTGAGACGTTCAGATTTAATTTAGGAACAACATTTTAATGTAAAAGTATTTTTGAAGAATAAAAAAAAGATGAAATTAAATAAAACAGATATAATTAATTTACTCCCTCACCGTGAGCCAATGTTGTTGATTGATGAGTTAAAAGACATAAATAAACTTAAATCAGCAACTGCAGTTGTTTTTGTAAAAAAAGATTCATTTTATGTAAATGGCCATTTTCCAGAAAATCCTGTTATGCCTGGAGTTTTAATAGTTGAAGCTTTTGGACAAGCTGCTGCTGCTTTAACAGCCCACGGTATAAATAAAAAAGAATATGAAAATAAACTGGTTTTTTTAATGAGTATTGAAAAAGCAAGATTTAGGAATCCAGTTATTCCTGATTGTACACTAGAATTAAAAATAGAAGCAGTTAGGTCACATGGTAAAGTGTGGAAATACAAAGGAGAGGCTTTTGTTGGTGAAAAGCGTATGGCTGATGCTCAATGGTCAGCTACAATTGTAGATAAAAATAATTAGAAACATTTGTTGATAATCAATATTTAGAAATTTTGATATTAACAAATTGTGAAACATCCTTTTTTTAAAAATTATGGTCCTTTTAAAATAAAACATCTTTTAGATGATCTTAAATTAAATAATATGGAAAATTTAAGTGATGATTTAGCTCATGATGTTAGAGACCTTCAATCAGCAGATAAAGAACATTTAACTTTTTTTCATTCAAAAAAATATCATTTACAAGCATCCAAAACTAAAGCATCATATTGTATAACCTTAGAAAATTTAGCTGATTATTTACCGAAAGAGTGTAAACCAATTTGTGTTGATAATGTTTTATTAATAATTTCTCAAATTACATCTAAGTTCTATCCAGATGCTATCAATGATGATTTTGATAATACTGTTAAAAAAATTGAAGAATTAAATTTTGATAATAAGATTAAATATGGTCACAACGTTTTAGTTGGAGAAAATGTCAAGATTGGAAAAAATTGTTCTATCGGCCACAACACAATTATAGAAAAAAATGTTAATATAGGATCTGATTGTTCAATTGGGTCGAATGTAATAATAAGAAATACAATTATAGAAAATAATGTAGCAATTCTTGATGGCTGTATTATAGGAAAAAAAGGTTTTGGTTTTTTCCCTAACAAACAAAAGAACCTAAGATACCCGCATATTGGAATAGTACTTATTGGCGAAAATTCAGAAATTGGATGTGGAGCAACTATTGATAGAGGGTCAATGTCAAACACTAGTATAGGTAAAAATACTTATTTGGATAATCAAATTCATATAGCGCATAATAACAAAATTGGAGAAAATTGTATTATTGCAGGACAAGTTGGTTTTGCAGGAAGTTCTACTTTAGGTAACAATGTGATGATTGGAGGACAAGCTGGCATTTCAGGACATCTGAAGATTGGAAATAATGTTCAAATCGGCGGTGGCAGTGGAGTAATTAAAAACATTCCAGATAATAGTAGAGTTATGGGATATCCCTCAAAAGATTTAAGGCAATTTTTAAAAGATAATAAATGATAGATAAAACTGCAATCATAGATTCAAAAGCAAAATTAGATAAAAATGTTCAAGTAGGACCTTATTGCGTAATAGGCCCTAACGTTGAGATTGGGGAGAATACAATTATTAAATCTCACGTAAATATTTCAGGAAATGTTAAAATTGGTAAAGGAAATAAAATTTATCCTTTTGTATCAATAAACGATCCTCAAGACTTAAAATATAATGGAGAGCCTACAAATTTGATAATAGGAGATAATAACAAAATTAGAGAATACGTAACTATAAATCCAGGTACAGTTGGTGGTGGTGGTAAAACAGTTATTGGAAATAATTGTTTATTTATGATTTCATCACATATAGCTCATGATTGTCAGGTTGGAAACAATGTAATAATTGCAAATAACGTTCCATTGGGAGGACATGCAATTATTGAAGATAATGTTGTTATAGGAGGAAATTCTGCAGTTCAACAATTCACAAGAATTGGAAAAATGGCAATGATTGGAGGGATGACAGGCGTGCTACATGACGTAATTCCTTATGGATTATCAACAGGAAATAGGAATTCATTACAAGGATTAAACTTAATAGGATTAAGAAGAGCTAAGTTTGAAAATAAAAACATCTTAGGCTTAAGTGAAGCTTATAAAGAGATTTTTGCTACAAAAAATATCAATGAAAATATAAGTAAATTGAATGGCTCTTTTCAAGAAAATCCATTAGTGAAAAATGTAATTGACTTTATAACAAAAGATAAAAAAAGATCTATTTGCACACCATTTTCGTAAAATGATAGGATTAATTTTTGGTGATACTGATTTTCCAAAGGAAATTCTTAAAACTGTCAAAAAAAGAAAAATAAAATATCTAATAATTGATTTATCAAAATCAAAGAAATTTAAAAAAAATAAAAAAACTTTTTCAGTTTCTATAGGTCAATTTGGTAAAATCATTAATATTCTAAAGGAAAATAACTGTAAAAAAGTCTTATTTGCAGGAAAGGTGAATAAACCAAACTTTTCTAAACTGAAATTAGATTTTAAAGGTATTTATTATATTCCGAGAATTATTAAAGCATCAAAGCTTGGTGATGCAGCAATACTTAAAGAAATTATTAAGATATTATCTCAAAACAAGATTAAAACTGAAAATTCGCTTAAATTTAATCCTGAACTTTCATTAAAAAAGGGTAATTATTCAAAGATTAGACCAAACAAACAAGATCAATTAGATATAAAAAAAGCGATAAACACTCTAAATAATTTAAGACAATATAATTTTAGTCAGGGTGTTGTAGTTAGAAATAAAAAAGTAGTTTCTATAGAAGGAAAAGGTGGAACTAAAAAAATGCTTGAAAAAAGTAGAAGCAAAAAATTTAGAAATCATGGAGTTTTAGTTAAGTTTCCAAAAAAGAAACAAGACTTGAGAGTAGACCTTCCAACAATTGGATTGAAAACTATAAAACAAAGTAAGACTGCAGGATTAAAAGGTATTGTTATAAAAAGTAAACAACACGTTTTTTTAGATAAAAAAAGTTGCATTCAATTTGCTAATAAAAACAAAATGTTTATCGCTGTAAGATGAAAAGGATTTTTATATTAACAGGTGAACCTTCTGGAGATAAACTTGCTTCTAAAGTTATATCTAATCTTCAAAAAAAAGATCCTAATATCGAATATTCTTGTGTAGGTGGAACACATTTGAATTCATTAGGAATAAAATCAATTTTTGACCTTAAAGAAATTACCTACATTGGATTCACAAGTGTTTTATTAAACATTTTCAAAATAAAGAACAAAATAAATAAAACTGTAGAGGAAATAATAAAATTTAAACCAGATATATTGTTTAGTGTGGATAGTCCTGATTTTACATTAAGAGTTGCTGAAAAAGTTAAAAAATTAAACAATGAGATCAAGACTGTTCATTATGTGGCTCCACAAGTATGGGTATGGCGAGAAGGTAGAGTAAAAAAGTTTAAAAAATTCTTAGATCATATTTTATTATTATTTGATTTCGAAAAAAAATACTTTGAAAAAGAAAATATTCCAAATACTTTTGTTGGACATCCATTATTAGAGCATCAAAATAAAGATAAGATAGATCTATCTAATATCATATCAAATGATAAAAAAATTATTTCTCTTTTTTCTGGTAGTAGATCATCCGAAGTAAATTTACTTTTACCTATATTAATTAATTTTATAAATATGATGAATTTAAAGTTTGATAATTTTACTTTTGTATTTCATGCAACCGATGAAAATAAGAATTTAATTAATGAAAAGATTAATAATGTAAATTTAAAAAATGTTAAGGTTATTTCTGATGATAATATTAAAAAACAAATACTAAGTAAATCTACTTTTGCAGTTTCTAAATCTGGCACAATTTCTCTTGAAATTTGTAATGCAAAAGTTCCTTCTATAATTATCTATAAAATGAATTTTTTAAATTTTTTAATTGTTAAAATGCTAGTCAAAATAAAATTTGCCAACATCATTAATATAATTAATAACAAAGAAATAATTCCAGAATTAATACAAAAAGAGTGTAATGCTAAAGAGATTTTCAATTCAGTTGTCTACTTTTTAAAAAATCCAGAATTAATGAAAAAGCAAATTAATGAATGTGAGGAAACTTTAAGTAAAATCAGATCAAAAACCTCATCTTCTGATGAAGCTTCCTTGGTATTAACTAAGTTTCTTATGGGTTAATCTTTTTGTTACCTCTTCTTTTCCAAGAGAAATAATAATATCATATATTCCAGGTCCAAATTTTGAACCTGTTAAAGCTATTCTTAAAGGCTGCCCAACTCCTTTAAAATTAGTATCATTAGATTTAATTAATTCGTTAACTATTGGTTCTAATGTTTCTTTGCTCAATTTATTAACGCTATTAAATTGAGTATTGAAATCAGAAATGACTTTTTTGGCCTTATCATCAATTAGTTTAAAATCATCCTGGTTAAAATTAACTTCGTCCACCATAATATACTGACCATTATTAAATATATCTTCTAGGGTTTTAGCTTTATTTTTTAGGAAAGTTAAAGAATTCTTAATCTTATCTTTTTTATCTGATTTAATTTCACTTTTATATAATTTGCAATATTCTGTTAATTGATTGAATAAATCATTCTCATCAATATTCTTAATATAGTGTTCATTCATTGATAAAATTCTACTCATGTCTAGTTTTGATGGAGATTTACCAATTCCTTCGAGATTAAAATGCTTAATACTTTCATCTAATGTAAATATTTCCTTATCCTTATAAGACCAACCTAATCTAAGAAGATAATTCCTCAGTGCATCTGGCATAATACCAATTTTAGAATAATCATCTAACGTAGATGCTTTATCCCTCTTTGATAATTTCTTTCCTTCAATTGTATGTATCAAGGGTATGTGTGCAAATGAAGGCATCTCCCATTTCATTGCTTGATAAATCTGAATTTGTTTAAAGGTATTAATTTTATGATCATCTCCTCTAATTATATGTGTCATATTCATTTGATGATCATCGACCGATGCTGATAAATTGTAAGTTGGAGTTCCATCATTTCTTAAAATTATGAAATCTTCAATAGTGTTATTGTCGATTTCAACATCACCTTGAACTAAATCTTTTAATATGGATGTTCCATCTATCTTACTTTTGAACCTAATAACTGGTTTAATATTTTTTAGCGCATCAGTTTCTTTTTTATCTCTCCATTTTCTATCGTAAATGTAAGGAATTTTTTTTTGTCTTGCTCTTTTTTTTTGTTCTTCTATTTCTTCGCTTGAACAATAACACTTATATGCATGACCATTTTTAAGTAATTCATTGGCAACTTTTATGTGATCTTCAATTTTTTTTGACTGAATATATTCTTCGCCATCGTAATTTATACCAATCCATTTAAGAGATTTAACTATTTGGTCTTTATATTCTTTTTTTGATCTTTCTTTATCAGTATCTTCTACTCTAAGATAAAAATTACCATTTTGATTTTTAGAATACAACCAATTAAATAGAGCTGTTCTTACACCACCAATATGCAAGGGCCCAGTAGGGGACGGAGCAAATCTTGTTGCTACTTTTTTCATTAAAAATGTTTAGACTATTTTACTAGAAGTTTCTATATAAAGATACTAATACGCCCTGTACTTTAACTCTATCAGGACCAAAAATTTTAGTTTCATAGTTTTTGTTAGCACTTTCAAGTGCTACTACTTTACCTTTTTTTCTAATTCTTTTAAGCATAGCTTCGTGTTCATCGATTAATGCAACAACTATCTTTCCATTATCAGCTGTATCGGTTCTTTTAATTATTACTGTGTCGCCTTCGTGAATTCCAGCTTCAATCATGGAATCACCTTGAACTTTTAGACCAAAATAATCACCATTTTTCTCTAAGTTATTAGGTAATGGAATTCTTGAAACTTCATTCTGAATAGCTTCTACAGGTGTTCCAGCTGCAATTTTCCCTAGCACTGGTACTTCTTCGTCTGATAAAGGTTTTTCATCATCCAAGCCACCTTTAATAACACTAGGTGAAAAATTGTTATAAATATCATTTGCTGAAGCTGTTTCTGGTAATTTGATTACCTCTAATGCTCTTGCTTTATGAGCTAATCTTTTTATAAATCCTCTCTCCTCAAGTGCACTTATCAGTCTATGAATTCCAGATTTAGATTTTAAATTTAATGATTGTTTCATTTCCTCATAAGATGGTGATACACCAGAGCTTCTCAACTTCTTGTTGATAAATAAAAGCAGGTTTTTTTGTTTTTTTGTTAGCATAAGAACAAATATCGTACAAATCTGTTCTACAAAAGTTCTCTACAATTCACAATAGTAAAAAATGCTAATAAATAGGCAATTATTTAACTAAAGAACTGAA
>CACORJ010000019.1 GCA_902629575.1 uncultured Pelagibacteraceae bacterium
ACCTGATAATTTTAAATTATTAATTATTAATTCGTTATCTTTAATCTCTAAAGTTTTAAGTTCTTTAAGAGACTTTTTTATCAATAAATTATCAAAATATAATTTTTGATACTCCATTAATTTTTCTGAGGAACTTAAGTAATTAAACTCTAATTTTGAGTTCTCTAATCTATTTTCTAAAAATAATATATTTTCTCTGATAAGATATATTTCATCATCTAAATCTTTTGTCGAATTTTTTACTAAAGAAGTGCTTATTATTAGAGTAATTAAAAGAACAAAAACTGTGAGTTTTGTCATAATTTTAAACCTAAATTTTCTATTTCAATTAAATGAGAAAATTTCTCATATATATCGCTTTCGATATCATAACTATCCTCTTTTTTAATAAGGTATCTTAATTTAGCTGATCTTGAGGGTGGATTTTCTTTTATTTCTTGCTCGGATGGAATAATTGGTTTCTTTAAAACCCTCTCAAATAAAATTTTTTTTTCCTGTAGTTTTGGCTCATATCTAGAGACTGTCTTATTTTCTGAAATACTTCTAAAAAAATATTTCACTATCTTATCTTCTATAGAGTGAAATGTTACAACTGCCAAACAACCACCCTTTTTTAAAATTTTTGAAGAATATATTAAACCATCAATCAATTCACTAATTTCTTTGTTTACAAAAATTCTTAACGCTTGGAAACTTTTTGTACAACTATGAGTTTTGTAATTTTTTTTTCTTTTTGAATTTTCAATTATTTTCACAAGACCTTGAGTATCAATTTCTTTTGACTGTCTTTCTTTAACTATATTTTTTGAAATTAATTTAGCATCTTTTTCTTCACCAAAATATTTTAATATCCTTTCTATCTCTTTAACTTCCAAATTGTTTATTGCATCTTTGGCAGAAAAATTATTTAATCCCATCATCATATTAAGTTTTCCTTTAGAATTAAATGATAACCCTTTTTCTAAATCTTTTATTTGTGTAAATGAGTATCCTAAATCAAAAACAACACCCTTAATATTTTCATTTTTTAATTTTAAATTATTTAGATTACTAAATTTTAAATTTTTAAATAAAAACCGATTAGGGAATTTTTTTTCAACTTTTTTTCCGATAATTCCACTATTAATATCTCTATCTAAACCTATAACTTTAGTATTTTTATGTTTAAGAATTTCTTGGGTGTACCCCCCTTGCCCAAAAGTGCAATCAATAAATGTGCCACCATGTTGAGGGGAAATAACGCTAATAATTTCTTTTAGCAATACTGGGTAATGCTTTACATTATCCAGTACTATGGTGGCTTCCATTTATTTTTTCGAAGACCATTAATTTTTTTGTCTTCTTAAAAATGCTGGTATCTCTAAATCATCCTCTTGATCCTCGTTTTCAGATGATAAAAGCTGATCGTTATCAGAAGTTACATTGTCATTATTAAACAAGTCTGGAGAGTGATTATCTACTCCAAATTCACTAAGGTCATTCTCGATTGCTTCATTTTTCTCCGAGTGATGATTTGTAGTTGTAGCTTCTTCTGTGAATGACATTTCTTCATCCTTTAAAGTATCATCTACAATATTTTCAATATCCTGATTTTTTAGCAGCTCCTCATGGTACTCATTGTTAACACGATTAATATCATCATGAGTAGTTTTTTGGTTCACATTCTCAGCAACAACTTCATTCTCGAGTTTCAAGGCATTGGCACCATGTGAGATTGGATTTGTACTTGCATTAGAAAAATTAAATGTAGAAGTTCCATTACTTGTTGTAAAATCAGAGTATCCAGGATTACGATTTTGAATTCTATGTACCATATTAATTACCGATTTACTCTCTGGCTGTTGACCGTCCAAAGCAGTAGCAACTATTGAAACGCGAATTTTACCATCTAAAGAAGGGTCAATAATTGATCCATTTATAATTTCAGCTTCTACATCCACTTCAGATCTTATTTTATTAACAATTTCATCTACCTCAAAAAGTTTTAAATCTTCACCGCCAGTAATATTTATCAATAAACCTTTAGCGCCTTTAAGAGAATAATCGTCAATAAGTGGATTGTTTAAAGCTAATTCTGTAGCTTTGGCCGCTCTGCCTTCTCCCTCTGCTTCTCCAGTTCCCATCATTGCTTTTCCCATTGAGCTCATAACAGTTTCAACGTCAGCAAAATCTAAATTAACGAGACCATCTTTTACCATCAAATCTGTTACGCTCTGAACTCCATGTCTTAAGATACTGTTTGATAGTTGAAAAGACTCTTTATATGTAGTTTGCTCATTTGCAATTTTAAATAAATTTTGGTTAGGAATTACTATAATGGTATCTACATGTTTTCTTAATTCCTCTAGACCTTCATGTGCTCTTCTCATTCTTGATGGCGCTTCATATAAGAATGGTAAAGTTACTACACCTACCGTTAGAATATTTAATTCTTTTGCTGCTCTTGCAATTACATGTGCAGCACCAGTCCCAGTTCCGCCGCCCATTCCCGCTGTAATAAAAACCATGTTGGCACCTTTAAGAATATCAACAATATCATTTAAAGACTCATTGGCTGCTGCAAGGCCTATTTCATGTTTCGCTCCAGCACCTAATCCTTTAGTTAAATTTAAACCAATTTGTATCCTTGTTTTAGATTTACTTGTTTTTAAATCTTGAGCATCAGTGTTCACGGCAACAAATTCTACACCTTCGACACCTGCATCGATCATTTCATTTATTGCGTTACCGCCGGCTCCTCCAACTCCCAAAACTAATATTCTAGGTTTTAATTCTTTTATTTCTGGTATTTTAAAGTTAATTGTCATTTCTCCCCCTTTTTATTTATTTAATTGATGCTCCCATTTAAGACTTGCACGATTCATGTTTGCTTTTTTTCTTGCATTAAGCTTAAATTTTTCAAATATTGTTGGTTCCCATATTTGGAATGTTTTACCTTGTCCAACAAAAATCATGCTATTTTTAACTTTTGCATGTTTTAATAATTTTTGACTTAGAGAAATTCTACCTTCACTATCAAATTGTAGATTAATACTTTCTGACAAAACAGAGGTTGCAAAAAAATCTCTTTTTTCATCAAATGGATTCAAAGAGTCAATTGTATTTGAAATTTTTTCAATCCTATCTTGAGGCCAAGCTTCTACAGATTGATTATTAAATGAGGGAAAGCAAACTACTCCATTGTATCCTAGATTAGACAAATATGATCTAAAACTAGCAGGCACTGAGACCCTCCCTTTTTTGTCTATTTTGTTTTCGTAAGTCGATAAAAACATAAACCATAAAATTCTTTTTTCCCAAATTTGGGATTTTATGGGATAATATGGGTTTTATTCAATGGTGTCAATATAACAATTCACTAATAAATTTTAAAAATTCATCTTAATTTAAAGTTAAATTAGAGAAGGTTTTTGTTTTTTCAGAGAAATTTTGCCAGATAAACTGTAAGCCGGGTTCTGTCTTTTAAACCTGTCATTTGTCTAGACTTAAGATCACTCTTAAGCTCAAGCAACTAACCCTGATGACGAGCCAAGGATGGCTTTTAGTTTTTCAACAATGTCACCTCTACTTAGTCTTGCTCCCAGTGGGGTTTTCCAGCGTTCATTGTTGCCAATAGAACCGGTGTGCTCTTACCACACCTTTTCACCCTTGCCATGTTATGGCGGTTTATTTTCTGTGGCACTATCCCTAGGGTTTCCCCCGCCAGGTGTTACCTGGCACTGTATCCTTGCGGAGCCCGGACTTTCCTCTTTAAAATAAATTAAAGCGACAAGTCATTTATCTGGCAAATTTAATCTATTATTTAAATTTTTTTTTTCAAGAATAATTATTTAATATTTTAAAAGGTTTTTACTAATTAAAAGACACTCTTTGTCTGACTTTCCGTTAATTAAATTTTGTCTAAACCTTCTTTGAAATGCTGTGATTAATAGTTTTTTACTTAAATGAGACTTAATTTGAATACTTTTATTATAGCCTATTAAATAAAGGTTCTGTAAAAAAATTTTATCATCTTTTTTACTTAATTTTTTTTTCCTTAAAGTTTTAATTATTTTTTCATCAAGATTGTGCCACTTAGCTAAATTGTATTTAGCTAAATTTTTCCATGGAAATTTTTCTCCTGGATCTTTTTTCCTATCAGGTGCTATATCAGAATGTCCTAAAATATTACTTATATCAATTCTATATTTTTTAATTAATTTTTTTAATAATTTTTTTATTGATTTCATTTGTTTAGATGAAAATCTTTTATAACCATAATCATGTCCTGGATTTTGAATTTCTATACCAATAGATAACTTATTTAAGAATGAAGTTTTTTTCCACTTTGATTTTCCTGCGTGCCAGGCTATATATAAATCTGGAATAAGATTAATTATTTCTCCATTTTCTTTTATAAAATAATGAGCGCTTACTTCACTTTTATAATCACACAATTTTCTGATTGCAGATAATTCATTTATCATTCCTGTATAGTGGAGAATAATATATTTAATATTTTTTTTAATTCTTTTTGGAACGCTGAAATTTGGAGAATAATTATTATTAATTTTAGCCATATTTTGGATAAATTTATGCTTATTTCCTAATTTACAACAGTTTTAATTAAACTATAACTTTATAAATGCTTAAAAAAATAGCACTAATTATTTTTACAACCTTTGCGTTAACCTTAAATGTTCACGCATCCTCTGATGGTGAATTAGTATTAAAAAAAAATGATCCTACAGAAATTAAAGAATGTTGGGAAGGTTTTAACAGAGCTACATTTGCTTTGAATCAAGGATTAGACAAAATTATTTTTAAGCCTGTTGCAAGCGTTTATAAAAATTTACCAATACCATTAAAAAGTGGAGTGAGTAACTCTCTGGATAATTTGTCAAATGTTGTAACTATACCTAACAATCTTCTTCAGGGTGAATTTCGTAAGGCAGGCGTGAATACTGGAAGATTTATAATAAATACTACTATAGGAATATTGGGAATAATTGATGTTGCTACTCTAATAGGATTAGATGAATATGAAAAAGAGGATTATGGTCAAACGTTAGCTGTACATGGAGTTGGCCCTGGATGCTACATTGTCCTTCCTGTCTTAGGTCCAAGTACTGCAAGAGATACTCTTGGCTCATTAGCTAACTTTATGGGTGGTGATGCATGGTACAATGTGACTGTTAATAATGACACTCAATATTTTAGTGATTTTGATTATTACGCATCAAGAGTAACTGCTGGCGTAGATTTTAGGGCAAAAAATTTTAGCTCAATCGAAAATTTAGAAACAAATTCAATTGATTTTTATGCCTCAGTAAAGAGTCTATATTTGCAAGACAGACAACAGAAAATTTTAAATGCTAAAATAATTGTAGACACCCAAAATGATAGTGATTGGGAAGAAATAGAAAATTAAAATATCTACATTAATAATGAAAAAAAAATTATTTATAATAATTTTTACAATATCTCTTTTAATAAACAATTCTATAGCTATAGAGCCTGATGTATTTGTTCAATCAACAGTAAATAGAGCATCAACATTACTGTCTGAAGAAATATCGAAAGAACAAAAGATAGAGAAGTTAAAATTGATCGCTAAAGATACTGTTGATATAAGAGGGATTGGGTTTTATACGCTAGGTGCTGCCAGAAAAAATCTTAGTGATGATGATAAATTAAGGTATGCAGAACTTTTTGAAAAATATTTTTTAAAAAGTTTTTCAAGTAGATTAGCAGAATATACAAATCCTGAGATAGATGTTTTTTCTAAGGAAATTTTGAATAAGAATTATACTATTGTAAATAGTCTCCTAAAGGCAACTAACGAAAGACCAGAGATTAAAATTGATTGGAGAATATATACAAAAAACCCTGAAAAACCCTTAATAAGAGATTTAATTATTGAAGGATTAAGTCTAGCAAGAACTCAAAAAGAGGAGTTCGCATCAGTTCTAAATAGTAATAATGGAGATATTAAAGTTTTATTTAAAACTTTAGAGGATTTTACTAATAATTAAAAAGTTTATTTGGTGGGCCCGCCAGGACTCGAACCTGGGACCAATACATTATGAGTGTACTGCTCTAACCAACTGAGCTACAGGCCCAAAGTAAATGGTATGTATAACAAATTACAAGTTCTTTCAAGATAAGTAATACACAAATATTTAACTTTTAAGCTTAACATTTATTTAATTTCTTCAATGTAAACTTGGGACATTTGTGTATATTCATTTATGTGAATAAAATTACTAAAAAATTTAAAAAGCTTAAAGAATTTATTAGAGCATTAAAAGGTAATAAACCTGAAATAACAATCAAATCTACAAAACATGGAATTTTTTGTGGTTTTAAAAATGATTATCTTTTCAAGCAAGCAATTACAAATGGTGTACATGAGTCTCACTTCAAAGAATTTATAGATAGCTTTTTACTACCCACGGATATAGCATTAGACGTTGGTGGAAATATTGGAACACACGCAATCTTGCTTTCAAAAAAACTCTCAAAAGGACATGTTTATACTTTTGAACCACAATCACTTGTTTTTTCAGTTTTACAAAATAATATTTTATTAAACTCATGCGAGAACGTAACAGCATATAGATTTGCAATTTCAAATATAGATTATTCAACTATCTCTATGCAGCCTTTTTCATTTAATAAAAAATCAATTAATAATGCAGCTTTACAGATTGATTTGGATGGTGCTATGGGAGATTTTACATTAACTAGATCACTAGATAGCTTTAAGTTTAAAAAAGTTAATTTTATAAAAATTGATATTCAAGGTTCAGAGGTTATGGCACTTCAGGGTGCAAAAGATTTAATTCTAAAACATAAACCTGTTATATTTATTGAAATTGAGGAACAATATCTTAGAGATCTTGGAACATCTACTAAAGAACTTTTAGAAACCTTATTCTCACTAGATTACGCCTTATATAGAATAGAAACAAATTATCCTTGTGACTATTTATGCGTGCCAAATGATAAAGCCTCTTCATTCGAAAACACAGTATTAAATAAACTATCCTTCAAAACTTCTAAAAAAATTTTTGGTAAATCAGCGAAAGTTAGTTTTGCTAAGAACACAGACCAAATTTACGAAAAAATAGAAATTATTTAGGTGAATAATATTCTCAAATATTTCTTATAATGGTGGGCCGTGTTGGTTACGCTCCAACTACCCCTGCAATGTCAATGCAGTACTCTACTATTGAGCTAACGGCCCTAAAATATTTAAAAACTTTTATTATTAAATATATTCAATTTCTTATCTAAAGCATAAAATATTGATAAATTTAAGCAGAAAATAGTAATCAAAAAATCACCAAAAAAAGCGCCACTTGGTATAATCGGAGTAAAAGTGATAACAATATAAATTAAAGAGCCTAATTTTAAGTAATTTATTTGTTTTAAGGTTGTAAGAATTTTTGAAAAAATCAATTTATACAAAATAAATAATATTAACAAAGTT
>CACORJ010000020.1 GCA_902629575.1 uncultured Pelagibacteraceae bacterium
TTTTGACTTTTTTTGATAGAAAATTTATACCTTTTGCAAAGCCTTTATTTTGGTCAGATACCTTGTAATAACTAATATTTGGTAACAATTTGAAGACCTTTTCTTTCGTAATATAGTCGCCGCTCTGGTCTAGTATCAAAAAATTAAATTCTTTATAATTTTGTAAATTTTGAAGTTTTTTTTCTGGAGTATTATATAAAAGCAAAATTACAGTAATATCAGAGGTTTTTATACTTTGATTAAATAGCATTAGTATCAATCTTATGGCGGAAGAGGAGGGATTCGAACCCTCGGTACAAGTTTCCTCGCACGGTCATTTAGCAAACGACTGGTTTAAGCCTCTCACCCACTCTTCCATATTTTGGTACATTTGATTGTATTGAATATTCGATATTTATAAAGTAATTATTCAGAATTCTATGAAAAAAAAGTATTCTATATTTTCGCTTGTTAAAAATGCATTTTCATATCATGAGAATTGGGAGAAAGCTTGGAAAGATCCTGTCCCAAAGAAAGAGTACGATACTGTCATAATTGGTGGTGGTGGTCATGGTTTAGCCACAGCTTATTACTTAGCAAAAAAACATAATTTAAAAAATATTGCTGTTTTAGAAAAAGGATGGATTGGTGGGGGTAATACTGGAAGGAATACAACAATTATAAGATCTAATTATTTATGGGATGCAAGTGCTGGACTTTATGACCATGCGCTAAAAATTTGGGAAGGTCTTTCACAAGAGCTAAATTATAATGTTATGTTTAGTCAAAGAGGAGTGATGAATCTTGCACATAACCTTCAAGATGTAAGAGATTTAAAAAGAAGAACTCATGCTAATAGACTAAATGGTATTGATGCTGTTTATCTTAATACGGAAGAAGTTAAAAAATTTTGTCCTATTATAAATACATCTCCAGATATCCGCTATCCAGTTTTAGGTGGAACATTGCAAAAAAGAGCAGGAACAGCAAGACATGACGCTGTTGCATGGGGGTATGCTAGAGGTGCAGATGAATTGGGTGTTGACATTATCCAAAATTGTGAGGTTAAAGGAATTAAAAGAAATGGGGATAGAGTAGAAGGAATCGAAACAACAAAAGGCTTTATAAAAACAAATAAGATAGGTGTTGTTGCTGCTGGACATTCAAGTGTTATAGCTAATATGGCTGGCTTAAGATTACCACTAGAGAGCAAACCTCTTCAAGCTCTAGTATCTGAACCTGTAAAACCAATTATTGATACTGTGGTAATGTCTAATGCTGTACATGCGTACGTAAGTCAATCTGATAAAGGTGAATTAGTTATCGGTGCAGGTACTGATGACTATGTTTCTTATTCACAAAAAGGAAGTCATGATATTGTTGAAGGAACTTTAAATGCAATTTTAGAATTATATCCAATATTCAGTAGAATGAGAATGCTTCGTCAATGGGGAGGAATAGTTGATATATGTCCTGATGCAAGTCCAATAATAAGTAAAACTTCAATTAAAGGTTTATACTTTAATTGTGGTTGGGGAACAGGTGGTTTTAAAGCAACACCTGGTTCTGGAGATTTATTTGCTCACACAATTGCTAATGATGAACCTCATAAATTAAATGCTGCCTTTAATTTAAATAGATTTGTAAGTGGAGATCTAGTTGATGAACATGGTGCAGCTGCAGTTGCACACTAATGTTTTTAATTAGCTGTCCATTTTGCGGTGAGAGAGAACAAAGCGAATTTAAAGCAGGTGGTGAAGCTCACATAGTAAGACCTAAACAACCTACAGAACTAAGTGATGATGAATGGGCAGAATACTTATTCATGAGAAAAAATATTAAAGGAATTCAATATGAAAGATGGAACCATATTCATGGTTGTAGAAAATGGTTCAATATAATTAGAGATACCTCAAACGACCAAATAAAAGCTGTATACAAAATGGGTGAAAAACCACCGGTAAAATAAGATGTCTAATAATTTAAGATTTAAAACTAGTAAATTTATCGATGAGACATCTCGAATTTCATTCAAATTTAATAACAAAACATATTTTGGTTTTAAAGGTGACACTCTAGCATCAGCTTTATTAGCCAATGGTATTCATCTTATAGGAAGAAGTTTCAAATACCATAGACCTCGTGGAATTATGACATCTGGATCAGAAGAACCTAATGCAATCATTCAGTTACATGATAATTCATCAAGAACTGAGCCAAATGTGAGAGCTACAGAAGTTGAAATTTACGAGGGTTTGGTTGCATCAAGCCAAAATTGTTGGCCTAGTGTTAATTTTGATGTTGGAGGAATTAATAATCTGTTATCCCCTATTTTACCCGCAGGTTTTTATTATAAAACTTTTATGTGGCCTGCAAGTTTCTGGGAGAAGTATGAATACTTTATTAGAAAATCTGCAGGTTTAGGTAAATCACCTAAAGTTCCTGATCCAGACATATATGAACATAATTATATCCATTGTGATGTATTGGTAATCGGGGCTGGTATATCAGGAATAATGGCTGCCAAAATGGCAGCGAAAAATGGTTTTAAAACTCTTCTAGTCGATGAAAAATCTTATTTAGGTGGATCGTCAATTTATGATAGCTCAGAATTTTCGAAGATTAACAATCAGACAACAAGTTCATGGTTAGAAAAAGAAATTAATGAAATATCTAAACTAGAAAATTTAGAAATAAAAATAAGAACTAGTATTGCAGCATTTCATGGATACAACTTTTTATTAGCTCGTGAAAATCTCACTGATCATCTACCAATTAATCAAAGAGAAAATAAAGTAAGACATAGACTGTTAAAAATTAGGGCTAAAAAAGTAATCACAGCTACTGGCTCTATAGAAAGACCATTAATATTTGATAATAATGATCGCCCAGGTATACTATTATCTTCAGCAATTAAAAAATATATTGATTTATATGGCGTAGCCTGTGGTAAAAATAATGTTCTTTTTACCAATAACGATACTGTATACGAAACTGCCATGAGCTTAATTCAGAGAGGAATTAAGATAAATGCAATAATTGATAATAGAGAACAAGTTGACTCTAAAATTTGTTACGAGGTTGAGAAAAATAATATCAAAATTTATAAAGGTTTCTCTGTTGTTGATACCTATGGATATAGGAGAATTAATAAAATATCTATTATGAAACTTTCAAAAGATGGTCAAACAGTAATTGGAGACAAAACTAAATTAAGTTGTGATTGTTTAGGTGTATCTGGTGGTTGGACCCCAGCAGTACATTTATTTACCCAATCTGGAGGAAAATTAAAATTTAGAGAGGAAGACCAAGTATTCATTCCTGATATTTATTCCTCAGATCAAATAAGTATTGGATCTTGCAATGGAGACTTTAGTTTAGAGGAAATAGTAAAAAATACTGTATCTTCACTGAAAAAATTTCTTAATATAGATAATTCTGAGTACAAAACTATTGAAATTATCTCAGGTTTAAATCAATCAAAGAGAAATATTTGGTTATTACCATCTGACAAATCCATAGGAAAAACTAAATCTTTTGTTGATTATCAAAACGATGCAACATCAAAAGATATTAAATTAGCTCTAAGAGAAGGATTTAGATCTATAGAACATGTAAAAAGATACACCACTACTGGTATGGGAACTGATCAAGGTAAACTTGGTAACATGCATGCTCTAGGAATCATTTCAGAAACAGCTGGAACCAAAATGGGCGAACATGGAACTACAACTTTTAGACCTCCTTATACACCACTTACTTTTGGAACTATAGTTGGAAGAAATGTGGGAGAATTTTTTGATATATTCAGACGTACTCCAATACATGATTGGCACGTTGCAAACAATGCTGAGTTTGAAAACGTTGGTCAATGGAAAAGAGCTTGGTACTATCCTAAAGAAAATGAAAACATGCATCAAGCAGTGCAAAGAGAAAGTAAAGCTGCTAGAGATTCAGCAGGTATTCTAGATGCTTCTACATTAGGAAAAATTGATATTCAGGGCACTGATGCCTCAGAATTTTTAAATCGTGTTTATACTAATGCTTGGTCAAAACTTGCAGTGGGTAAATGTCGTTATGGTTTAATGCTAAATGAAGATGGAATGGTTTATGATGATGGAGTAACTACTAGACTTGGTGAAAATCACTATATAATGACTACTACCACTGGTGGAGCGGCTAACGTTTTAGGAAAACTTGAAGATTATCTTCAGACAGAATGGCCTGAGTTGGATGTCTATCTATCTTCTGTAACTGATCATTATGCTACAATAAGTGTTTGCGGTCCTAATAGTAAAAAAATTATCTCGAAAGTTATTCCCGATTTAGATCTTTCTGATGAAAAGTTTCCGCATATGTCATTTAAAAATGCAAAAATAGGCAACATTAAATGTAGAGTAATGAGGATTAGTTTTACTGGAGAACATAGTTATGAAATTAATATTCAAGCAAACTTTGGTAAATCTGTTTGGGAAAAATGTATGGAATCTGGTAAAGAATTTAATATTACACCTTATGGAACAGAAACAATGCACTTATTAAGAGCAGAAAAAGGTTTTATAATAGTTGGTCAAGATACTGATGCAACACTGACACCAATTGATTTACAGATGGATTGGATAGTTAGTAAAAAGAAATATGATTTTATTGGAAAAAGATCATTATATAGATCTGATACTATTAGAGAAGATAGAAAACAATTGGTTGGTTTATTGACAGAAAATCCTGAGGAAGTTTTGGAGGAAGGTGCACAGATAGTTGCTGATATAAAAAAATCACCTATTGAAATGCTAGGCCATGTTACCTCAAGTTATTACAGCCCAAATTTAAAAAAATCGATCGCATTAGGTGTTGTAAAAGGTGGAAAAAACATGTTAGGGCAAAAATTGATCATACCAATGGAAAATAAGAATATTAATGTAACTGTAGCTGACCCTGTTTTTTTTGATAAAGAAGGAGAAAGATTAAATGCTAAATTATAACCATACTATAAAAGAAGAAAAATCATATCAAGGTTTACAAATGATTGAGATAAAGCCTGTTATGAAATTGATAGTAAGAGGTAAAAAAAGAGAATTTCTATCAGCTATTGGTAAATCTTTAAATATGGTTCTACCTACAAAAGCAAATACTTCTACTCAAAGTGAAAAATTGACCGCTTTATGGTTGAGTCCTGATGAATGGATGATTTTTTCAAATGATGTAATTAAAGAAAATACAAATTCATATGACACTGAAATACTTTTGAATAAAAATATATCTAAGTTAGATTTAGGAGCAGTAGTTGATGTTACGGATCAATTTGTAAGGATTAATCTTAAAGGAGACAAAATCTATAATCTATTTCAAACAGGTTCTCCTTTTAATTTTAACGATTTTAGAGGCAAAATTGGCTCTGTAACCCAAACAATTCTAGCAAAAATAGATGTGATTATTCACAATCAAAATAAAAATGAGGTGAATTTGTTTGTAAGACGCTCATTTTCTGAGCATTTGTTCGCTTGGATGAATGATAGTGCGTCAAGATTATAGTCTCATTTAGATCTCAAATAAGTTATTAAAATCCATGAAAAAATTATTCTTAATAGCAATATTTGCTCTTTTACCCTTTTCACTTAATGCAGAATCTAATTTAGATAAAATTTTATCTTCTGGAGTACTAAAAGTTGGCACCACTGGAGATTGGGATCCTATGACAGTCAAAGACCCTGCGACTAACAAATATAAGGGTTTTGATATTGATGTTATGAACCAACTGGCTAAAGATATGGGTGTTAAAATTGAGTTTGTGCCTGCTGAATGGAAAACTATCGTTTCAGGAATAACATCAGAGAGATATGATATTTCTACTAGTGTTACAAAGACACCAAAAAGAGCTGAAGTAGCTGGTTTCACTGATACATATTACAAATATGCAACTGTACCACTTGTTCTTAAAAAAAATTTAAAAAAGTTTTCAACTTGGGATTCACTTAATAATTCAAACGTAACTATTGCAACTACTCTTGGTACTTCTCAAGAAGAAAAAGCGAAAGAATTCTTTCCCAAATCAAAATTGAACTCAGTAGAAGCGCCAGCAAGAGACTTTCAAGAAGTTTTAGCAGGTAGAGCTGATGGAAATATTACAAGCTCAACAGAAGCAAATAAATTGGTTATTAAATATCCTCAGTTAGCAATTGTTCCAGATGGTGGAAAAAATCCAGCATTCTTAGCAATGATGGTGCCAAAAGGTGATACTAAGTGGAATAATTATGTAAACAAATGGATTAAGGATAAAAAATCCTCAGGCTTCTTCACTAAGTTGTTAGCTAAATATAATCTAAAAAGTTTATAAAAAATTAGTAATTAATTTTTTTATTCTTTATAAGTTAAAGAGTGAAAAATTTATTTTTATTAATTCTTATTTTTCCATTAACTTCATGTGGTAAAAATGAATTAAATTGGCTTATCTTATCACCAAACAATCTTGAAGGATTAACAAATCTAAAGTTTTTATTAAGTGGTTTAACAACTACTATATATATTAGTGTAGTTTCGATTGTTATCTCAATAATTATTGGTCTATTAGTTGCAATTCCATCTTTAGCTAAAAGTAAATTTTTAACCTATCTTAATATTGGTTATGTTGAAATTGTAAGAGCCATTCCTTTATTAGTTTTAATTTTGTGGATTTATTATGGGCTACCAATAATGACTGGTATAAGTTTTAGTCCGTTTGTTTCTGGTATCATAGCTCTTTCAATTAGTGAAAGTGCTTTCCAGGCAGAGATATTTAGGGCTGGAATTAATTCAATAAAAAAATCTCAATGGGAAGCTGGAAGTTCTTTAGGATTAGGTTTTTTAAGAAAATTAAGATTAGTTATTCTTCCTCAAGCAATTAAAAATATTTTACCAGCTATAGGAAATCAATTCGTTTATGTCTTGAAGATGTCTTCATTAGTATCTATTATTGGGATTGGAGATCTTACTAGAAAAGCCAATGAACTTGTAGTTACAACATACAGGCCTTTAGAAATATATACTTTTTTGATTTTAGAATACTTAATTTTAATTTTAATTGTTTCTTATTTAGTTAGAAAATTAGAGAAAAAATTAGAAAAGTAATCAATAAATTATTTTTTTTGAAATATTTGTCTTGAAACATGAGGATCCTCTTCATCAAATATTGCTAATCCAAAACCATTGATTGAATATGTATTTTTAAAATTTTCTTTATGAAAAAAAATTTTTACTTTTTCAGG
>CACORJ010000021.1 GCA_902629575.1 uncultured Pelagibacteraceae bacterium
TATAATCTTTTAGTCTTAAAATAGTTTTTTTTATTTTTAAAAAATCTTTTTTTGTATCGACTGCCAAATGTATATTTGAATAATTTTTTTTATTTTTAATATTATATATTCTAAAATCTTTATAATTTTCATAAATATAAGGTGTTATATGCTCTTTATGAATTCTTTTTTTAATTTTTTTGGAAATCTTTTGTAAAGTATGAGTTTTTATAATCTCAACTGACATGCCTGCAGGATATGATCTTGGAAAGACATTTGTTACCAAATCATATTTTCTAGTTTTAAATTTTTTTAAACCTTTTTTGATAACAGACAAATTTACTAAAGGACTATCACCATTAACTCTTATAAATCCATAAGCCTTTTGTATGCTTGCTAGCCTGTAAACTCTTTGTAAAACATTAGATAAAGACCCACGAAAAAAATTGATATTCTTTTTTTTACAGAATTCACATAATTCGTTATCGGATTTATCGATTGATGTTGCCACAAAGATATTTTTTTCACTAAAGAATGTGTTTAATTTTTTAAAAATTATTTCAATAATTTTTAAATTTCCAATTTTTAAAAGTTGCTTTTTTGGTAATCTGGTAGATGATAATCTAGCTGGAATGATAATTATAATTTTGCTTTTTGTCATCATCAAATCAAATATTAATCGTTACTTTAGATCATTAAGATTAATAATCTAATCTTAATTAATATTGATTTTAACATTTTGCCAACAACATTTTTAAGATCTAAGGTATTTGAATTTTTTGATCTTTATAAATCTTAAATTAATATCAGCTTATATATAAAATTTTTTTCAGTGCATAAATCAAGCCAATTGAGCTATTAGTACTGGTCAGCTGCACGCATTACTGCGCTTCCACATCCAGCCTATCAACGTGGTGGTCTACCACGGCTCTATAGGAAGAACTAGTTTTGAGGTGAGTTTCCCGCTTAGATGCTTTCAGCAGTTATCTCGTCCATACTTAGCTACCCGGCACTGCAGCTGGCGCTACAACCGGTCCACCAGTGGTATGTTCAACCCGGTCCTCTCGTACTAGGGTCAACTCCTCTCAATTCTTCTACACGCATAGCAGATAGGGACCGAACTGTCTCACGACGTTCTGAACCCAGCTCACGTACCACTTTAATTGGCGAACAGCCAAACCCTTGGGACCTGCTCCAGCCCCAGGATGTGATGAGCCGACATCGAGGTGCCAAACACTGCCGTCGATATGAGCTCTTGGGCAGTATCAGCCTGTTATCCCCGGCGTACCTTTTATCCGTTGAGCGATGGCCCTTCCACTCAGAACCACCGGATCACTATGACCGACTTTCGTCTCTGCTCGACTTGTCAGTCTCACAGTCAGGCAGGCTTATGCCATTGCACTCTACGAACGATTTCTGACCGTTCTGAGCCTACCTTCGCACGCCTCCGTTACTATTTGGGAGGCGACCGCCCCAGTCAAACTACCCACCATACAATGTCTTGACGCCGGATAACGGCAATCAGTTAGATATCAAGAAAAACAAAAGAGGTATTTCACTGGTGACTCCACAAAAGCTGACGCCTTTGCTTCAATGTCTCCCTCCTATGCTAAATATGTTTTTCCTAACACCAATGTAAAGTTGCAGTAAAGGTGCACGGGGTCTTTCCGTCTAACTACGCGAACTCCGCATCTTCACGGAGAATTCAATTTCACTGAGTTGATGTTGGAGACAGCGGAGAAATCGTTACGCCATTCATGCAGGTCGGAACTTACCCGACAAGGAATTTCGCTACCTTAGGACCGTTATAGTTACGGCCGCCGTTTACTGGGGCTTCAGAAGTTAGCTTGCACCAACCGCATTAACCTTCCAGCACCGGGCAGGCGTCAGACCCTATACATCCACTTACGTGTTAGCAGAGCCCTGTGTTTTTGATAAACAGTCGCTTCTCCCTGGCTTGTGTCACCCTCCAATAGTTGCCTATAAGAAGGTCTTCCTTATTCCGAAGTTACGGAAGCATTTTGCCGAGTTCCTTCAACATCATTCTCTCAAGCGCCTTGATATACTCTATTAATCCACCTGTGTCGGTTTAGGGTACGGTCTTATGATGGAGCTATTTCTTGGAACCTTTTCACAGCAAGTTCAATCCATTAAGAACTCACAATTTACAAGATCCGTCACTACCATCAGGTTAAGGAATATTAACCTTATTTCCATCGACTACGGCTTTCGCCCTCGCCTTAGGTGCCGACTAACTCTGCGCGGATTAACCTTGCGCAGAAACCCTTGGATTTTCGGCGAAGAAGTTTTTCACTTCTTTTATCGTTACTTATGTCAGCATTCGCACTTCTGATACCTCCAGGATCCCTCACGGGTATCCCTTCACAGGCTTACAGAACGTTCCGCTACCGCTTATAAAGTTCGAAAACTTTATAAACCCACAGATTCGGTATATGATTTTAGCCCCGTTACATCTTCGGCGCAGAAACTCTATTAGACCGGTGAGCTGTTACGCTATCTTTAAAGGATGGCTGCTTCTAAGCCAACCTCCCGGCTGTTAAGGAATTTCCACATCCTTTCACACTTAATCATAATTTGGGGACCTTATCTGGTGGTCTGGGCTCTTTCCCTCTCGACCATGGACCTTAGCACCCACAGTCTGTCTGATGAAGAACAACGTTTAGCATTCGGAGTTTTATTAGGTTTGGTAAGAATCTCTTCCCCCTAGCCCATTTAGTGCTCTACCTCTAAACGTTTATTTATTCATCGCACTACCTAAATAGTTTTCGCGGAAAACCAGCTATCTACGAATTTGGTTGGCCTTTCACCCCTTACCACAAGTCATCCAAAGACTTTTCAACGTCAACTGGTTCGGTCCTCCGGTAAGTGTTACCTTACTTTCAACCTGCTCATGGTAAGCTCATTCGTTTTCGGGTCTAATTCATAAAACTATTCGCCCTATTAAGACTTGCTTTCGCTGCGCCTACACCTAGATGGCTTAAGCTTGCTTTATAAATTAAGTCACTGACCCATTATACAAAAGGTACGCCGTCACTCTAAAAAGAGCTTCGACTGATTGTAGGCATGCGGTTTCAGGTTCTATTTCACTCCCCTAATAGGGGTTCTTTTCACCTTTCCCTCACGGTACTAGTTCACTATCGGTCACTGAAGAGTATTTAGGCTTAGAGGGTGGTCCCCCTATGTTCGAGCAGGATTTCACGTGTCCCGCTTTACTCATGAATTTAATTAAACATTACTCATACGGGACTATCACCCTCTGTGGTTAGCTTTTCCAAACTATTCAAATTTTTTTAATATAATTGCTGGCCTATTCCACGTTCGCTCGCCACTACTAACGGAATCTCAATTGATTTCTTTTCCTCTGGTTACTTAGATGTTTCAGTTCTCCAGGTTGTCTCTTTAAACCTATGTATTCAGTTTAAAGTACCACATAAAGTGGTGGGTTTCCCCATTCGGAAATTTTCGGATCAAAACTTACATACAGCTCCCCGAAACTTATCGCAGTATATCACGTCCTTCTTCGGCTTTCAGTGCCAAGGCATCCGCCACACGCCCTTAAACGCTTGAATTATGCACAGAAAAAAATTCTGTGTAGAATCAAATTTTTGTTTTGAACATTAGCTAATAACATTACTAATGTTCGGATATAGATATTGATATTAATTTTTATTTTTATTTACTATTAAAATAACTAAGTGTTTGGTGGAGGATAGCGGGATCGAACCGCTGACCTCCTGAATGCAAATCAGGCGCTCTCCCAGCTGAGCTAATCCCCCTTTTTAGGTTGGTGGGCCGAGAAAGACTCGAACTTTCGACCCCACCCTTATCAAGGGTGTGCTCTAACCAACTGAGCTACCGGCCCCCATGCAAGAGAAACACTACTTTAAGAAGAGAAATGAGGACGGTCAACATTACCTATGTATATTTTTTAGAATAAAATTTTTCAATTTTATTCATCCTTAGAAAGGAGGTAATCCAGCCGCAGGTTCCCCTACGGCTACCTTGTTACGACTTCACCCCAGTCGCTGACTATACCGTGGTCAAGGGTTTTAAACCTTGCCTTAAGGTAGAACCAACTCCCATGGTGTGACGGGCGGTGTGTACAAGACCCGGGAACGCATTCACCGTGGCACGCTGATCCACGATTACTAGTAATTCCAGCTTCATGCACTCGAGTTGCAGAGTGCAATCCGAACTGAGGTATCTTTTAAGGATTTGCTAAACGTCGCCGTCTTGCTTCCTGTTGTAGATACCATTGTAGCACGTGTGTAGCCCAACACGTAAGGGCCATGAGGACTTGACGTCATCCCCACCTTCCTCCAGCTTATCACTGGCAGTTCTTTCAGAGTGCCCAACTTAATGATGGCAACTAAAAGTGAGGGTTGCGCTCGTTGCGGGACTTAACCCAACATCTCACGACACGAGCTGACGACAGCCATGCAGCACCTGTGTTTCGTCCGGCCGAACCGAAAACTTTAATCTCTTAAAGTCGCGACGAACATGTCAAGTGTTGGTAAGGTTCTGCGCGTATCTTCGAATTAAACCACATGCTCCACTACTTGTGCGGGTCCCCGTCAATTCATTTGAGTTTTAACCTTGCGGTCGTACTCCCCAGGCGGTGTGTTTATCGTTTTCACTGCGACACTGAAAATAAATTTCCAACGTCTAACACACATCGTTTACGGCATGGACTACGAGGGTATCTAATCCTCTTCGCTACCCATGCTTTCGTTCCTCAGTGTCAGTAATGATCCAGAAAGCTGCCTTCGCAATTGGTATTCTTTCTAATATCTACGAATTTCACCTCTACACTAGAAATTCTGCTTTCCTCTATCATACTCTAGCTGAAAAGTTTTGATGGCAGTTCCAGAGTTAAGCTCTGGGATTTCACCACCAACTTTTTCAACAACCTACGAACTCTTTAAGCCCAGTAATTCCGAACTACGCTAGGTCCCTTCGTATTACCGCGGCTGCTGGCACGAAGTTAGCCGGACCTTCTTATTCGGGTACAGTCATTTTCTTCCCCGACGAAAGAGCTTTACAACCCAAGGGCCTTCTTCACTCACGCGGCATCGCTGCATCAGAGTTTCCTCCATTGTGCAAGATTCCCCACTGCTGCCTCCCGTAGGAGTTTGGGCCGTGTCTCAGTCCCAATGTGGCTGATCATCCTCTCAAATCAGCTATTGATCAAAGTCTTGGTAGGCCATTACCCCACCAACAAACTAATCAAGTGCAGGCTCATCCAATGGTGCATAAAGCTTTCTCCGTAAAGACTTATCCGGTATTAGCACAAGTTTCCTCGTGTTATTCCGGGCCAAAGGGTAGATACCTACATGTTACTCACCCGTCTGCCACTAAGTATTGCTACTTCGTTCGACTTGCATGTGTTAGGCGTGCCGCCAGCGTACGTTCTGAGCCATGATCAAACTCTCAAGTTTAAAAACGGCGCACACTAGCTTCCATATAAATTCTAAGAATAAAATTTATATGATGTTGAAGTGTGTACGACAAATTTTGGTAACCTTAACCGTCCACACTTCTCTTCTTAAATTTTTACTTTTAAAATAGCTAATTAGGCAAAAAAAAGCCCAATAATCCTTACTAATTTATTGTATTAACAATAATTTAGTGAGAAAGTTTGATGCTTATAGGCTAAAATTAAAGGAAATCAAGCATTTAGACATAAAAAAAAGCTCAAAAACCCTTCATTTATAGGGTATTTTTTGATTTTTTGAAATA
>CACORJ010000022.1 GCA_902629575.1 uncultured Pelagibacteraceae bacterium
TATTAATCTCAAAAAAACAGCTTAATAATGTCAATGTATCAGTCTCCTGTAACTTAGGAGTTGTAATTGTATTAGTGCTTAAATTTTTTAAACTAAAATTAATCTGATCAAAGTTAAATATATTTATTTTTGAATCTTCATTATTAATTACTCTTCCATTAAAAAGTTTTAAAGTTTTTTGAGATATGTTATCAACAAGGATACCTTTTTTTGCATATATCATTTTTGATGTATTTCCCTTAGTTTCTTCTAAAAAAATATCAGAAAGTGATCCATCATTATTTTTTTTATTTATAAAAATTGTTAACCCTTTAGTTATATTTATAAATTTACCACCTTTGATTAATGAAGTAAAAAAATCAACATCTGAATTTTTTAGATAATTCCTAGCCTCTAATTTAGAAAAAGGAGCAATATATGACCCTAAAATAATTTGGAAAAACATAAATATTAATGAAAAAAATATTAATCTATTAGCAAAATTAATTTTGCTAATACCATTTATCCAAAATATTGAAATTTCATTTTTAAGCTCATAGTTAATGATCGTATAAAAAAGTGATACAAAAAAAATAAAAGGTAAAATTCTATGAATTATTTTTGGAAAATTTAAAATAGAATAGAAAAAATATACTTTTAATCCATGGCCATCTTCAGTTACGTAATCAAAATAATTTACTGCTTGAATAATCCATACAATTAAGCCCATTAATATTATAGAAACTAAAAAAAAAGTGAAAGTATCTTGGTAAAATTTTCTAAATATTAATTTTTTCATTGAAATTTCAATCTATATACATATATACCATCTATCTCGTATAGATTGTATTTAAAATTTATGACTGTTCAAATTAATTATAAAAACAGCGTGTTCAAAAACACCGCAAATAATCTTGTCCTTTTTATAGATGAAAATTTTAACATGAAAAGTCTGGAAAAAATCATCTCTAAGACAGAGCATTCTTACATAAATGAATTATTAAAAAGTAGTGATTTAAAAAAAGAAATACTTTTTTTTGATATTAATTCAAAAAAAACTATTTTTTTAGTTTCTATAAAAAAAGATTTAAATATTTCCAAGGTAGAAAAACTTGGTGCAAATTTTCATGCATTTATAAACTACGATAAAAAAAATGAATTTATTGTCAACTCTGACACTGTAAATAGTAGCATAAAAAATTTTATAGGTCATTTTCTTCATGGATTAAAATTAAAATCTTATGAATTTAATATCTATAAATCTAAATCAAAGAATAAAAAAAAAATTATTAAATTTAATGTTGTAGGAAATAAAAATAAAATTTCTAATATAATTCAAAAAAGATTCAAATCTATAGAGGAAGGAACTTTTTATACAAGAGATTTAGTTTCAGAGCCTGGGAATGTTTTGAATCCAGATGAGTATGCCAAAAGATTGAATTCACTAAAAAAAGATGGTCTTAAAGTTAAAATATACGATAAGAAAAAGTTAAAAAAGTTAGGGATGAATGCTTTGCTTGGTGTAGGTCAAGGAAGTGTAAGGGGATCGTATCTTGTTACTATTGAATGGAACGGTGCAAAAAAAAATTCTAAACCTCTTGCTTTTGTTGGAAAGGGAGTATGTTTTGATACAGGTGGTTATTCATTAAAACCAGCAAAATTTATGGAGGATATGACCTATGATATGGCAGGTTCTGCAACAGTTGTAGGGCTCATGAAAAGTTTAGCACTCAGAGGAGCAAAGATAAATGCAGTAGGTGTTGTTGGTCTTGTTGAAAATATGGTAAGTGGAAACGCACAAAGACCTGGAGATATAGTAAAGTCCTATAGCGGTAAGACAATTGAAATTTTAAACACAGACGCAGAAGGTAGATTAGTTTTGGCAGATGCACTTACTTTCACAGAAAGAAAGTTTAAGCCTCAGATTATAGTTGACCTAGCGACTTTAACAGGTGCTATTATTGTTTCATTAGGTTCAGAATATGCAGGTTTGTTTTCTAATAACGATAAATTATCAAGTCAATTATTAGAGTCAGGAGAAAAAGTTCAAGAAAAATTATGGCGTATGCCTTTACATAAAAATTTTGATAAACTAATTGACTCAAAAAACGCTGATATGCAAAATATAAATTATGTTGGTGGAGCTGGATCTACAACAGCTGCTCAATTTTTACAAAGATTTATTCTCAACAGAACACCATGGGCTCATCTTGATATTGCAGGTATGGCTTTTTCAAAATACGGCGGTGCGTTGAACTCAGGTGGTGCTACTGGTTATGGTGTAAAATTATTAAATCAATTAATTGAAGATAACTATGAGTAATTTAGAGCAAACTCTTTCAATAATAAAACCCGATGCAGTAGAGAGAAATTTAGATTTAGAAATAAAACAAATGTTTAAAAATAATGGATTTGTTATTATAAAGGAAAAGAAAATTCAGATTGAAAAGTCAGAAGCAGAAAAATTTTATAAAGTTCATGAAACTAAGCCATTTTATAATGATTTATGTTCATATTTATCATCTGGTCCAATTGTAGTAATGATTTTGGAAAAAAAGAATGCTGTTTTAGCAAATAGAGAACTTATGGGCGCCACAAATCCCAAAGATGCAATTGAAGGGACTATAAGAAAAAAATTTGGCTTATCAATAGATAAAAACTCTGTTCATGGGTCAGATAGTTTGGAAAATGCAAAATTAGAAATAGATTTTTTCTTTAAAGATTAGTTAATACCTTTTTAATAGCTTTAGGGTATAAAAGATGTTCTTGTTTAAGAATTCTTTTCTTAAGTTTATCAATTGTATCTGTTGTTAGGATTTTAACTTTTTTTTGTAGTATTATTTTTCCAGAATCTAATTTTTTATTTACATAGTGAACTGTGCAACCTGAGAAATTCTCTCTGTTTTCTATTACTCTTTGATGGGTATTAAGACCTTTATACTTAGGAAGCAAAGATGGATGAATATTTATTATTTTTCCATTAAATTTTTTTATAAAATTATCGCTCAAAATTTTCATATACCCCGCGAGACAGATTAATTTTATTTGACACTTATTCAATTTATCAAGTATATTTTTTTCACTCTCTTTAATCTTATTATAATTTATAATCTTTTTATTAATTTTATATTTTTTAGCAAATTTCAAACCCTCAGCACTGGGATTATTTGAAATAATAAGTTTAATCTTGAATTGAGATTTTTTTTTAAAAGAATGTCGTAATAGGTTTTCTAAGTTGCTTCCTTTACCAGAGATAAATACTGCAATTTTTATTTTTTTATCTCCAATTAATTTTACCATTTAATTTTACTTTTGTTTTTCCCCTATCAATCTTTCCAATTACATATGGCTTAAATTTATTAGAAAAATATTGTTTAATTTTTGTTTCATTCTTTGGATTTATTATTAAACAAAATCCTACGCCGCAGTTAAAAGTTTTTAACATTTCATTATCTGAGATATCATTTTTTTTTAACCAATTAAAAATATTTAAAGTTTTGATTTTATTCAAGTCAATGGTTGCAGATAAATTATCTGGTATTACTCTTTTAACATTATCAACTAAGCCACCACCAGTTATATTTGCACATCCATTAAGTAAATTTTTTTCAATAAGACTCAATACTTCATTTACATAAATTTTTGTTTGTTTCATAAGTTCATTCTTTAAAAAGTAATTCTTTTTAATGTTAATTTTTTTTTTATTAATAATATTTCTTATCAAAGAGTAACCATTTGCATGGACACCAGAAGATGGCACAGCTAAAATTAGATCATTCATTTTAATCTTTCTGTAATTTAAAATTTTTTTTTCATCAACAATCCCAACAGCAAATCCTGCAATATCAAATTTTCCTTTATCATAAGTACCAGGCATTTCTGCAGTTTCACCACCAACGAGTTCACATTTTGCAATTTTACATCCTTTAATAATTCCCTTTAGTATTAATTTAAGTTTTCTTAAATTAATCTTATTGATTGATATATAATCTAAAAATAAAATTGGTTTAGCTCCTTGAACAATTAAGTCATTAACACTCATTGCAACTAAATCAATACCAATAGTATCAAATTTATTTAGGATATTTGCTATTTCAACTTTAGTTCCTACTCCATCAGTACAAGCAACAATTTTAGGTTTTTTCATATTTTTTGGAATACTTGAAATTGAGCCAAATCCGCCAATATTGTTAAACTTTTTTTTGCCTTTTTTTTTTGATGTTATTTTTGATATGTATCTGACAAATTTATCAGCAGCGTTAATATTGACGCCACTTTTTTTATAGGTAAAGAGTTTTTTATTCATTAGAATACTTTTTAAATAACTATGTATTTTCAAAAACTCTTATATATTTTTTTTTTAGTTCTAGCTCTAAATATATCTTTCTTTTCCACAAACACAGCGAATGCTAAAGCTTTTTACATAGATGAAATAAAGATATCAGAAAAACTTGAGAATAATTTTAATAAAGATCTTCTCATAGATAAAGGCTTTGAAAAAGCTTTTAAAGAATTGATGAGTCAAATTTTGCGGTCTAAAGATATCAACAAAGTAGAAAATGTAAATATTAATAAAATCAAGGGGATGATAGAAACATTTTCCATAAAAGAGGAAAAGTTTGTAAACAACAAATATAATCTTAACTTAGGTGTTTCTTTTAATAAAAAAAAAATTTTTAATTACCTCGATACAAAAAATATATTTCCTGCTCAAATTATTGTAGAAAAATTTTTGTTTATTCCAATTATTATAGATCAATCAAGGACAGATCTCCAAGTATTTACAAATAACCCAATTTACAAATATTGGAGCGAAGACAATTACAAAAAAAACTTAATAGAATATATTCTACCAGCTGAAGATTTAGAAGATTTTAATTTAATTAAAAAAAATTATTCTGATATTGAAAATTATAATTTTGAAGAAATTATAAAAAAATATTTTTTAAAAAATTCTATAGTTGCATTATTTTTTATAGATAAAAATCAAATAAAAATCTTATCCAAAATAAATATAAAAGATAAAAAAGTCATTAAAAGTAATTCATTTGATAGCATAGACTTAAACAATCCAGAAAATATAAAAAAATTAATTAATGATTTAAAGATTATCTACGAAGATTTTTGGAAGGAAAGTAATTTAATAAATTCATCAATTAAGTTAACCCTTTCAATTAAGGTTGATAGTAAAGATTTAGATTTAGCTCTAAAATTTGAAGAAACAATGGAGAATACAGATTTAATAAGTAAATATAATATTAACAAAATTGATAAAAATTTCATTTTTTATGAAATAATTTTTAATGGTACTCCACAAAATTT
>CACORJ010000023.1 GCA_902629575.1 uncultured Pelagibacteraceae bacterium
AAAAAATTAATACAAATGATTTAATAAATACTGATTTATTAAAAAAGTTGAAAATAATAAATCAAAACTCTTCTAAATTAAAGATTTTAGCTACAGGTGAAATAAAAGACAAAGTTAATATTGAAGCAAATCTTGCATCAAAATCTGCTGTTAAAAAATTAGAAAAAATTGGTGGATCAATTCAATTAAAAAAATAGATCATCTTGTATGAGTACAATTTCTTCCTCAAACGATTTAAGAAACAGAATTTTATTTACAATAGGTATACTTGCTGTTTATAGATTTGGTACTTTTGTCCCTTTACCTGGTATTGATCCAGAACAATTAAAAATTCTTATGGAGGGCAATCAAAAAGGATTATTAGGTATGTTTAATGTTTTTGCTGGTGGTGCTGTGAGCAGAATGGCTATATTTGCTCTAGGAATAATGCCATATATATCTTCTGCAATTATAGTTCAATTACTTACTGGAGTTTCAGATTATTTTAAAAATTTAAAAGCTCAAGGAGAAACTGGTAGAGCAAAAATTACTCAAATAACTCGATATGGAACAGTGCTATTAGCTACTGTTCAAGGATATGGACTTGCAGTTGGATTAGAATCTTCAGCAAATTTAGTAATAAGTCCTGGGATTTTTTTTAAAATTTCAACAGTTACAACAATTGTTGCAGGTACGATTTTTTTAATGTGGTTAGGAGAGCAAATAACACAAAGAGGAATTGGAAATGGGATATCTCTTATTATTTTTGCAGGTATAGTTGCTGAAATTCCGAGAGCTTTAGTAACTACTTTTGAACTTGGAAGAACAGGAGCCGTATCAACATTAATGCTTATGGCAATTTTTGTATTGTTAATATTGACAATATTATTTGTAGTTTTTATGGAAAGGGCTTTAAGAAAAATTTTAATTAATTATCCAAAAAGACAAATGGGAAATAAAATGTATGGAGGAGAGTCATCTCATTTACCTTTAAAGATAAATCAGGCTGGAGTTATACCTGCAATATTTGCATCAGCTCTTTTATTGTTGCCTGTAACATTCTCAAATTTTAACTTTTCAAATAACGAAACATTTTTAAATTTAAGCTCGTATTTCACTCAAGGTCAACCGCTTTATATGTTACTTTATGCTTCAGGAATAATTTTTTTTACTTTTTTTTACACATCTATAACTTTTAATCCAACAGAAACAGCTGATAATTTAAGAAAGTATGGTGGATTTATTCCAGGAATAAGACCAGGAGAAAGCACAGCGATATATATTGAATCAATTTTAATAAGATTGACAACAATTGGTGCTTTATACCTAACTTTAGTTTGTCTTATGCCTGAATTTTTAATTGCAAATTATCCGATTCCATTTTATTTAGGAGGTGCCTCTATTTTAATTGTAGTCGTAGTTGCAATTGATACGGTGACACAAATTCAAACTCGATTAATGAGTGCTCAATACGAGCAATTGATTAAAAAGACTAAATTTGGAAGATAATTTAAGTGAATATTATTTTATTTGGCCCTCCTGGAGCTGGCAAAGGTACTCAAGCTAAATATTTGGTTGAAAAATTAAATGGATATCAAATTTCAACAGGAGATATTCTAAGAGATGAGATCACAAAAAATTCTGAGATAGGAAAAATGATAATAAATGACATGAACGACGGAAAATTTGTAAGCGATAAAATTGTAAACTTATTGATAAAGTCTTTGATATTTGATCCTCAAAAAAAAGGTAAATTAATATTCGATGGATATCCTAGATCTCTTAGCCAAGCCAAAAATTTGGATAAATTATTAATTGACTCAAATCAAAAAATTGATTTTATTTTTTTTCTAAATGTTAACAAAGAAACAATAATTGAAAGAATTAAAAAAAGAAAAACTATTGAAAATAGGACTGATGATGAGTTAAATACTATACTTAAAAGATATGATACGTATATGGTAACCACCAAACCTGTCTTAGATTTCTACTCTAAAAATTCAAATTTCCAAGAGATTGATGGATCACAAGAAATTGATGAAATAACCACTAAAATTAACGCTTTTCTCAATGTTTAAGTCGTTGACTTTAAAAGATCTTCTTATATAAAAGGCACAAATTTATCACAAAATATATGGCTCGAATAGCAGGTATTAATATTCCACAAAACAAGCTTGTACATGTAGGCTTAACTTATATTTATGGTATAGGAAATAAATATTCTAAACAAATTTGTTCATCACTTGAAATTCCTACAAAGAAAAGAGTTAACGAATTAACAGATGATGAAATTTTAAAAATAAGAGAATACATAGATCAAAATTTTAAAGTAGAAGGTGATCTCAGAAGAGATTATTCCTTAAGTATAAAAAGACTTATCGATTTAGCTTGTTATAGGGGATCTAGACATAGAAAAAAATTACCTGTTAGAGGTCAAAGAACAAGATGTAATGCACGTACAAGAAAAGGAAAAGCGATAGCAATAGCTGGTAAAAAATTAACTCCTACTAAAAAATAAAAATGGCTAAAACAGATAAAACAGAAAATACAGAACAAAAAATTGACAAGTCGTCTAAAAAATCTGTAAAAAGTGCATATTCAAAAAAGAAAAAAACAAAAAAAAATATTTTAAATGGAATTGCATATGTTCAGTCAACCTTTAACAATACAATAATTTCAATAGCAGATACAAATGGAAATGTAATTTCATGGGCTTCTGCTGGACAAAAAGGTTTTAAAGGTTCAAGAAAATCCACTCCGTATGCAGCGCAAATTGCTGCAGATGCTGCCGCTTCAAAAGCCTTAGATTTTGGGATGAAAACATTATCCGTAGAGGTAAAAGGCCCTGGTTCTGGTAGAGAAACAGCATTAAGAGCTTTACAAGCAAGAGGTTTCAAAATTTTATCTATAAAAGACACAACGCCTATGCCACACAATGGTACGCGTCCACCAAAAAAAAGGAGAGTTTAATGGAAACAGAAAATGTAAATATTAAAAATTGGAAATCTTTAATTAAACCTACTAAATTAGATGTGCAAATGAGTGAAGACCTAACTCAGGCAAAAATTATAGCAGAACCTCTCGAAAAAGGCTATGGTTTAACACTAGGTAATTCACTTAGACGAATTTTATTGTCTTCAATAAGAGGAGCAGCAGTTACATCAATTCAAATAGATGGAGTGCTACATGAATTTACATCTATTAAGGGTGTGAGAGAAGATGTAACTGATATTGTATTAAACGTAAAATTGTTGGCATTAAAATGTTCAGCAGAAGGAACAAAAAAACTTGTGCTTGATGCAAAAGGTCCAGGCGAGATCAAAGCCTCTGATATTTCTTCTGTCGCTGATGTTGAAATATTGAATCCAGATTTAGTTATATGCAATCTTGATGAAAATACAAACTTTCATATGGAAATGAATGTAAATACAGGTAAAGGCTATGTACCAGCTGAACTAAATAAACCAGAGGAACCACCTTTAGGTTTAATAGCGATTGATTCTTTATATAGCCCTGTGAAAAAAGTTTCTTATTCTGTAAGTACGGCAAGAGAAGGGAAAGCCTTAGATTATGATAAGCTTACTATGGAAGTTGAAACTAATGGTTCTATTTCAGCTGAAGATGCTGTTGCATATTCTGCTAGGATTTTTCAAGATCAATTAAAGATGTTTATAAATTTTGATGAACCTGTAGAAGTACCTGTAAAAGAGGTATCTACTGAGCCTGAATTTAACAAAAATTTATTGAGAAAAGTTGATGAGTTAGAGCTTTCAGTTAGATCAATGAACTGTCTTAAAAATGATAACATAATTTATATAGGTGATTTAGTACAAAAATCAGAGGGTGAAATGCTAAGAACACCAAATTTTGGAAGAAAGTCTCTTAATGAAATTAAAGAAGTGTTAACCGGAATGTCATTATATTTAGGTATGGAAATTCCAAATTGGCCACCAGATAATATTGCTGAAATGTCAAAAAAACTTGAAGAAGCCATATAAAAAATGAGACACGGATTAGCTAACAAAAAGTTAAATAGAACATCTGAGCATAGAAAGGCTTTATTAAAGAATATGCTCAATTCTTTGATAAAATATGAACAAATTAAAACTACTTTACCAAAAGCAAAATTTTTAAAACCTCAAGCTGACAAGATAATAACTTTAGGAAAAAAAAATTCTCTACATAACACTAAAATGCTTGTTTCACAGTTGCAGGATACAAAATTAGCTAACAAGGTAAAAAAAACTTTGTCTAAGAGATATGAAAAAAGATCAGGTGGCTATACAAGAATAGTAAAAGCAGGTTTTAGATATGGTGATAATGCACCAATGGCGATAATTGAATTTGTTGATAGAGATATTGAGGCAAAAAGAGTGGATAAAAAGAAAAAAACACCTACCAAAGAAGTCGAAAAAAAAGAAGACAAAAAAGTTACAACTTCTTAATATAACATTAAATAATGAACAAAAGATTTATCGTTGATTCAACGTGTAATAATATGCGTTTTGATAGATGGTTAAGATCAAAATTGGGAAATATTCCACAAAGTTTGATTGAAAAAACGTTAAGAGCTGGAAAAATAAAGTTAAATAAAAA
>CACORJ010000024.1 GCA_902629575.1 uncultured Pelagibacteraceae bacterium
AAAATATATTTGGAATATTTTTTGAAAACTTATCAGTTTCAAATCTCAAAATAATATTTATTAATTTAATACTCACAATTTTTAAATTTCCTATTATTTTGATTAGTTTATTAATTTCGTTAGTTATTTTCTTATCTAAAATCCAATTAAAAAAGATTCAGTTTTTATACTTTTATCTTTTCCTAAACGTTGGATTTATATTTGTCACTTATTTATCAACAACCTTAGATATAAACTTTATGGTTGTGACAGGTTTAAATAGAGTTTTTTTTGAATCCTCCGCTTTATATGTATTATTTGGATTGTTTTATTTAAAAAATAAATTTAAAATTTGATGCATTAAATTTAAAATATATTTTATAATATTTCTTATGCGACCAATATTAAAATGACAATATGACTTCTTGTTGATAGAAACAGATATGGAAGAATTACAAAAAATTAAGCGTGATACAGATTTTATATATCAAAAGATTTCTAAAGTTGTGCCAGAGATTGAATGGGCGGTTCATGCGCCTTATATTTACAAAATTAATAGACTTAAAAAAGAAAAAAATGCTGTAATACTCGCACACAATTATCAAACTCCAGAAATATACCACGGTGTTGCAGATTTCTCTGCAGATTCTTTAGCGTTAGCAATTGAGGCCTCCAAAACTTCTGCTGATATAATTTTAATGGCAGGTGTTCACTTTATGGCTGAAACTGCAAAGTTAATGAGTCCAGATAAAAAAGTAATACTTCCTGATATGAATGCAGGATGTTCCCTATCCTCTTCGATAACCGGAAAGGATGTAAGATTGCTAAAAGAAAAATACCCTGGTGTTCCTGTTGTTTCTTATGTTAATACATCAGCAGAAGTCAAAGCTGAAACTGATGTATGTTGTACATCGGCTAATGCGGTAAAAATTGTTAAGTCTCTAGGTGTAAAAAAAGTAATTTTTTTACCGGATGATTATTTAGCTAAATATGTTGCTTCTCAAACTGATATAGAGATAATTTCTTGGAAAGGTATTTGTGTTGTTCACGACCAATTTAGTAAACAAGAAATCGATGATATAAGAAAAAATAATCCTGGAATTAAAATTATTGCACACCCTGAATGCCCTCCAGATGTAATTCAAGCTAGTGATTTTGCGGGATCAACATCTGGAATGATAAAATATGTGAAAGATAATCAGCCAAAAAAAGTTATGATGGTAACTGAATGCTCAATGAGTGATAATATTCAAATAGAAAATCCGAATGTAGATTTTATTAAGCCATGTAATATGTGTCCTCATATGAAAAAAATTACACTTCCAAAAATCTTAGATTGTCTTGAGAATGAAACTGGCGAAATAATTATGGACAAAGAAACAATTAATAAAGCCAGAATATCTGTGGAAAGAATGGCAGCCATTGGCAGATAATTAAGTGTCAAAGATTAAATTAAGCAAACAATTTATTAAGAATACTGTAAAGCTAGCACTAAATGAAGACCTTTATCCTTCAGGAGATATAACTTCAGATTTAATTAATAATGATAAGTTAGTTTCAGTTAAATTAATATCAAATCAAAATGCAGTTATTGGAGGTTTGTTGTTTGCCAAAGAAGCTTTTTCATTTATTGATAGTAAAATTAAATTTCATATTAAAAAAAAAGATGGTTCAAAAGTAAGTAAAGGTTCTTTGATTGCGTCAATTAAAGGAAAAGCAAAAAATATTTTAATTGCAGAAAGAGTTGCCTTAAATTTTTTATCTCATATTTCCGGAATAGCGACTAAAACGAATGAACTTGCTAAATTGGCTGGAAAAAAAACTAAAATTTGCTGCACTAGAAAAACTATACCAAACTTAAGAGTTATGCAAAAGTATGCTGTAAAATTAGGTGGTGGTACAAATCATAGATTTAATTTAAGTGATGAGTATTTGATAAAAGATAACCATATCGCAAGTTCAGATTTAAAAAGTTTAGTTTTAAAAGCTATTAAAAATAAAAAAGGAAAAAAAATTACTGTTGAAGTTGATACAATTAAACAACTTAAGTCAATACTGGGTCTTAAATTTAATACTGTTCTACTAGACAACATGAGTATTAAAAATTTAAAAAAAAGTGTAAAAATTGCAAAAAAGTATTATGAAACTGAGGCTTCAGGAAATGTTACTTTAAAAAATGTTAAAGCAATTGCATCTACTGGAGTTAACAGAATTTCTGTTGGCAGTATTACACACAGCGCTCCTGCAATTGACTTTAAGTTGGAAATTTAATTAACAAACTTTGATAGATCAGGTTTAAAATAGTTTGGACCTTTCATGACTTTTCCTGAATCATTATAAATAGGTTTTCCATTTTCACCTAATTTACTCATATTGGATTTTTGTACTTCCTCAAAACATTTATCTAAATTAATTCCAAATGCATGCCCTGCCCCATAAGTCACATATAATATATCTGTAAGCGCATCAGCTACTTCCAATAAATCTTTATTATTCATAGCTTCTGTAAGCTCAACTAATTCCTCTTTAATTAATTCTAGTCTTAATTTATTTATTTTATCACTACTAAATGAAGGTTTTGTTTTAACTTCCTGTCCAAAAGTTTTCATGAAAGTGCCTACTTTACTAAAATTCGACATAATGCTCCTGTATGTTTTTAAAAATTTATTGTATGGTAATAATTATTTGTTACTTAGAAATTAATCAATGAAATTAAGAAAAGAATTTGACAGTATTGGAAAAATAAATGTCCCCGATGACAAATATTGGGGTGCGTCTACCCAAAGATCTAATAAATATTTTAATATAGGTAAAATTTTAGTTAATATTTCAATTATTAAATCAATTGCAATTATTAAGAGAGCTGCAGCAATAGTACATGCAAAAGATAAATTAATTGATAGCAGAATTTCTAAAGCAATAATAAAAGCATCAGATGAAGTGATTAAAGGTAAACTAGATGAAAATTTTCCTTTAAAGGTTTGGCAAACAGGTTCAGGTACACAAACTAATATGAATGTAAATGAAGTTATTGCAAACAGAGCAATCGAAGTTTTAGGAGGAAAAAAAGGCTCTAAGAAACCTGTTCATCCAAATGATCATGTAAACAAATCCCAATCTACAAATGATGTCTTTCCAACCGCAATGCATATCTCAATTGCTAAGGAGACAATTTCTAAAATGTTACCAAGCTTAAAAATTTTAGAAAAAGAATTAAAACGAAAGTCTAATCAATTTAAAAGTATTATTAAAATTGGAAGAACTCATTTGCAAGATGCAACTCCCCTTTCTCTTGGACAAGAATTCTCTGGTTATCATACTCAGGTCAAAAAAAGTATTGAAAGAATAGAACTTGCTTTGAAGGAAATTTTATTTTTAGCTCAAGGGGGCACAGCTGTTGGCACTGGAATAAATTCAAAAAAAAATTTTGATAAAAAGATTGTTAGAGAAATTGCAAACTTCACTAAGATAAAATTTAAACCAGCTCCAAATAAATTTGCTGAACTTGCAGCTCACGACTCAATAGTAAATTTTTCTGGAGCTTTAAATACTTGTGCAGTAGCTTTAATGAAAATATCAAATGATATTCGTTTCTTAGGTTCTGGTCCTAGAGCTGGTTATGGAGAATTAATTTTACCTGAAAATGAACCAGGTTCATCAATTATGCCAGGAAAAGTAAATCCAACTCAATGTGAAGCGGTAACTATGGTTTGCGTCAAAGTAATTGGAAACCACAATGGTATTACTATGGCAGGATCACATGGTCATTTTGAGCTAAATGTTTTTAAACCTTTAATTGCTCATAACATTTTACAATCAATTGACTTAATTGCAGATAGTACAAAAAATTTTGCCAAGTATTGCGTAAAGGGTATAAAAGCAAACAAAAAAAAGATTCAAGAACATTTGGATAATTCATTAATGCTCGTGACTGCCCTTGCCCCTCATGTTGGCTATGATAAAGCTGCAAAAATTGCAAAGTTAGCTCTTAAAAACGGCACCACACTTAAAACTGAAACACTTAAAACAGGTTTATTAAATGAGGAAGAATATAAAAAAAT
>CACORJ010000025.1 GCA_902629575.1 uncultured Pelagibacteraceae bacterium
AAATTTTTTAATATTTAAAATTTTTTTTAATTTAATAATTGTAGTCTTAACATCTTTATTTATTCCACATATTGATCCATTCAAACCCTCTTTGGATATAATAATTGATCCATTAATATTATTATTTGCTAAGAAATTACTCAATATTTTTTGATTTTTTTTTAAATCATTTATTTTTTGAAATTTATAAAAACCAAATACAGTGAACATTAAATCTTCCTACAAACGGTCATTCCATCACCAAAAGGTACCATGACCTTTTCAATTCTTGTATCCTTAGAGATAAAATCATTCAAATCTCTTATACTTTTTGTAATTTTATCATCTATATCTTTGTTAACAACTTCCCCGTGCCATAGTACATTATCGATTATCACTAAACCCTCTTTATTCAATAAATCTAATGAAATTTCATAATACTTTTTATAATTCATTTTATCAGCATCAATAAAGACTAAATCAAATTTTTCATTTCTAATACTTATCAAACTTTCTAAAGCCGGTTTAATTATTGTTTTAATCTTATGATCTTGATTAGCTTTTCTAAAAAAATTTTGAGCAATTTTATTTGTCTCTTCATTTTTATCTAATGCAACTATGCTACCATCATCTGATAAAGCTAAGGCCATGGATAGAGTGCTTAAACCAGTGAAGGTTCCTATCTCTAGTACTTTTTTGATTTTGGAAACTTTAATAATCAGATGTAGAAATTGACATTGAGAAATAGATATTTGCATTTTTTTTGAATCACCAAGTGATAAATTGTAATCTATTATTTCTTTTTGAATTGGATGTAATTTCAAACCATTCTTTAGAATATAATCTTGTAAATGTTTTGTGATATTAAGGTCTGAACCCATAACCTTATAATTTTTTCTTTAAGATCTCATTGATTAATTGAGGGTTAGCTTTTCCACCTGATGCCTTCATTGCTTGACCAACAAAAAAACCAAATAATTTTTCTTTACCTTGTTTATATTCAATTGCTTTCTCTCTATTGTTATTAATTATTTTGTCGATTAATGCCTCTAAAGCTTTTGGATCACTTTGTTGTTTTAATCCTTTTTCTTCTACAATCTTTTGTGGATCTTTATCACCATCAATCATTAATTCAAAAACAGTTTTTGCTATTTTTCCTGAAATAGTTCCATTCTTAATTAGATTTATTAATATGGCAAAATTCTTTGCACTCACTGGACTTTGAGAAATTTCTAAACCTTTACTGTTCAAGATAGCAAATAGTTCTCCTGTAATCCAATTGACTGCTAACTTAATATCTTTGTTTTTACCCATTTTAGCTACAACCTCTTCAAAGTATTTCGCAATATCAATATCAGACACTAAAATATTGGCTTCGTAAGGAGATAATTTAAACTCTTCAATAAATCTTTTCTTTTTATCATCTGGAAGTTCTGGAATATCATTTTTAAGTTCTTCAATAAATTTTTCCGAAACCTCCAATGGTAATAAATCAGGGTCTGGAAAATATCTGTAATCATGTGCATCTTCTTTTGATCTCATTGATCTTGTCTCATTTTTCTTCGTATCAAAAAGTCTTGTTTCTTGATCAATAGTTTTGCCCTCCTCTATTAAATCAACTTGCCTGTTAGCCTCATATTCTATTGCCATTTGCATAAACTTAATTGAATTAACATTTTTAATTTCACATCGAGTGCCAAATTCTTTTGAGCCTTTTGGTCTTACAGAAACGTTTACATCAGCTCTTAAAGATCCTTCTTGCATATTTCCATCACAAGTTCCTAAATATCTCATTATAGATCTTAATTTTTTGATATAAGCATTAACCTCATCTGGAGATCTTAGATCAGGCTTGCTCACTATTTCCATTAAAGCTACCCCCGATCTGTTTAAATCAACAAAGGTATTTTGTGCGTCAAGATCATGAATACTTTTTCCAGCGTCTTGTTCTAGATGTAATCTTTCTATACCAATTTCTTTTTGACCATTAGGCATATCCAAAATAACTTTACCCTCGCCTACTATTGGATCTTTAAATTGTGATATTTGATATCCTTGAGGTAAATCAGCATAAAAATAATTTTTTCTATCAAATACTGAACGTTTATTAATTTTTGCGTTAAGGCCAATACCAGTTTTAATTGCTTGTTTAACACAAAATTCATTTATAACTGGTAACATTCCTGGAAATGCAGCATCAACTAGACTAACTTGCGTATTAGGTTCTGCTCCAAATTTGGTTGCTGAAGTAGAAAATAATTTAGACTCAGATAAAACTTGAGCATGAACTTCTAAGCCAATCACAACCTCATACTGATTATCTTTGCGATTGATTAAATATTCTGAATCTTTTTTACTCATTTTATCCACCAATCAGAGATTTTGTTTTTAAAATTGATCTTTTCTTCCATAGCATAAGCTATATTCAATATATTTTGTTCATCAAAAGCTTTGCCAATAATTTGTAAACCTAAAGGATAACCTTTTGAATCATGACCTGCAGGTATTGAGATGCCTGGAAGTCCAGCTAAGTTAACAGGAACCGTAAATATATCATTAAGATACATAGAAACTGGATCATTTGTTTTTTCACCTATTTTAAACGCCGAGCTAGGTGTTGATGGAGTTAAAATTGCATCAACTTTTTTATAAACCTCATCAAAATCATTTTTGATAAGTTTCCTTACTTTTTGAGCTTTAAGATAATACGCATCGTAATACCCAGAAGACAAAACATAAGTTCCAATCATAATCCGTCTTTGAACTTCGGCTCCAAAACCTTCTGATCTAGTTTTTTCGTACATATCTATTAAATTTTCTCCTTTTGCTCTAAACCCATACTTTACACCATCATATCTTGCTAAGTTTGATGATGCCTCTGCTGGAGCAACTATATAATAAGTGGGTAAAGCATAACTTGTATTAGGCAGAGAAATATCAATAGTTTGAGCGCCACAATCTTTAATATATTGAATACCTTTTTGCCAAAGATCCTCAATTTCTTTTGGCATACCATCGACTCTATATTCTTTAGGTATTCCAATTTTTTTTCCTTTAATGTTATTTGTAAGCTCTTTACTGTAATGATTTCTTTTAAAGTCTATCGAGGTAGAATCTTTAGGATCATAGGAACTAATTACTTCTTGTAATAAAGCACAATCCTTAACATTTTGAGCCATAGGTCCTGCTTGATCTAATGATGAAGCGAAAGCAACTATTCCATATCTTGAGCAACTTCCATATGTAGGTTTTAATCCTACTGTCCCTGTAAAAGAGGCTGGTTGTCTTATTGATCCACCAGTATCAGTACCAATTGTAACAGGTGTCAATTGTCCGGCTACTGCTGAAGCTGAGCCACCAGAAGATCCACCTGGAACTAAATTTTTATCAATAGGACTTTGTACATTACCAAAAAAACTTGTCTCATTTGATGAGCCCATTGCAAACTCATCACAATTTAACTTTCCTAGAAGTATTGCACCTTCATTCCAAATATTTTCTGTTACTGTTGACTCATAAGTTGGAACAAAGTTATTCAAAATTTTACTACCAGCAGTTGTTTTAATATTTTTTGTACAAAACAAATCCTTAACAGCCATCGGTATCCCAGGCAGTTTTAAATCTAAATTAGGTTTTTGATCAAATTTTTTTGCTTTATCCAAAGCTGATGAAAAGTCATTTGTAATATAAGCATTTAATTCCTCAGATTTTTCAGATCTATCAATAAATGCTTT
>CACORJ010000026.1 GCA_902629575.1 uncultured Pelagibacteraceae bacterium
AATTGAGATACTGTTGTGTCATATTGAAGTGTAATAATCCAACTGATTAACCAATTAGAGGTTTCACTAATATTTGTTACTGCATTTTCAGCAAATTGGAAGTTTGGAATAATTGCTAAAGATTTATCAAATTTTCTTATTGTTGTTGATCTAAAGCCAATTTTTTCAACGATGCCCTCAATTATTCCATCTACAGCAATCCAATCTCCTATTTTAAATCTTTTTTCTACTAGAACTAAAATTCCTGAAATTAAATTCTTAAACAAATCTTGCGCACCAAGTGCTACTGCAACACCAAATAAACCCAAGCCTGCAATAATTGGACCAATTTTTATTCCCCATAATTCAAGTACTGCGGCTAGTCCTAAGATAAATATTAAAATTTTAAGAGATTTAATAATCCAGCCTATCAGTTCTCTTGTTAATAGCCTGTCTAATCCACTCAAGATATAAGAAATTGGTTCTATAATTTGATGTATTACCCAAAAAATTAATATCGTTATTAAAGTTCTATTTATAGTATCTACAACTTCCCTGCCCTCAGTGGAAAAAGTCATATAATAACTTGCGATAAAAAAACCTAAGACAATTGGTAGGAATCTCGCTGGTCCAATCAAAGATTTAACAAATGTATCATCTAATTTGTTAGTGGTTCTTTTAGATATTATTTCTAATTTTTTTATGATCAATTTACTTATTATTCCTCTAAAAATTAAAAAAATTAAAAATATTCCTATGCCTATGAGTATTTGAAAAATATCAACACCTAGTATCCCCTTATCCCACACTGATAAAAAAATTTCTGAAAAATTATTTACAAGTTCCATATCTAAATTTTATATAATAAATACTCTTCTTCTCCAGGGTTAAAAAGAAATATCTTTCTCCATTTAATTTCATTTAGTACTGATAGAGTTTTTTCTCCTAAGCACATAAGATTAGTATTCATCCATAGATTTTCGGTTTGATAAATTTTTATAAAATTTAAAAAACTATATGCAGTGTTTTTAGAGTAAATATAAACAATTTCGGGCATGTTTTTTTTAAGTTCTATCAAAAAATTTTCATCAAATTTCTCAATATGTTTAACTTTATAATTTATTATTCTTTTAATAATATATCCTTCTTTAATTAATTGTTGATCTAAATCAACCGAAATTGTTTCTCCACTTACATAAATAAGCTGTCCCTCCTCAGGATCGTAGTTTTGAACAATTAACTCTTTTAAATTCGAGACATTTCCCTCAGCTGCAATGGTATTTATAAAACCACAACTCCTAGCTTTTTTTTCTGTTATTTGTCCAACACAAAAACATTTCACATTTTTATCTAATTTTTCAAAATCTAAAAATTTAATAGCATTTGCACTAGTAAATATTATTCCTCCACATCGAGTAAGATCAAATTTTTCATAATTAATTTTTTCAATTCTTATTAATGGTAAATGAGAAACTTTATGACCTAGAGATTGAAATTTTAAAATCATATCTGCGCAATCTTCTAAAGGTCTTGTAAACAGAATATGCATTTTATTTCTTATAAGAATTTTTTGATTTCATTTTTAAATTTTCACCAATATCATTACCAAGATATTTAAAATTGCTTATTTTTGATGATTTTTTTTCATAAAATCTTTTTTTTCCGTCTAGGGAAAAAAGTTCTGCCTCTACCACTAATTTATCTCCATCTATTTTAGAAAAAACTCCAATCGCTGTTTCACAGTCACCCTCTAAAACTCTTAGAATTTCTCTTTCTACATAAGCTCTTTTATAAGTTTCATTATGATTGATCTTTTTTAAAATTGAATTTATTTGCTCATCTTTTTCCCTACATTGAAGTGCGATGATACCTTGGCCTGCGCTAGGAATTATTTCATCAGTGGAAAATATTTCGGAAATTTCGTGTTCAAGCTCTAAATATTTCATTCCAATAAAAGACAAAATTATTGCATCATACATTCCGTTTTTAAGTTTCTTAATTCTTGTGTCTACATTTCCTCTAATAAGTTTGCACTGAATATCTGGTCTTAACTTTTTAATTTGAAATTCCCTCCGAAAGGATGATGTGCCGATAACTGATTTTAAATTTAATTCTCTGAGTTTTTTTTTATTCTTAGCAACTAAAATTTCCCTGGGATCATTTCTTTCTAAAAATGATTCTGTTAGAAGTCCAGCTGTTTCAATGGTTGGCATATCTTTTAACGCATGAACTGCTATATCAATATTTTTATATAATAATTCTTTTTCTATATTACTTGAGAACAAACCTTTTCCTCCAACCTCTGATAGTCTTTCATTGTGTACTTGATCACCTTTGGTAACAATAGGTTTAATAAAAATATCTTCATCATTAAAATCGGTATTACTTATAATTTTCTCTTTAGCTTTATGAGCATATATTAAAGCCAATTTGCTACCTCTCGATCCAATTGTTATTTTTTTTTTCATAAAAAATTTATTTCATACTTGTATAAAGATTGTACAATTATTAAAAACTATTTGAATGAGCAAAAAACCCATAATTCTCGGAATAGAATCTAGTTGTGATGAGACTGCAGCATCATTAATAACCGAGGATGATCAGGGATTTCCAAGGGTTTTATCCAATATAATATCAAGCCAAACTGAAATTCATAAAAAATTTGGAGGTGTTGTCCCCGAATTAGCTGCAAGATCACATATTGAAAAGATTGATTGGATAGTAAAAAAAGCAATTGATGATAGTGGAAAAAAAATTGAAGAAATTGATGCAATAGCCTCTACCGCTGGGCCAGGACTGGTAGTTTGTTTATCGGTTGGACTATCTTTTGGTAAAGCTTTTGCTAATTCAATTAATAAACCGTTCATAGCTGTAAATCATTTAGAGGGACATGCACTTAGTCCAAAATTAAATTCAAATATAAATTTTCCCTATTTACTTTTGTTAATTTCTGGTGGTCACTCTCAATATCTATCTGTGAAAAATTTAGGTTCATATAAAAGATTAGGCACCACTATTGATGATGCACTAGGAGAGGCCTTTGATAAGACTGCAAAATTATTAGGGATAGAATTTCCAGGTGGCCCTCAAATAGAAATATTAGCAGAAAAAGGTAATCCAAAAAGATTTTCATTACCAAAACCAATACTAAACAAAGGTGGTTGCAACCTTTCTTTTGCAGGATTAAAAACTGCGATCCTAAAAATTAGTAAAAATATTAGAAGTGATCAAGATAAGTTTGACCTCGCTGCCTCTTTTCAAAAAACAATAGAAGAAATATTATCAAAAAAAACTAAAATTGCTTTTGGTGAATTTGAAAAAGATAAAAAACTTAATAAGAAAGTTTTTGTCGTTGCAGGGGGAGTCGCTGCTAATAAAAAAATAAGATCCATTCTTATAAAAATTTGTGAAGAAAATAATTATGAACATATATTTCCCCCAATAAGTTTATGTGGAGATAATGCTGCAATGATTGCAATGGTTGGTTTAGAAAAATTTAAAATTAGACAATTTGATAATTTAAATTATCCTGTAA
>CACORJ010000027.1 GCA_902629575.1 uncultured Pelagibacteraceae bacterium
AAAAGATCAGCCAATAGCAATGTTTTGCACTGGTGGAATTAGATGTGAAAAAGCCTCTGTATATTTAGAAAAAAAGGGTTTCAAAAATGTTTATCAACTAAAAGGTGGAATTATTAATTATTTAAAGAAAATTAAACAAAAAAATAGTTTATGGAAAGGAGAATGTTTTGTATTCGATAATAGAGTGAGTTTAAAACATGGATTAGTACAGGGAACATATTCTATTTGTGGTGGATGTAGACAGCCGATTTCAGTTAAAGATAAAAAATCAAAAAGATATGAGGAGGGAGTAACTTGCCCAAATTGTTTTAATAAACTCACTAATAATCAAAAATCTCGTTTCAGAATGAGACAAAGTCAGATATATAAAGCGAAGCTATCAGGTAATAAATATAATTTTCAAAAAGAATACAACTAAGGATTCATTTGTCACAAACACTTAAACTTACTAAGGATCCAATCTGGTTTTTACTTAGAAAAGTAACTATTCCTGCGAGTGTTGGTTCATTGTTTCAAACTTTTTATAATCTAGTTGATACATGGTTTGCGGGCAAAATATCAGCTGAAGCAATAGCAGCTATTGCAAAATCTTTTCCTATTTATTTTACGATTATTGCTGTTGGTGTTGGATTGACAGCTGGAACTAATACTTTAATTGGTAATAATATAGGTGCAAATAATAAAAAAAAAGCCTCAATGTTTGTTGCACAGTCAATAATATTTGCAATTTTTTTATCGATTTTAGTTATCTTTTTTGGATTAAACGTATCAGACTTTTTACTTTCCATAATGGGATCGGATCAAGAAGGTATAATTCTATCAAGAAAATATTTAGATATTATTTTTTACGGAACAATAATAGTTTTAATACAAATATCTTTGAATGGTACTTTAAATGCTCAAGGAGATACTAAAAGTTATAGGAATGTATTAATATTTAGTTTTTTTTTGAATATTTTTTTAAATCCTTTATTCATTTTTGGTTATGGAATTGTACCAGCTTTTGGTATTGCTGGATTGGCTATAGCAACTGTTATAGCTCAGTTTATTGGTTTACTCTATTTGGGTTATAAAGTTTATTGTTGTGAATTAAAGCAATATTTGAAACTCCAATGTTTTTTTCCAAAGTTCAATCTATTAGTAGAGCTTGTCTATCAGACAATTCCCGTAATGTTCAGCATGTTGTTAATAGGGGTTGGATTATTCAATATTCTTTATTTTATTGGTCAGTTTGGTGATCTAGCTACAGCTGGTTATGGTGCAGCTTTAAGAATTGAGCAAGTTTTTTTACTTCCTGTAATTGGATTAAATACTGCAGTTTTATCTATTGGTGGTCAAAATTTTGGAGCAAAAAGTTATGATAGGTTAAGAGAATTATATAAAAAAGCTCTTTTATTTGGTTCCGCTTTTATGATTTGTGCTGGTGTAATAATTTTTTTTGGTGCAGAATTATTAGTCTCATTATTTACAGATAATTTAGAGGCGATTAAACATGGTGCAATATATTTAAAAGTTGCTGCTTTAATAGGACCAATTTACCCAGTTTTTTTTATAACTACAGCAATCTTCCAAGCAGTTAAAAAACCTTTATATAGTCTTTATATGAGTATTTTGAGGTTAACGGCTCTTCCATTTTTGAGTTTGTGGTATGTAATAAATATTAGAGGTGGAGATTATAAAGATATTTTTTATACTATATTAGTAACTAATTGGCTGATGGGAATTGCTGTTTTAATCTTTATAGGATATTTCTTAAATCATGTATTTAAACAAAAAAAAACTCTTTTTAATTATTAGTTTATTTTCGCTGTCTTTTATTTTGATTTATAAAAACTTCATGTCATACAATTTAAAAAATATTAATGGAGATACTAATAAGCTGGTAAATTTGAATTATTTATTATGATAACTAAAAAAAACAGATACTGGCAAAAATTCTATAAAAATAGATCGTTTAATGACAAAGTAAGTTTTCCCTCACAATTTTCAATTTTTACATTGAGTCAAAAACATAACAAAAAAACACTCGTTGAGTTTGGTTGTGGTAATGGGAGGGATGTATCATATATGTCAAAATTTTTTAAAAAGACATAT